>NZ_JACJRY010000040.1:0-56941 GCF_014697485.1 Anabaena sp. FACHB-83 | reverse complement strand
AAAGCCTATTGAGTTTTATCTGATGTGCGTTACTAAATGTTGTTTAATTGGCAAGTTTCGTGGCTTGTGGAGTTTCTGCTTGAAGACCAGTAATTTTTTCTAACTGCGATCGCTTTTTGTGCATAGGTTAGCGTCCAACCGTGATTTTTCATTAGATGGCGAGTAAACCCAAATTCATGGCTTGGATCATGTAATTTAAAATCTTGTAAACGTTGATAAAGGGCGGCTTCAAAAGCATTAAACATGAGTAGTCACCTTGATTAAAAGTATGCACATCATCGTCCATATCTAGAGATGAGTAAATATTGAGAAAGTGTAGTGAGGTGTAATGTAGCGGTAGTCAGAGATGTTAGAGCAATTTAAAAATTTGAATGCCAGGAATAGTAAGACTTTTCTTCCTGCTTATTGTCTTCTGGTACATGTCTATTGTTTTCTGGTATATGTCTAGTAAGTCTGGGCGGAGGTGAAAATCTAGTTTCAAAGCTTTATATAGCAAGGGTTATAGAATAGCCGCCATAAAGATACAACTAAATTTAGAACCAAGTTAAATGGAAAAGTAAGACTTTTGCCCTAAGCTTATTGATAATAGAATCAATCAAGCCAGAAAATGAAGTTTATCTTTTTATAGAATACTGGCTTAAAACTATTGCTGCATCTTATTTACAGAGGTTTTCGTTACCCCATCAGCTAGGAAGTAGAATGGATTAATGACATATCTCTGACTGAGTAATTGCAAATTATTTTGTTTTTCTGTGCTTTTTAATTGGCAAATATTTTATGAATTGGAATTCTTTTTTAGAAGCACTATGCAATTCTAGAGAATCTGAACTTACACCTCTGGAAATAGAAGTGTTAATGTGTTTAGGGGAAAGCCACTGTCCTACAAAAAAAGATTTATTAGACACTTACATTAAATCCTATTCGCTAATTGAAGAAGAAGCTTTTACCCAAAGGCTCAAAAATATCTATAGAAAATTTCAAATTTATGGAAAAGGATATAAGCTTCCACAACTTCATAAGTATCTGACGGAAAAATATATTCAATATCAAAACAAAGATATCTTTTTTTCTCAGATAGGTTTGAATTATATATATCCAAATTTTCCTAGGGATACCTTTGGCAAGGAACTTGAGAAATTGATTTATTCAGATAATCCAGAGCAGAAATATGTAGATATTCTTCAGACTTTTGCTCCTAATTTAAATGATTATTTTGAGCATTTAACTGAGTGCGTTAAAAATCATGTCCGAATCAGAATCTTACTTGCTTGGCCTTATTCCAATGCTGCCAAGCTGAGAGAAGATGTTCTGAGAAAATATGCTAATACTAGTATTAATGATGAACTCAATATTTGTGATTATGTAATTGCTAATTTGGAGATGCTAGAAAAAATCATCAGAATTTCCGATAATTCTCAACTGCTCAACATTAAGCTTTATGATACACTTCCTTCTCTGGCAATTTATCGGGCTGGTGATTATATGTTAGCTGCACCTTTCCTACATGGTTCCCTTGCTGTTAATACATTTCAGTTAGAAATGAAACTGAATACTTCTAATCAATTTATAACGCATACTTTACAAAACGATTTTGAATTGATGTGGCAAGTTGCTCGCCGATTTTATCCAGATCCCAATATAAATTGGAGAAATGACCTCAAAATTCTATTTACAACCTAGAAATTATGATGGAAAAAATCAATAGTTTTGAGATTTCATTGATTGAGGAATTTAAATCACATCCACTATTTATTCAAATTGATACAATCTCTTGGCAGAATTTCCTAGAAATCCTCATCCAGCGCCGCTTTTTATCACTTTCTATTGTCAATATCTACGAATTTGTGATTGATGCTCTTACCGATGAGCAGATTAAAAAAATTGTTAGAGGCATTCTAAATGAAGAATTTCCTCGTAATACAAAAGGCATTCCACTTCCTTCCCATCGAGAGTTACTTTTCCAAGATTTGCTGAATCTAGGCGCTACCTCTGAAATGATTTTAACCATGCCTGAAACGCCTCATACTAAAATGGTCAGAGATGAAAGCTATAAACTAATGGTTGGTTGTCTAGAGAAAAAGCATTTTCAACTGGGGCTTGTAGCGTTTCTGCGTTTTTGGGCAGAGGTACTGGTTTCAGTTGAGTATTCCTGTTTGTGGGAAAGAATTTCTGAACGTTTATCAAATGGACAATCAAACCACAAAATTAGATCAGAATTTTATTATTTCCACATGATCCATGACAGCAGAAACTCTGATATTGGTAAAGAAAGCTTTCTAGGTGGACTCACTCACTCTCAAGAGTTGGCAATTCACTTACAAAAACTAATTACCTCTGAAGATGCCTTACTTTACTGCATCAATATTGAAAATAACGCATACCAACTAAAATATCAGTTTTACGATCAATTCGTTGGCGATCGCCCTAATTTGTGAACATAAAAAGGAGTCAAAAGACAGAATGCAGAATTGGTGAATACTCCACCCATATAGGACTTACGCATAAAAACAAAAAATTAAGGGTTTTGGTGAGGGTGTAGGGGTACAGGGGTATAGGGTGTACTTATTCAAAATCCTTACACCCAATCTCCACAGATAATCTTTGTGCGTAAGTCCTGCTATAAAGAGATGGAGTTTAAATCTGGTATCAACCTTAATTAAATATCCAACACCAATTTAGAACTACCGGGTTGAGAAATACAAATCAACACCGAACCTTCATCAATGGTTGCGCCTGGTTCTTCTTGATAACTCACTTCCCCTTCGCGGAGTTTACACATACAAGTACCACAAACTCCTATCCGACAACTAAAAGGCGCATCAATATCATTAGCTTCGGCAAATTCTAAAATAGTGCCATCGCTCGGTTGCCATGTTAAAGTTTTACCAGATTTAGCAAAGACAATTTCTGCAAATTCTTCACCTGGAGTTGCAGCCTGAGTTGATTTTGGCGACTCAGTTTTTATCGGGTTCCCAAAGGATTCAAAAGAAACTTTATTATTAGGTACTCCAGCAGCTTTGAGTCCTTCAGTAACAGACTGAATAAATGGAGTTGAACCACATAAAAAATATTCCGCTTCTTGTTGACATAATTCCTGCACTAAAGCTGCATCAACATATCCTACACTTTGATATTTACCTGCATCTTCTGTTCTAGGACGACTGTAGCGAATATGTATATTTAAATTAGAATTTTGTTGGGCAATTTCCATAATTTCATCATGAAAAGCATGGAATTGTCCGTCTCTTGCACCATGTATAAACCAAACCTGACGCTGAGGATTCAGTCGAGTACAAGCTTTCGCCATACTGATCATCGGTGTAATTCCAACACCATTACTAATCAAGACTGCGGGGGTAGATTTATGCACATCCAGCACAAATTTACCGTTTGGTGGTTTGGCGGGAATAACTGCACCTTCTTGAATGCGATCGTGCATAAAATTAGATGCTACACCAGGCATGACATCTAATCCATTGGGTGCAAGTTCGCGTTTAATAGAAAGACGATAATATTCACTCGTTTCAGAATAATCTGACAGTGAATAAGTCCGAATTACAGGCTTATTATGTCCAGGAATATCAAGTTTAATCGTCAGAAATTGCCCTGGTTGAAAGTTGGGAATTTCACCTTTATCCTCTGGTTGTAAATAAAAAGATGTGATTTCTTCGCTTTCTTTTACCTTGCGAACCACAACAAAATTTCGCCAGTCTTGCCAAACATTGCTGTCTGCTGTGGAAATGTCGGGAGTGGATTTATCTTCACTATCTTTACCTGTGTAAACCAAGCCAAATACAGCCCCAGCCGCCGCGCCAAATAGTGAAGAATACACACCAAATTGATGGGCAGATTTATCTTTAGGGTTGGCAAACCCAATAATAATAGCAGTAGACAAAGTAACTACTGAACCAACGGTAGCTGCTGCGGCAACGCTTCTGACTAATGGATGGTTAATTCTTCCCAGACTTTCCAGCATTGTTATTTCCTACCTCAGACTTTTAGTTATGTTGGTATGTACTTGCAAAGATTCTGGTTTCAGTCATTTTTAAAAAAGATTATCAGCATCCTAGCGTTCGTTTTTATGACCTTTGGTTCTCTTTAGATTTACTTTAGAAATACCGCGTGAATTAATTAAGAATTACAAACAATTTCTGATGGTGACTAACATTTAAAACTCCCGCTTAGAGAAGACGAAACTAGCGATCGCCAGCAGCATAATACAATAAAGTACGCCATAAGCAGCATTGGTAATTAATATAGTTGCATTCGGTAAAGCCTGCATTCCATACACCGCATCGTTTTTTAAATCTAAGCGCGATAAATCTGGCAAAATCAGATACAACCCTTGGGTGATGCGTTCCATTGTGGGGTTTTGACTCAAACGCCCGAATTTAACTACATCTTGGCTAATATTCCCCATTAAATACACAGCAAAGGTTAACGTTATCGCCAGTAAAGCATTAGTGAAAACACCCAGTGTAATCGCCACAGCGTTGATTAAAGATATCTGTAAAAACAGAAAAACTGCGGCAATCACAATACTAAGTGTAGGATGAGGGATATTCTCTATTTGCAAAAATCCCAGATAAATGGCCGTCATCGTGCTGATTAACACAGCCAAAACTGCTGACAAACCCAAAAATTTGCCAGCAATAATTTCACTGCGGCTGACTGGTTTTGCAATTAACACTAAAATAGTGCGTTTATCAATTTCCTTTTTCACCAGTCCTGTACCGATAAAAACGGCGACAATTAAGCTAATGACATTAATCGCCACTATCCCAAAGTCTAAGATCATCTTGTTTTCAGTAGTCGCCGCAAATTCCGGTAGTACTCGCCACGCGATCGCCAGCACTAACGTATAAAATCCAATCACATATAAAATGCGATCGCGTACTACTTCCTGAAATACATTTTTCGCAATTACAAAAGTTCTCATCTGTTCTTAAAAGTGCTGAGTGCTGAGTGCTGAGTGCTGAGTGCTGAGTGCTGAGTGTTGAGTGTTGAGTGCTGAGTGTTGAGTGCTGAGTGTTGAGTGCTGAGTGCTGAGTGCTGAGTTAAAGATTCTAATTTTCCCCCTTTTCCTCCTTGTCCCCCTTGTCCCCCTTACCTCTCCTACTCCCTACTCCCCATTCCCCACTCCCACAAAACTACTGTTGTGGTGGTGGTGAACCAGCAACAAACTTACTGACGCGATCGCATTCTATTTCCCCGACTGCAATTTTGTCTTCTGGGTTTGTGCTTGTAATAGCTTTTTTACCTGAAGTTGCTACCGGATCAATCCGACAAGATTTTTTCAGATAATATCCTTTTTGACTAGAACTGGGGCCACGCCAAATACTCAGCAAATCTAAAACATATCCCCCTGATTTTGTATTTGCCACACGCGGTTCAACTCGCCACAAAGCTTTTTCTTCATACTTTCCTAGCTGTTTATCAATAACTCGATTACCTAAATTGCCTACTTGTAATTTGGCATCTAGTAGCCATTTTTCTACCTGTGACCAAGGTCTTTCATCAATTTGCTGTTCTACTAGTGGTTGTAGTTTATCTAAAATAATCACGCCATTTTTTGGCACTTTTTCGCTAATGTCTGTTCTTCTGACAAAGGTACTGCGCTGAAAATTATCGGCCAGCAAACTAGGATATTCTTGTAACCATTTATCCATGACAAAGTAAAATTGTATCCAGCAACTTAAAATCATACAACTGGCTACTAAAATCAGAATTTTCTGCCTGACTTCTGGCTTAGGAATTTGCGCTTTAGAATCTGTATCTGTGCCTTCAAAAAATTCGGGAATTGCTGTAATTAAAGAAGATATTGTCGGCCAAAGCACAATGGTTCTAGGCGTAATTACATCCTGCTGATTACCAAACGCAAAAACACTGACTAAAAATCCTGTAATCAATGCACCCACAGGCATAAAAGTGCCAGGAACTCTGATGGGATCATCAGTGGTATACCAAGCTGTGCCAGCAATTAAAAATAACCAGCCACAAAATGCAATGATATCTCTGATATAACCATTGGCAAAATAAGATAAAAATCCTGAAAATACACTCAAATAAATAAATGTCTGCCAAGCATAGGCTTGAGTAGGAACTAAGATTTTTTTGACCCTGGCATAGACATCTTCAAAAATTTTAAATATGCCAAACAAATCTTTAAACAAAACATTCATTTTTTCACCTCTAACGTTATAGATATGTCCAAATAACTAACAGTATTTAGCGATTGCGAATCAATAAAATGATCGTAATCACTGTATAACTAAGAGAATTGGCGATTAATGTAGCAGTCACCAAATTAGTAGTTTGCAATTTGATTCCCGGAATCTCACGGCGTAACTGTCGGCGCTGGGATGTTTCGGCAATTTCTGGTTTTTTCCAACCATCGTCTCTTAAGGTAAATACCAAAAGCTGTAACAGGACAAATTTCATTAAAAAAGTAGCAAAGAAAATAATCGAAGTCGTAAAAATTAACGTGGCTTGGGTAGTGGGAGAGCGAAAATTATTAAAAAATACATAGTTAATTAATTCCGATTTAAAGTCTGGGGGCAGCATCGGTTCTAAGATAAAAAATATTACCCAACCAATAGTTCCCGAAAAAAGATTAGTGGCGATCGCATAAAAAATACTCGTTTTTTTGTCAAACTTTAACCGCCAATGGAAAATATAAGCTTCAATCGGAATCGCCACCAGGAAAAATAATAAATTAAACAACATCACGCCAATCGGCAACAGTCGCGGCGGGTTAGGTAGGGTAAAAATGTCGTTGAGCATAGTCAGGTAGGTTTGCAGTGAAAGGGTAAGGACAAAATAGGGATAATCAGGCTGATATAGTCAATCACCAAGTCCCGTTGGAGCGGGAGTAGAGAGTGATAGAGGAATCAACAACCCGTTGGTGGGAAGCACCACCTTTGAGGGTGATAGCATGAGTTGGGTTTTCAAGCCTTCATCAATGCTGTATCCCAACTCCCGACTCCCGATTCCCTACTCCCCTGGATGTACCATCTTGGTGTGCCAGTATACCCCTATTTACCCTGTTAATATATCCTGCTAACTCTTGTATGGAAGTACCCAACCAAGATTTTTTATATCTGGAAGTGCAAGAGGTTAGGTAAGATTAGAGACTGCCACGTTACAGGTTTTTGAGAGATGACAAGGAACGGCATTGGAATTCGCACAGCACAAGCACGTTCTGAGCGACTCACAGGTCAAATTCACGTTTATGATGGTTTGGGTAAAGGCAAATCCCAAGCGGCTTTAGGGGTCGTACTGCGCTCAATTGGTTTAGGGATAAATACTCAAAATAATTACAATCGCGTTTTACTGCTGCGCTTTTTAAAAGGGCCAGAACGTGATTATGATGAGGATGGAGCGATCGCAGCCCTACAGCGTGGATTTCCTCATTTAATTGATCAGGTACGGACGGGAAGAGCCGAATTTTTTAGTGCTGAAGAAATTATCCCCTACGACCGACAAGAAGCAGCGCGGGGTTGGGATGTCGCCAAAGGTGCGATCGCCTCTGGGTTATATTCAGTAGTAGTATTAGATGAACTTAACCCCGTCCTCGATTTAGGTTTGCTACCAGTAGATGAAGTGGTACGCACGTTAAAATCCAAACCCCAAGAATTAGAAATCATTGCTACCGGACGCGGCGCACCGGAAAAATTGCTAGAAATTGCCGATTTACACTCGGAAATGAAGCCGCAACATCACCCCATCGCCCAACAGCTATTAATTGAAGGGATTGAAATTTATACTGGTGCAGGGAAAGGTAAATCAACCAGCGCCTTGGGGAAAGCTTTACAAGCCATTGGTAGGGGAATTAACCATCCCGGTTCTACTCGCGTGTTAATTATGCAATGGCTCAAAGGTGGTAGCGGTTATACCGAAGATGCAGCGATCGCTGCCTTGCAACAATCATACCCAGAAGTGGTAGATCATCAACGTTGTGGCAGAGATGCGATCGTGTGGCGCAATTCCCGGCAAGAATTAGATTATGTCGAAGCTGAACGCGGTTGGGAAATTGCCAAAACTGCGATCGCATCTGGGTTGTATAAAACGATCATCTTAGATGAACTCAACCCCACAGTCGATTTAGAACTCCTCCCAGTTGAACCAATTGTCCAAGCCTTACTCCGCAAACCCCGTGACACAGAAGTTATTATTACTGGCCGTTGCCAACAACAACCCGCTTATTTTGATTTAGCCAGTATCCACTCTGAGGTATATTGTCACAAGCACTATGCTAATCACGGCGTAGAACTCAAGCGGGGAGTTGATTTTTAAATGGATAATACTAACGTGCTGGACTTAGCAACTGGCGGATTGGCGATCGCTATTTTGCTTGGTGGTATGTTAATGATGTTCTCAACTATCTTGACCACCAAGAAATGATTACCTTACACCAATACCGCCGCTCTAGGGTCTACCCAGCTTATATGATGTTAGTACAGCTACTCCAAAGCAGGTAAATTATTCGGGTCAATGCCTTGAGATGCCAGATAAGCCATTAATCTTTCTTTTTGCTGACGTTCTTGTTCAGCGCGTTGGCGTTCTTGTTCAGCACGTTGGCGTTCTTGTTCAATTTGTTCCACAGCCCAAGGTAACAAATTACCATTGGCATCCCACCAGCGCAACCAATAACCAGTCCGGGCTTCTTTAGTACCTTGCCAAGTTCCTAAGAATAAATTCATCGACTCTACCCAATGACGACCATTTTCATCGGGTAGCTGCAACTCATAGCGTTGATTTTTCAGTTGGTAAAATTCTAATAAACCCCCATCTGGTTCAAAAATCACATAGATGGGAACTTGTAAAATCTGTTCATAGAAAAACCATCTTCCTGGCGGATAGGTGCGTTTAACAGAATATTCCCCGCCTTCGGTGTCAGAGAGAATTTCCATCACGATCGCAGGTACTTCACCTTCTAAATTAGGAGTATAACTTTTGCGATCGCTGAAAATTTGATTTACTGCTGGAACATAAACCCAATCAGGTGCTTTTAAAATCAATTGTCCATTGACAGTTGCACAAAGACCAAAATTCGAGGCTATCAACATCTGTGGTTGAATAAAACCGCTAATTTCTAGGCTTTCACGCAACGCACCAGCCAAAATTGGCTGATTGGTATTCTCCACAGGTTCATCCTCTAATTGATAATCATTGGGCAATGCTTCCCAAGAGATTACCATGTCAGTAGGCGATTTAGCTGCACTGAGTTGGGTTGCCATAACACAGCATCAATATTAGTTTCTTCTTATGTTACCCCTCCCAGCACGAAGATGATGCGATCGTACTTAGAAACGGGTAGATGCCAAGTTCAAAATATCTCAATGAGACTTCTTGGATTTTAAAATCTAAAATCTCAAAAAATTTTCAAAAAACAAGAAATTATCTGATTGAAGGAATAGGTGCTTTTAAGAAACGAGCAGCAGAAATACTACGAAAATGTTAAATTTCTTTGAGGATAAAATGTGATCTGAACGCCAGAAATTCTGGAAAATGCTTTTATTTCTATTAGATTCTTTTTTTTAGCCTAAAAGAACTCTAACCAACGGGAAAAGCATTATTTAGAGACTCAATTAAATCTCTGCGTCCACTACCACGATGAGGTGCCGGATTTTCTGGCTCATTTGATTTGGGCTTAGGTTTTGGTTTTGCTGATAACAACATTTTGCCTCCTGTATCACCAATTAGCATATATGAGCGATTTAAACTGTCTGAACCGTTAAATACCAAAGAACCGAGAACCACACTAGAAACTAAAAGCGAAAATGTAACACGCATGGCAGATATTTCTTGTGAACTCTTATATTCACTGCTACTGAGTTTCTGAATGTGTATCCGGAAAGTTTATAAAATAGTATTCTGTTTGACAGAAAGAAATTGAGTTTGACGTTAGGTAACTACTCCTGAGTCCAAGAGATACCAGCATAACCAATCATGTTCATCGCCAAGAGTGGGTATTAGGACTTACGCAGTAAGACGAAATATCAAGGGTTTAAGGGTGTATATATCTAAAACTCTTACACCCCATACCCTTTCACTCACAAGTGTAGGTTTTTAACAGAGTGATGAGTAGCGACACTAAAAATCACGATTTAATCAGAGTTCCACCCCTTCACACCCTTACACCCCTACACCCTAAATCAAGGTTTTTGGGGCATAACGTAAAAAACCTACACCAGTCAGATACCCTTTCACCCCTATAACCAAACTCCACAGACAATCTTGGTGCGTAAGTCCTAACTTTAATTGTTAGCTACAAGCTGTCAGTTGGGTAATTCCAGAAATTGAATGATTCAATTTACAAAGTGCAAGCAGGCTCTTTCTCCCCTAGCTTACTCATAGTTATGGAATATTGATTGGCTTTGGAAGTTCCTGGATGAACGCGGATGGCATATATAGCGGTTCTCGTTCCAGTGAGGTACATTTCTCTAGCCTCTTTTCTCCATCTACTTGTACTGCACTCAACCGAGAAACGCTATATCAAGCTGTAAATTGTATACGTACGTATATTTAACTAAAAAGTTAAAATTTTATCTTATATAAAGTTTCAATCAAAATCAGCCAATAGTTATCGACAGTATAGGTGACTTTGTTTTACTCTAAAAACACAAAACATCACCTAGCTCTATTACTGGTATATAAAAGATTTTGCCTATCAAAATATTCAGTAAATAGCAAAGCTAAAAATTGATGTGGACTATATTTATTTACTGAGTAAAAAATCGAACTAAATTAATCGGGTGCAGACTACTAAATTGTTAAAAATAGCTATTTGTGGAGAATTTATGTCATTTTTAACCAAATATCGAGCTAATAGTCAATTATTGTTAACTTTAGGGTTAATGATATCGGGATTATTGATATTACCCAACCCAGCAAAAGCGGTTACACTTACGCCTCTAACATCACAAGATGCTAACCCAGGCTTTGATGACACGGACTTTAATTTACTCCTAGACCAAGGAGATTTTAAGGAGTTGTTTGTTGCAGAAGCTCGAATTGGTAACAATGGATTTGGTGGCAACGGTGAGCGGGAATTAGGGATTAATCGAGATGTGAGAGCAAATGTAAATCCAGGGCAACCTGTGGCTAAAGCAGATTTAGTCTGGGGTAATGGTAAAGTTTGGGACTTTAGTTTGGAATATACAGGTAGTAAAGTAACTTACAAAGTTTTTGATACTTCCCAAACTTTCCAATTAATAACTCAAGAATTTAGCGGTGCTGTCACAGATATCTTTATCCGCACCTTTGCTAATAAAGGTAGTGGTAACAACCTTCAAAACGCTGTTTCTTTAACTAATTTAGTTCTTAATGGTACAGCGTTAGGCAGTTTAGCATCGGCAAGTACAAATACTACAAAAGACTTAGATTATCTCCATCTCACTGGTCTTGCTGCACCCTTTACACTAACTGGTAAAACAGCATTTAGCTGGGTTGGTGCAGCACCTAGTCGTTCTAACTTGGCCTTCCAAATCAAAGTCGGTACTTCTCAATCAGTTCCAGAACCTAGTACTCTTGCGGCTATCTTCTTGGCGACTATGACAGGTGCAGCAACTTTAAAAAAACAAAAGATAGCTGCTCAAAAAGCTTAAATTGATTATGTAATTTAGGCTAATCAAGATTGTCTGTAGAAATTGGGTATAAGGCAATACGGTTCAGTTAAGAGAATAGTAAGGTTGGGTGTAGCGATCGCTACACCCAACAAAGTATCTTAACTTGAGCCAAGTGGCTTGTGTATTTATCCAAAACCCTTTCACCCCTAAACCCAATCTCCACAGACAACCTTTGTGTGTAAGTCCTGGGTTGATTACAACACCTCGCGCCCCAAATAAGGTTGCAGTGCTTCCGGTATTAAAATTGTCCCGTCTGGTTGTTGGTAATTTTCCAAAACCGCAGCCATAGTACGTCCAATTGCTAAACCGGAACCGTTGAGGGTATGGACAAACTGTGTACCTTTTTTACCTGCTTCCTTAAAACGAATATCAGCTCGTCGTGCTTGAAAGTCTACAAAGTTAGAACAGCTAGAAATTTCGCGGTATTTGCCAGCCGAAGGTAGCCAAACTTCTAAATCGTAGGTTTTGGTTGAGGAAAATCCTAAATCGCCAGTACATAAATTTACTACCCGATAAGGTAGCTTTAATGCCTGTAAAATTGCTTCGGCATTACCCACCAATTTTTCTAGTTCGTCAAAGGATGTCTCAGGCTGGACAAATTTTACCAGTTCCACTTTGTTAAATTGATGCAGGCGAATTAACCCCCGCATATCGCGGCCATAACTGCCAGCTTCCCGACGAAAACAGGGAGTATAAGCACAGTGGTAAATAGGTAAGTCTTCAGCAGCGAGAATTTCCCCACGATAGAGGTTTGTCACGGGTACTTCTGCTGTGGGAATTAGCCACAAATCATCATCAGCACATTTAAAGCTTTCTTCAGCGAATTTCGGGAGTTGACCGGTTGCTGTCAGTGAGTCAGTGTTAACTAACAATGGCGGACTAACTTCTATATATCCTGCCTGAATTTGGCGATCGAGCATAAATTGAATTAATGCTCTTTCTAGTGCTGCTCCAGCCCCAATTAAGCTAGTAAAGCGACTTTGGGCAACTTTAACAGCACGCTCAAAATTGAGAATACCTAGTTTTTCGCCAATTTCCCAGTGCGGCAGAATGTTGGGGTTTTGTGGAATATACTCATCACCCCAACGGCGAACTTCAACGTTATTTTCCTCATCTTTGCCAACAGGTGTAGAGTCACTCGGTAAATTGGGTAGAGCGAGTACCAGCCTGTGAATTTCAGCTTTCAGTTCTTTTTCTTTTGGTTCCAGTTCACTCAACTGAGCTTTAATGGAGTTACCTTCATCACGCAAAGCTTGAATTTCTGGGTCTTGAGGATTAACACCAGATTTGATCTTCTGACCGACAAGTTTACCAATTTCGTTACTCCGAGCTTGGAGTTGACTGCGGCTCATCTCCAGTTCTCGTTGTTGCTTGTCTAACTCTAATATCGGTTGAATGTCATAATTACCGCTACGACCGTTCAACCGCTCTTGCACTAATTGGGGATTTTCCCGTATTTGCTTGATATCCAGCACAGATTTTTCTCAGTTTTTAGCCTAGAATCTTCTTGATCAATACAGTTAACATACAAGGATTCAGCATATATTAATTTTGGCTGACTAGAACTGAAAAATCATTGTTATTTTAAACTATTGGCGCGGCAAGGCTAAAGTAGTGCATTAGATTGGAAAAATTAACCGCAGATGGACGCGGATGAAATTGATTGTTTAATACAACATTTGAGGCTTACAGCGTTTTTCATCCCAATGGGGTACATTCATCTAGTCTTGAGCATCCTAGCCTCTAACCTCTATACCCCTCCACTACCAATACGGTTCGGTTAACAAATGTATCTGTTGAGGTGAGCAGGGGGGCGGAGGAGCTTCAGGTGCAGGGGAGAGCGTACCTTCGTTCCCCCTTTCACCCCTGCATCCCTGCACCCTTGCTTGCCTACACAAGTAAGTTTCTTATCCGAACCGTATTGCCTCCACTACATATATTTCAAAAATCAGTTTAAGGAACTACCAGTTGGTATAGTTGTTTTGTCCCTAATGGTGTTAACACTGAAGCTTCTACTTTGCGGTTAGAAGGTAAAGGCAAAGTAATATCAAATCTGCCATTTGAATCAACATTTTGAGGCTGTTGATTAATTGACAGTATATTTACCGGATCAATAGTACCAATAATCTGGACTTGTCTATCTCTAGCTCGAAGTTGACTCACATTCAAACGAGTATCTTCTCGCAACGGGACTGCTGGTGAGGGTGGTTGTCCAGGGATAGTCAGATTTTGAAATCCAGCTTTTACCAGTACTGCTTGTCCTTGAGCAGAGGTGGCTACTGCTCCTTTTTTAGTTCCAACACCCATTTTACCGTCATTTTGAACACTCACACCAAACTCTGTGCCTCGGACTCCAGCAATTCCCGCCGGGGTTTTAATTTCCACACGAGATGTATTATGAGTTAGGGGGCGAACTTGTAGGTTTACTTGGCCAGACAAGACTTGTAATTGTGTAATGCGTTGGCCTTTACTACCTGTTTCCAGCTTTTGTACAGTTACAGTTGTGTTTTCCGCAACTTTAACGAAACCCGCACCTGTGTCAATTCCCAGCACTACACTAGAACTTTGTTTAGTGGTGATGGTATCACCGACTGATTTTAATCGCATTCCATTGCGGACTGCTTGAGATGTTTGTCCACGGGAATAAATAACTTGTCCAATGGGGCGGCGTACTTCTAGCCATTGATTGCTCTTGACTTTTAGTGGTTCAGATGCTAGGGCATGAAAAGCAATAACTAACCCAACTATAACCACCATCAAACCTGCCCACCAAGCTTTCATAAAACTTTCTACCTTTACTCAATGGAAATAGACGACTCTGGCATCTAAACCGTGGGATCTTAGTACAGAAGATAAGCATTCCGCTTCATACCTCTTTGCAAAGCCGCCGGCATAGACATAAGCACCAAGCCTATGCTGTGCTAAAAATGCGTCGGTAACATAGCGTCTGACAATGTTTAATAACCGCTCTGATTCACCGGGAACTACTACTACGTAAGGATGATTTGGTACTTGTCCAATGACGATAACATCACTCTGTCGGAAACTGTCAACAGAATTTCTAACTTCTGACAAGCTTTGAGAAATACATGGGGATGGTTGTGTCCAACCCTTACATAACAGTGTGTTTGCTAATACAGTTATGACTATTCCTACATTTAAATATCTATTCACGTACTTTTAGATAGCTAAGGTATCCTCATCTCCTGATTTTCCTAATTTTTCACCAATTAAAAACTGGTGGTCGAAGACTATATATGACTAATGTAAAGTTTCAAGTTTATATAGGAATACGGTTTGATTCCTGAATCTAGTTATGTAGGTAGGGAGTAGGGAATGGGGAGTAGGGAGTAGGAAAGACGGCTGATCTGGGTGTACTGATTTTTTTCATAAATCAAATATGAGTCCTATAGTATTGCTTTTTACTATTTATCTGTATGATTAACAGGGCTTTGCATCTTAGTCACAGAATAAATCATAGTCAGTGTTTGCCTTCCGCGCAGTGTTAATTCTTTTAATTTTTGTGTATAAAAATTATCTTTGACTAGATGGTGTGTTGTCTCACTAATTAAGATGCTATGAGGATTGCCTTCTTGCGTATTTTTATTGAGTTGTTCCAAACGAGCCGCAATATTTACAGCATCTCCTAGTACAGAATAGTCTAACCGTTGAGATCCGCCAATACTACCAGCAACTACTAAGCCTGTATGAATACCGATGCCAATTTGAATAGCAGGCAGGCCAAGCTGTTGGAGTTCTTGATTTAATAGTATTAATCTTTCTTGCATGGCTATAGCCGCAGAGACGGCATTAATGGCATCTTGCTGAATTTCTTCGGTTTGAGTGTGAGGAAAGGGAATGCCAAAAACAGCCATAACGGCATCACCAATGTATTTATCAATTACTCCATGATGCTTGTGAACACATTCAGCCATTGCTCCCAGATAAGTATTTAACCAGTTGAGTAACTCTCGTGGTTTCATATCTTCCGAAATTGTGGTAAAGCTGCGGATATCGCTAAATAACACCGTTACTACCATTTCTTTGGCATCTAGTTGTCCTTTTTGGAAAATTTCGTCACGATTTTGCCAGATTAATCTAGCGGTATCTTGAGAAACGTGACTAGCAAATAAACTCATTAATTGTTGTTTTTCTTTTTGTTCTTGCCACTGCACACTTAAGCCTGCCAAGAGAATAGTACCAATGGGTGCAGCAGTGGGTATCCAAAGATTAGCGATTGTCAGGACTAATACTGATAAACCAAACCAAATTAGGGGTAGTAGTCCTAGTAGCAAAATTCGTTGGTAAAATTTTTGGGAAGTTAGTAAGATGCTTACGGCAATACTGATAAAAAGTAGTAGCAACAGTTCAAATTGCCAGGGGACTCTTCGCAGAAACCGTTGGTTGAGTAGGTTATCTAGGACTGCGGCGTGTAGATAAATACCAGAAGTAGGTGCTGTTTGTAGGAAGGGAGTTTTGAGAAAATCGTTTGTACCAGTAGCAGTTAACCCAACTAAGACAATTTTGTTTTGCAGTTTGGCTATATCTATTTTTTTCTGTAAAACATCGGCAAAGGAATAGGTGAGGATTTTTTCTGTTGGTTCTACCCAGTTAAGCCAGACGGATTTTTTGCTCATTCCTGATTGCAGAGATGGAATGGTAATTAAGGATTGTTGGCTTTTATTTGTGTTTGCGGTGAAGGTGTGCTGTAGAGTATTGTTGTAGGTTTCTAGTAGCTTGATGCTTAAAGAAGGAACGTGATCGATGTAGAGAAAAAAATGCCGAGTGATGCCGTCAAAATCAGCATGATTGACTATGTGTCCTATGCTCGTGACACGCTCGAAAATTTCCACAGGATGCAGGGTTTGTTGCTGTAAACTAGGGGCGACTGCTAAGACAACTGTACCGTTAATTGCCATTGCCTCTGCTAGTTTAGCATCATGATTTGTGGGTTCGGTAAACAGAATATCAAAGCCGATCGCGGCGGGAGGGGTAGCCTCTAGAGTTTCTAATAATTGAGTATAGCGATCGCGCGATAAGGGAAACTGCCCATATTGTTGTAAAGTCCGATCATCAATACCAATTACGGCTATACGTTGATCCCAACTAGAATGCGGTAGATAGTTACGGGTGCGAAATATTAAGTTAAATCCTAATAATTCCAAGCTATTCCAAGCACTGACTTGCCATAATCCCACTGATAAGAATGCAGTCAGCATCCCCGGAAAAAGTGGATATTTTTCTAAGATAGAATTTTTGAGGGATTTGTAAGCATTTCGGAGAAATTGTACTTGGAAGTTTAAAGCCATTTTATGAGAGTCTTGTCAGAGATGTTTTGATCATATTGGTATTTATAGGACTCATATTTGATTTGGGAAAAAAATCAGTACACTCAGATCAGGCTTCTTTCCTACTCCCGACTCCCCATTCCCTACCTACACAAATAAATTCAGAAATCAAACCGGATTCCTATATCTGAGTTGAGAGCTTGAGAAACAGAAAAGAAAGTAGAGACGTTGTATTGCAACATCTCTACTTTGTTAAATGATTAAGGATAAAGACCGCGATCACTCAATGCCTGTGCTACTCTTCCTACACCCAAAGTATACGCGGCTAACCGCAGAGGAACTTGGCGCACTTTGGACTGTTGCATCACTTGACGGTAAGCTTGCACCATCAAATGTTCCATTTCGCGGTTGACTCTTTCTTCATCCCAAAATAGGTAAGACAAACCTTGCACCCATTCCAGATAACTCACCACCACACCCCCAGCATTAGCCAAAATATCTGGTAGCACAGTTACACCCCGTGCTTCTAGAACACGGTTGGCTTCTAGAGTTACAGGGCCGTTAGCGGCTTCGGCGATAATTTGCGCCTGTATTTGATGGACATTCTCTGCTGTAATTTGGTTTTCTAAAGCAGCCGGAATCAAGACATCGCAAGGTAAAGTCAGTAATTCGGCGTTGGTGATAACTGTAGCGTTGGGGAAACCAGCCAAATGGTGACGATTTTCGGCGGCGTAAGCTTTTAAAGCGGGAATATCCAACCCATCAGCCGCATATACCCCGCCTGTCCCGGTGGAAACTGCTATAACTTTCGCGCCTGCTTGGTGAAGTAGTTCAGCTGCTGCACCACCAACATTACCAAAACCTTGAATAACAACTCGCACTCCTTCTAAGGTTCTACCTTGGTCTGCTAAAGCTTCCCGCACAATAATCATTGTGCCGCGTCCGGTGGCCTTTTCTCTACCAAGGGAACCACCCACGGATAGCGGTTTACCAGTCACAACCCCTGGGACAGCATGACCAACATTCACAGAATAAGTATCCATCATCCAAGCCATTTCACGGGCAGAAGTACCCATATCTGGCGCAGGGATATCTACGGAAGGGCCGATATCTTTAATTAATTCGCTGGTGTAACGCCGGGTAATGCGTTCTAGTTCTCCCACACTATATTGTTGTGGATCAATGGCAATACCTCCTTTCGCACCACCATAAGGAATACCCAACAACGCACATTTCCAAGTCATCAACATAGCGAGTGCGGAAACTTCCCGCAATGTGACCGCCGGATGATAACGAATCCCGCCTTTGTAGGGGCCTAAAATATCAGAGTGTTGTACCCGATGTCCTGCTAATACCCGTATTTCGCCATTATCTAGTTTCACGGGAATGGAAACTGTGACAACCTTGCGCGGGTGGCTGAGAATTTCCAGTACACCTTGGTCTAACCTTAATTCTTTGCCGGCGGCTTCTAAGTAGCTACAAGCTTGATCGAATGGGCATATATGGGCTGGTGTAGCAGCTTCCAGAGGCATTGTCGGTGTTGCAATCATAAAAGTTTCTCCTCATCGCGGTATCTTTGCGAACTGGATACATATATGCCTAGCTTATCCTCTATATTCAAAAATGAATTATTTTCTGTAGTTTTTGTTACAATTTTATTTTTTGTTAAAAAAAGCACAGTTCTGGTGAAATGTGCTTGATCAACAGTGAAGAATCAATATTTAAACATCAGGGATCAATTGGGCAGAATACTTCAGAAGTGAAGTGACCATGAAAACCATAGGGGATGTGATGTTTGAGGTGTAGACGAGCGATCGCACCTTTGGTTAAATCACTAGCATCTAAAATTACCACATCTGAACGGTGATGAGCCGCATCATAAACTAAAGTGAGTATCCAACCATCATCTTCTTGTTCAGCACCAGGACGGGGTACAAAAATTGGTTCGCCCACAAAACCACGGGGTGCATCACTCCACAGTTGTTTTGCTCCTGTTTCTAAATCGAGTTTGAGAATTGCTTGTCCAGGAGCATGTCCCGTCTCTGCATGAGCCGCAGCTACATACACATAGCGATAATAACGCCCAACTTTACCGGGATTTACACTCGGAAATTCACAACTATGATTTGTGATTAATTTCTTTTGTACCGTTTGACTATCAAGATTCAGGTGGAACCGCCAAATATTACCGGGGGGAAACTGCTCAAAATCAACTTGGCGAAAATCACTGGCTGGTTCTAGTTCGGGAAAATTTTCATAGCAAATAGTATCAATAAATATTTCATTTCCCACCTCAAAAGCATTAGCATGATGGAAAATAAAGCCTGCTTGAGTTTCTAAAACTTGGATGTTTTGTTGTCCCTCTTGGGGAGTTCGGGGAATTACTAAAATCCGCGTCGGCTTGTTGGGTTGAAACTTGATACTTTCTGCGGCACTACTAATACCCAAGGTAAATAATAGGGGATTAAAGGTGACAGGATTTTGAAAGAATATATAGTAATTGGGTGTAATGACAAAATCGTGAATAAAGCAGAAGCCAGGAATAGTGTAATCATACTTTTTCAGAACTTTACCAACTTGATTAAGTTCAAAAACACTCAGTTTAGTTGATAGTCCTGGGTTGCTGGAAAAATTCACCAGACAAGGTACGCCACCATCTTGATAACTACTAGGGTCAATGCGGGGATGGGCGCTAAAGGGTTGACGCTCTGATAATAAATCGTGAAAATTTTCTCTTCCCAAGGTTTCTAGTGTGTAGGGGTCGAGGCGATAAGGGTCTTCACCTTCCCACAATGCTAAAAGTTTTTCTGCCCAATAAATAACGCTGGTGTTGGCAGTATTCTTAATTTTGAAATCGAAAAGATTCGCTAACCAACCACCGGGTTTTTGAGTGCCAAATGCACCGCGATATAAAATTTTTCCGGCTTTTTGTTCTGCTAAATAATCATCAGTCTGCACAAAGAGATTACGAAAATGAGCGCGACCTTGATTGAATGTAATGCGGCTAATCATCCCATCGCCATCAATGGGGTGATGAATACGTTGTCCATTGATCTCCAACAATCCAGGGCCATTTCTAAAAAGTGTACCTTGGAGTTCTAGAGGGATTTGTCCTTCTATCTCATCAATCCAATAGTCATATTCTTGGGGTAGGGATTCATATCCTTTCTGCCAATCTTCAAGTGTGTAGGATTTTTGTAATTCTTGATTTTTTAAATTTTGCATAGTTTTGATTTTTTTCACGCAAAGGCGCAAAGGCGCAAAGAGATTTTTATTTGTAAGAATTCAGGAGTCAGAAGACAGAATTATAAATTCATTATGATTCTGCTATGGCAATCCTATCTGAGTTGTGAAAAAGTATTTTTTTTAACGAACCGCAAAGGGCGCAAAGGACACAAAGAAAGAGATTTCACAAATTATTTAGGATTGCTATAGATAGAAATGCTAATCATGGATATTATTAATTAACAAACTCCGATCAATTCTGACTTCTGGATTCTGAATTCCGAATTCTGATTTTATTCAATCACTTGTGATTCTTGTTCTGGGAGTATTAAATTTTGAATGAATGGTTCGCTGTTAGTTGGTAAGTTTTCAGTTTGGGTGTTGTCTTTTGGTAGCCAATTAAGAAATACTAGTGGTAACAAGGTGCTGAGATTGGTGATAGTTACCAAAATCCACAGTGAGTCAAAGTTACTCTCGGTAATACCCAGCCAGTGCATGATGATGGCTCCAAATTCATAAGAGACCATCCCGGCTAAGTTAAAGACGGACATTAATAAGGCAAATAAGGTTGCTTCGACTCCAGGGGGGCAAAGTCTAGCGGCTAATACCAATACTGGCATATAGGCGATTTGTCCCATTACGGTGAGGATGAGGCTATCTCCCAAACTGAACCAGTGGTCATCTATACCTAAAGCTCGGTTAGTGTGAGTTACCAAAAGCAGCATTGTCATGCCTAAAACTGCTGAAATTACGGTACTCCAACCAAATATGAGCCGGAATGAAACGCTTTTGAGAAAACGTTGAAAAATCCAAATACCTAATAAGGAGGCGAGACTTGTAACTAGGCGGACTCTGCCTAAAAATTCTGGTTCAAAGTGGAGTTCGTTGGTACTGAAGTAGAAAAAGGCTGATTCGGCGGTTGGGGTAGCTTGTAAAATAAAGACAAAAGCTGCTGGTAGCCAAATTGTTTTTTGGCTGACTGCTTGGCGTAGTTGTTTAAGTTGATGTTTGATACTTAGGTCTTGAGTGTTATTAGTATCGTTAGTTTCTTGATTAACGGGAGATTCAGCAATAAACCAAGCCGCCACAGAGACAATTAATGGAAAAGAAGCTGTAATAAAAAATACTGTGCGGGTGGTGAAATGTTCGAGCAAGATACCACTAAAGTATGCTGTTACTAAACCCCCAACAGCCGATGCGCCCCAACATAAAGATTGTAGTGAGCCTGCATCTGCTTGGGATTCGACTCTGGCTCGTTCGACAACCAGGGAATCGACTATGACATCACTGACAGCTATGGCTAGGGAACTGAGGGCGATCGCGGCGGTTGCTGCCCAGCTACTATGAACTACTGTGGCCATACTCAACCAGGCAATAGCACCTAATATCCCAGACAATACTAAATATGGGCGGCGACGATAACCAAAAATCGGCAAGCCATCAGACATAAAGCCAAATAGCGGTTTAATCATCCAAGGTAAGGCGACAACGCCAAATAATGCTGATACCTGCGCCGGACTCAGCATTAGTTCATCCTTGAGGAAAAAGCTAACAGCTAAACGCGCCAGTCCTAAAATCCCTTGGACAAAGTAAACGCTAAGAATAGCAATTAACTCGGCACTGGGTTCATGGCCGAAGAAGATTTTTTCGGTTATCGAGTCTTTGACCTTGGACAAGCCAGACGAGTCAATGAGCATTTGATAAATATTTTTTAAGTTTTGTCTACTTTTCTATAATATCGATTTCTTATGAATTGGGGAGTAGGGAGTAGGGAATAGGGAGTAGGAATCAATGATTAGCATTAATGCTGGATTCCAAAACTGCGATCGCTTTTGGTGGTACAGATGTAAAACGAATTGTCACCAGATGTTCGTCAAGGTCAGATTTTTTCATGACTTTGGCGTAGATAAATTCTTCTGTGGTGAGTTCGGTATTGAGTAATTTCAGTTTCAGGTTATTTAAGACTTCTAAGGAATTGAGCGATCGCATCTGTGCAACCTTGGGGGAAAGGCTAATCAATTCCCCTGGAAATGCTGCGCCAACGGCTTGTTTACCTTGTAAAATTGTATACTCGACTAAAACTGGCTGAGTTAAAGTCACCATTTCCCCATCTTCGTTGGGCAGAAACAAATTATATTGCCCACCAACACCGTGAACTTCATAAATAGTGACTGATTCTCTGATGCCTTTAGGCTGGATTTGCATTTGGTTGCCGATGTGTAATTCAATGTTGGCATCTTTGAGGGTATTTTCGGAAATTAAAACTTGTCCCCCAACTGTATAAGTTTCGACACGAGAAGCCAAGTTGACATGGCTACCAACAACTGTATATTTAGCGCGTTTTTGGGAACCGATATTACCAGCAACAACCTCACCTGTATTAATTCCAATACCCATTTCTAGAATTGGGAGATTCATTTTTTTATTATGTTCATTGACTTGCTGCATTACTAATTGCATGGCAATTGCACAAGCGATCGCTCTTTGAGAATCATCAGGACGATTCACAGGCGCACCGAACATCACAAAGATCCCGTCACCCATAAACTCATTAATCGTACCTTTGTACTGATTAATCACATCAGTCATTGCCTCTAGGTAATAATTGAGAACTGACACCACTTGTTCAGGTGGTAACTGTTCCGACATCGCAGAAAAGCCACGTAAGTCAGAAAAGAGCAGTGTGACTTTGCGGCGATCGCCACCGATGTTTAAGCCGGTGGGATTTTCCAGTAAATTAGCCACTACCTCATCAGTCAGGTAGCGCCCAAAGGTTTTCCGCATTCCATTGGCGGTTTCTGCAATGTAGTAAGTAACTGCGATCGCTGAGGTAGCTAATGCTAAAAATGATGGTACTATCGGAATCCACCAACCAGCTAAAAAAGCTGCAAAACCTGTCCCGACTAAAGTCCCAGTCGTTAACACCACATTAATAGGTAAGCGGATTTTTTGATGACTATTGTGGCGTTGTACCCAACATAAAGTTGCACCTGCGATCGACCAACTCAAAATCCACAAATATTCTAAAGGCTCAGGTAAACTCTGAATTTGTGGACGACCATCAAGAGCAGCACTCAAAATTTGACTGATCAAATTTGCATGAATCGTCACACCAGCCATTCGCTCTGGGATGGCAAACACAGTACTACTATATGGTGTATAAAATAAATCTTTTAAACTTTCAGATGTTGCACCAATCAATACCACCTTATCCCGCAGCAAATCTGGTGGAATTTGATTGGTTTGGACTTGGGTTAAAGAGACTCTCTGAAACTTTTGGATTCGTCCTCGATAGTTGAGCAGCACTTGATAACTACCAGCATTCGCCCGAATATAACTGCCATCATTAGCTTCAAAAATGGGAAAAATCCCTTTACCCAACTGTAAATAGTTGGGGTTATTTGCTGATGGTTTCTCGGTAATTCCTTCAGGCTTTAAATATAACAAAGCCAGCTTTAGGGCAAAACTTTCTAAAACTTCGTCATTTTTTAAATTAACGTAGAGCAATCCACGTCTAATTCTGCCATCAATATCTATCGGTAAATCATTAGAACCAACTTGATTGCGTTGCTTTAATACAGGCGACGCATTCACAGCCGAACTATCAACAGTATCAGAAACTTTTTGGACTCCAATAATATTAGGTGTCGATTTAAATACCTTAACTAAAGCTTGATGACCAGGATTAACAGGTAAATCACGATAAATATCTAAACCAATCGCCCTGGGTTTTTGTTGCTTGATTTTCTCTAATACACTAGCCAAAGCAGTATCAGTCATAGGCCATTGTGTTTGCCGACGGATATCTGCTTCATTAATTTCTACAATCACAATGCGGCTATCAACTGCTTCTGAAGGACGCATTTGGAAAAAATTATCCAACGTCACTAACTCTAATAGTTGCAACCAGCCCATCAACCTTAAGCCAATCACTAAGGCTGTCATACTAGGAACAGCAAATAAAACACCCCGCCATTGCCAAATTTGCGGCTTAAGTTTTGACCACATCATAATTTTAGGTACTGGGTAGAGCAAGTTAGTATTTCATTCAATTCGCACTCTCCAGTTACCTATCCGTATTCTTTGCTACCTATTTAGTCGCTCTTACAGCAATCAACAAATGGCTCAGAAGCCAGTGCATTTAAATTGACTGATTTCAATAATGTCCACCAATCAACTCTGGCTCGCACATTTTTCGGCTCACTGCGGCGTAATTGTGCTGAAGTCGCTAGTGCTTCATACCAAATCCCAGCTTCAGCATAAATGCTTGGTAATTTGCGAGGTTGGGCTTTGGCTAATGCTGCTGATAATGAGGCTTCTGCTTCAGTGCGTTCTACCCAACCATCTACCCAAGGATTTGTGCTGGCATCTTGAGAGTTGCACATAACAGTCAAATACCAATGGTAAGTTTTGCCCACTGCTAATTCTGGGGCAGTCTTAGGTAAGGTAAAACTGATAATTCCAGATTTATTCGGCAGCGTCAAAGTTGTTTCATAAACAGAATTCTCATCTTTATCAGTTAACAGCACAAACTTGGCTGTTTTGACTGAAGATTCCGGTACAAACCAGAACAATGTAGGACGTTCAGCTAATGTCAAACCTAGTTTGTTTGCAGGTAAGAGAGGGACTATTTGTTTCTTATTTTTCAAACAACTAGAACCGCGAGTTGAACCACCAGCACTGGCGGGTGGATCTCCGCGTTTTGGTGGCTTAAATGCTTGGCTAATTTGCCATCCTTGTGTTTTCGAGATAGATTCAGCTTTTACCTGTGCGTTGAGACTAGAAATTGGCAGAACATCTAAGCACAGTATGGACAAGACGGCAAAATATACAGATGACTTAATCCATTTCATATTGATGATGTTGCTTTGGTTTGAGATTGACCAAAACTGATAAATTTTTACTTACTGGCTTGTTCCAGGAATTTAGTTATGGCGGTTCTCGGTTGGATGAGGTACATTTCAACCCCACCCCCAACCCCTCCCCGCTTGCGTCAGCAAATGCGGGGTGGGGTTCCAACTGTATTACAAGCAAGTAAGAACTGCTATATGCCTGGTAGTCAGCTAAATTTAAGTGTTCCCAAAAATCACCTTGAAGTTTGCACTGTCCAAAAATTACTAGTATTTTTTTGTATAAACCAATACTTAAGATATTTAGTAGAAATCAGAAATTTGGCATCTTTACTGTTGACGATCGCACTTTTAACGCTGACTATTGACTATTCACTTTTGACGGTTCACCAATGATTAAAATCGCAGTTATTGGGGTTGGGCGTTGGGGAGTACATTTACTGCGGAATTTTTTAGCACATCCCCAAGTCAGTGTGGTAGCAGTATTAGATCCCCACGCAGAAAGATTAACAGCAGTCAAACAGCAATTTAATTTAGATGAAAATGTATTATTAACAACACAGTGGACGGATTTACAGAAAATAGCAGATTTAGCCGCAGTTGCGATCGCCACACCAGCCACAACTCACTATCATTTAATCAAAGATGCTCTCCAGCAGGGATACCATGTTTTAGCGGAAAAGCCTTTAACTTTAGACCCCAAGGAATGTGAGGAACTTTGCTATTTAGCAGAGTTACAAAAGTTAATTTTGATGGTTGACCATACTTATTTATTTCACCCAGCTGTTACAGCCGGAAAAGCGGTAGTTGAGGCGAATCAATTAGGTGAATTACGTTATGGTTATGCTTCTCGTACCCACTTGGGGCCAGTCCGCCAAGATGTTGATGCACTCTGGGACTTAGCGATTCATGATATTGCGATTTTTAACAACTGGCTGGGACAAGTACCTGTAAAAGTGCAAGCAACGGGGACAGTGTGGTTGCAAACAGCAGAAAACTCACCATCTGATTTAGCAGATTTAGTTTGGGTAACGCTGACCTACCCGAATAACTTTCAAGCATACATTCATTTGTGTTGGCTAAACCCTGATAAACAAAGGCGTTTGGCTGTGGTGGGTAGTCTGGGGAGTTTAATTTTTGATGAAATGTCACCGAATGCACCATTGACTTTATTACATGGTGAATTTGAACGCCAGGGAAATCTTTTTATTCCGGTAAATCAAAGCCGAGAAGTGATTGACTTAAACCCTGGTGAACCTTTACAACAAGTGTGCGATCGCTTTATTCAATCCATACTCCAAAATCAACCGCCGCTTGTGTCATCAGGTTGGGTAGGTACAGAGTTAGTCAAAATTTTGGCAGCTTTAACCGCATCTCTCAATCAAGGTGGAAAACCTATTTTTATAAGCAATATTTAAAATTTCCTGAAAATCGCTCTACTCAGATCCTCGACTTTTTGAAGTGGTTGGGGATCTTGATTTTTCAAGAAAGTTTGAGGACTGCTATAGATTTAATATATATGAACATAAATTTTCAAATGACTATTTACTTTTACAAAGTGTGGCAGCCTTACGGTTGTTTTTCTAACTTTTCTTGCCATCCCATCCAAATCCAAGGTACTTATTGGTCAACAGTTGAGCATTATTATCAAGCCCAAAAGTTTGTGGGTAGCAAAGATGCAGCAATTATACCTGTGATTCATGCTGCTGCCACACCAGAAGAAGCCGCCGCCCTAGGACGCTGTAGTTCAAGGACATTACGTTTAGATTGGGATTTGGTGAAAACTCAAGTGATGCGTGAAGCAGTACTCAAAAAATTTCTCACTCATACTGATATTCGAGAAGTTTTACTAGCGACAGGAGATGAGACGCTTGTGGAAAATTCTCCGACTGACTATTTTTGGGGTTGTGGTCAAGATAAAACTGGTCATAACCATCTAGGTAAAATTCTGATGAACGTGCGCGAAGAAATTCGTCACTTACGCCTTTACTCCGTAATTACCAGGAATTATCGCCAAGAGTAGATACATATAAAAGTAACTTGGTACTGGCACAGGGAATGCTGACATTCCCTAAATAAACAAAATTGAGAGGCTATCTCACTAGATTTACTGAATTAATGTGGTTAAAAATTAAAAAATCATAAAAAAAACTAGATTCATAGAGACAATTTAGGAATTGGTGGATTTACATAATCCTACCGAATACATCATTTTGTAGTAGGTATAAAATTAGTTGACAAATAATATTTCCTCGTTGTTATTAAAAGTCAAAGATAAAAACGGCGGCTCTGGGTATAGCAGCATTTTTCTAACATAGTTTAATTATTTTTATAGGTTTAGTAGGCAATGGAATATACTGATAACCCAAGCGGTTCGCAGCCTCCCTTTAGTCAAGAGGGTCTATTACACCGGATCATCAACCGGATTAGGCGATCGCTGGAACTGACAGATATTTTAACAGCTACCGTTGCCGAAGTCCGTGAGTTTTTGGCTACAGACCGAGTGATGGTATATCGGTTTGATGCTGATGGTAGTGGAGAAGTGATTGCTGAATCTCTCAATGATCAAGTACTACCATCCTTAATTGGGTTGCACTTTCCATCTGCTGATATTCCTCTGGAAAGCAGAAAAATGCTGTTATTAGGACAGCCACGGATCATTGTGGATGTATCTCAGGGTAAATTAGGGTTATCTTTGCCAGCGCCCAACACTACAGCAGAACTTCTAGAAAGCGAAAGCGAAAATACCTACTATCAACAAGTAGATCCCTGCCATATTCAATATTTAACAGCAATGGGGGTACAGTCTTCGCTAGTGGTGCCGATTGTACATAGCGAAGTCCAAGGTGATTCTTTCAAACCGATACTTTGGGGACTATTGGTATCACATCACAGTCAACCACGAGAGATGTCCCCAGCAGAACTGACCCTAGTCCAGCAAGTTGTTGATCAAGTAGCGATCGCGATCGCTCAAAGTACTCTTTATGCCCAAACTTTAGCAAGACAAAAGCGGGAAGAGACGATTAATCGTGTTACGACTCTACTGCATCAATTACCAAAACTGGAATTACAGGCCGCTTTAGAAGAAACTGTCATCGCCTTAAATGGTATGAGTGGCCGCCTTTACATTGAATCTGCAACAGAAGTTTACACCTTTGGCGAACAACCAACCATCCCATTCGAGCCAGAAACTAGCATCATCGAACAACATCCTGTTTGGCAAAAATGGATGGATGAATGTAAACAAGGTCAAATTTGGATGACCACCAACCTTTACCATGAAGCACATTTGCGTGTTTTAGCATTTGCGTTTCAGTTAACCCAAATTCGAGGTATGTTAGTCATTCCTCTGCATTACCGACAAAAATTAATCGGTGTATTGAGTGTGTTTCGCCCAGAATTTAACACCGAAATTTTGTGGGCTGGACGACGTGAACACAATCCCCAACAACAATTACCGCAAATTTCTTTTGATGTGTGGCGAGAAGAAAAAAAGGGGCAAGCGATTGCTTGGACAGATGAAGACATTTCCCTCGCCCAGGCTTTGTCTCATAGCTTTTCGATTGCTGTTCAGCAACAACAAATGTACCAAGAAGTACAGGCAATCAATAGCAATTTAGAACTGTGGGTAAAAGAGAAAACGGCGGAACTAGAAAAATCCTTATTGTTTACTAAGGTAATTAAGCAAGTTTCCGAACAAATTCGCCGTTCATTAGATTTGAAAACTACCTTACAAACTATAGTCTATGAAGTTCGTTCACTGCTAAATTCTGACAGGGTGATCATTTATCAAAGAACTGGTGAATCTGAGGGTCAGGTAATTGTTGAAGAAATCAACGGTTCTTGGTTATCAACTCTGGGAATTCCCACACCAGCAGGCTGTATACCCGATGAATCAACATTTGTATTCTTACAGGGTAAAGTTAGAACTATTAATAATGTCAATACAGATTCTATTAATGCTTGTCACCGAGAATTTTTGCAGAATATACAAGTACAAGCTAACTTAACTGTTCCCATCAATATCGGTTTGCAATTTTGGGGTTTACTGATTGTGCATCAGTGTGCCAAGCCCAGAGATTGGCAAGATACAGAAATAAATTTACTTCAACAGTTGGCTGATCAAGCTGCGATCGCTATTCAGCAAGCTCAACTTTATGAACAAAGTTGTTTATCTGAAGCCGAAGCCAGAGCAAAAGCTACACAATTAGAACAAACTTTAATAGAACTGCAAGCAGCACAAACGCAATTAATTCAAACCGAAAAAATGTCCAGTTTGGGTCAGCTAGTAGCAGGCGTAGCCCACGAAATTAACAACCCAGTTAACTTTATCTACGGTAACTTACACTATGCGAATCGGTATACTCAAGACTTGTTAAAAATGATCGAGCTTTATCAGCTGCACTATCCTCAACCTCATGCTGAGATTATTTCTACTGCGAGGAGTGTTGATTTAGAATTTTTGGCAGATGATTTACCAAAAATGATTTCTTCCATGCAAGTTGGAGCCGATCGCATTCGTTCGATTGTTTTATCTTTACGCAATTTTTCCCGCTTAGATGAAGCCGAAAATAAACCAGTTGATTTACATGAAGGTATAGATAATACCTTATTAATTTTGCAACATCGCCTGAAATCTACAGCTAATTTCACAGGTATTGACATCATCAAAGACTATGGTGATTTACCCTTAATAGAATGTTATGCAGGACAAATCAATCAAGTCTTTATGAACATTATCACAAATGCTATTGATGTCTTGGAAAATCAAGGAGATTTAGGGCAAGATAAATTTCAGCTTCCTAAGCCGAAAATCTCAATTTCTACGAGACTAGCTACAGATACATCACGCATATTGATTCGCATTGCTGATAATGGGCCAGGAATGACGGAAGATGTCAGGAAGCGAATTTTTGATCCATTTTTCACCACCAAAGCTGTAGGGAAGGGTACAGGGTTAGGATTAGCTATTAGTTACCAAATTATTGTCGAAAAACATGGTGGAATGATGGACTGTATTTCTGAAATCGGTAAAGGAACAGAGTTTTGGATTGAAGTTCCCATTAGGTTGTTACGTCATCTAAATAATAAATAAAAGTAGGCAGTAAAATCGATATAGAGATAGATTTACAATGGCTGAAGAAGTTTTATTTTCCTCAACAAAGTGTAATAATTCTCAAAACAATTTCACTATTTGTGTCATTTTGAAAACAAAAATTCAAAAGTCATTTCATTCATGTCAACCTAATATTTATCATGAATGACTTCCGACTGTTCAGCTATATATTCTCCTCTTCAAAGTAAAGTTTAATTGCAGAAATATTCATACTAATCTACTGATGTTAATCTAATAAATGAAGTTACTTAGCTTCCCTGGCAGATAAAACAGCTAGAGTGTAATAAAAGAAGAGGTAAAACGCTGTTGAATTTATGTCTGTCTCGTACAAACCCAACAACACCCAACGCGAACGCTGATATTTCCTCAAATATTGAAAATCAGGGGGCGCTGTAAACTGGTTTTCATTGCTTGTTTTGAGTAGTGAAAGAGATTACATCCCTGCCTAGAAGAAACAAGAGGAGGAAATAATTTTAGCTAGTAGATGCTTGGGTGTTGTTGTATTTAGGTAAATCGGTGTAAGCTAGTAGCCAGCTAATTGCAGTAGAATGTAGAATCCAGAATTCAGCAGTAAGTTATTGAGTGTGGGTAATTCAACTTCTTCAAACTCATAACTTCTGTAAGCTCAAATGGCAATTTGCCTAGCAAATTCTGAATTCTATGGAAATAAACAGTTAAATAATTCAAATAGCGCCTTATGTCAATTATTGCGCTCAGAGCATGGTACCTTCAAGATTATGAACCAATTTCACAATTGGAAAAACGCCCAGCAGATATTCGTCTCAGTAAAAAAAGTCTACTGCGTTCGGCTTTGCGAGCAGACTTTTTAGAAGATAGTGATGACGTGAAAAAATCTGTGTGGTTTGAGCGTTATTTGGAAGGGGAAAATATTGAATTTTATATTGAAGGTAGTGGTGGTTATTGTGTAGCTAATATTGACTTGATTAGTCATGAAATTTATTTCACCAAACAAGCATTGTTAGCGCAGTTAGATCCAACCATTTTTTTCTGCTATCAAACTGAGTATAGTGCAGCCAGTGAAGCCTTGCGCGAGGGGTTGCAAAAAAGCTTGGAAATTTTGAATCTGCGATCGCGTCTGCCTTTAACATTAGTAGAATCTTATAGACCGAGTGATGGCATTCTGCGCTTAAATAAAGCCATGATGCGAAAAATCCGCAAGAGTTTATTGTTTATAGCCGACACTACAGCCATCGCCAGCATTGACAGCCAAGAAAATCAGCAATTAATTCCTAGTCCTAATGTTTGCGTAGAAATTGGCTATGCAATTCAAAGTAAACGCTCTGAACAAATTTTATTAGCACACATGCAGCGCCCAGATTTAGAAGGTAAAATTCCTTTTGATTTACCAACACAACAAATTCTGCAATTCAAAAATAGTACCGAACTCAATAAAACCCTGATTAAAACCTTAGAAGTTCAGTTAGCAAGGTTTAAGTTATTTTACTAAAACGCCCATGTGGTTTTAACATAAATGCCATATCAGGGCCAGTCGGCACAATTCCACCAGGGTTAAGCGGGAAAAGATTGCCATAATAGTCTTGCTTGACACTTTCTAAATCACAAGTTCCAGCCACACCTGGTAACTGATATAAGTCGCGTAAGTAGCCTCCTAAATTGGGATAATCTTGAATGCGGTGGCGGTTACACTTAAACAACCCATAGTACACAATGTCAAAGCGAAATAGCGTTGTAAACAAACGTACATCCGCTAAAGTGAGATTGTTACCACAAAGATATCGGCTATTATTCAACGCTGCATCAATTTCATCCAGAGTATCGAATAATTGATCACAAGCTTGGTTGTATGCAGCTTGAGTTTGGGCAAAGCCACAGCGATAAACACCATTATTAACATTTGTGTAAATCTTTTGATTCCACCAGTCAATTTTTTCTTGCAGTTCGGCTGGGTAGAGATTGAGTGTGGGATTTGTCGCTAACTCTTTAAATTCTGAGTTCAAGATGACAATAATTTCCGCACTTTCGTTATTGACAATGGTTTTGGTTTGTTTATCCCATAAAACTGGAACTGTACAGCGCCCAGTGTAACCAGGTTGGGCAAGCTGATACAATTGGGCGAGAGTTTGACAACCTTCATCTTCACTGGTAAATACCCAACCCCCAGACTCCGCCGAAGGTTCAACAGTAGTAACTGAGATCACATCTTCCAATCCTTTGAGCGCCCTGACAACTAGTGTGCGATGCGCCCAAGGACAACCCAAGCCAACGTAAAGTTTATAACGTCCTGCTGCTGGTTGGTAAATGTTACCCTCAGCTTGACTCACAACACTTCTAAACTGACTGTCGGGACGAATATATTCCCCTGATTGACTGCGGGGGGCGAGTCGAGACATCATAATCTGCCAAAGAGTCGTCCAGACAAACTTACCTAAACCGATAATGAGCTTTGGCGGTAGAGATTTGCCTTTTTTCTTAATTTTGGTATCAGTCATAGTTGAGTAGAAACCGATGTCTAGGACAAGCTACTAATTGCGTCTACGCATTTATGCTCAATTACAACTCTAACGCTCTTTCTCTTCTCTGAGCCTTGGCGTGAGGTTTTTACGCCTCTACACTAAAATCAACCTGATCGTAAATATCCCCCAGCAAAACCTGACAAGGAATAGAAGATAAATTCAACAACAGATTTGCATCTTCATATTCAGAAAATATCCACTTATTATTATCTGTTTTGTAATACTGCTCAACGTGGATTTTATATTGGTCAATCAGAATATATTCTTGAAAATTAGGAATTGTCCGATAAGCAGCAAACTTTTCATCGCGGTCATAACTTTTAGTAGATTTTGATAACACCTCAGCAATCAACACTGGGTTAATTAAAGTATCCCGTCTTCCTTCTGCATACTCTAGTTGATCTGCGATCGCCATTACATCAGGATACACATACATTCTTTTTTGAGGAATCCAAAGACGTTGCCTGAGAATAAAGACTTGATAAGGCTGGCGTTTCAAAGCCATTAGTAAATTAGCACCAAAGTTACCAACAACTGTATTATGGTTTGTTATTTCACTTACCTGAAGAATAACTTGCCCGTCAATATATTCGTGCTTTTCCTCTGAATTAACCTCAAATTCTAAATATTCTTCCGGCGAATAGTAGCGTTGTTCTGGTAACTGCATAACTACCAAAATAATCAGTAATTAACCGCAGATAAACACAAATAATTTATCTGGGTATATCTGTTGTTTTATTTTAAGTTAACTCAACTCAATACTTGCTCTGCTTCAATGGTATTAATTTGGTCAATAACATTCCAAACTTCTTGTAACATTGGTTCTAACCCAGTACGAGTGACCGCAGAAATCAAGAAAACTGGAGCATAAGCAAGGTGATTTAATTGAGTAGCCAACGCATCTAAATCAACTTCTTCTCTATCAACTACCTCAATTTTATTCAGTGCTAAAATTTGCGGACGCTCTGTTAAACCGCGTCCATAAGCTTGCAATTCTTGTTGAATAGTATTGTAGTCTCTGATGACATCATCGCTGGTTGCGTCAATTAAATGTAATAGTACTCGTGTGCGTTCAATGTGACGTAAAAAATCATGTCCCAAACCGGCACCTTGGGCTGCACCTTCAATGAGTCCGGGAATGTCGGCAAAAACTGTACCATCACCCGTGGGTTTTCGCACGACACCCAAATTTGGTATGAGGGTGGTAAAGGGATAATCAGCAATTTTTGGTCTAGCTGCTGATAATGAGGAAATCAAAGTCGATTTACCAGCATTTGGTAAACCAATAATTCCGACTTCTGCTAATAGTTTCAACTCCAAACGGAGAGACTTTTTTTCCCCTTCTAAACCAGGGAGTGCGTATTCTGGGGCGCGGTTGCGGTTACTTAAAAAATATTGATTTCCTAGTCCACCTTTACCGCCTTCAGCAATAACTAAAGTTTGTTCTGGTGCAATTAAATCGCCGATAATTTCATCAGTCTCGGCATCATAAATCACTGTACCGCAGGGAACTTCGATGATTAAATCTTTCCCGGATGCGCCAGTACGGTTATTAGGGCCGCCTCGACCACCATTTTCCGCCTTAAATAGATGGTTGTATCTAAAGTCCAGAAGGGTTTGGAGGTTTTCTACAGCCTGGAATATCACAGAACCGCCGCGTCCGCCATTTCCGCCAGAGGGGCCGCCAGCCGGCACATATTTTTCTCTGCGGAAAGCGACAATACCATCGCCACCTTTACCAGCTTCAACTTCAATTGCTACTTGATCAATGAATTGCATATTTCTACAGTGCTGAGTTGTGAGTTTTAAATTATAAGTTTTTTAATCAATGCTTTATCTTTTATTCTCTACTTTTAACTCAGCACTCAGCACTCAAATATATGGCGTAACATCCTCACCGCAGTCATCAGCCAAATAGGAGAGGGCGCGGAAACGTAACCCAACTAATTGTTCATAAAGTGGATTAATCTTACACAAGGGCGGGATGTGGACAATTTTACGTCCAAATAAGGTGACATCTCGTTCAAACGGACATTGAGAGGGAATCATTTTACATAAAAACCGAGCAACTCTGGGGTCTTGTACATCTAGCCCATCTAACCAGTCGCGTAGTGAGTTAAGTGGTAAGTGGGGTGGCGTTTTGGATGAAACTAGTGGATCTTGAATTTCTAGGGTATGTCGTAGGGCTTGGATAATATCTTCTGGGAGTTCTAAAACTTGGCAAAATTGATGTAGTACTTGATCTTCGCTGGGAGAATATGTACCATCAGCGATCGCTACCATCACAGCTGTACGTAAAAAATTTTCAGCTGCTGGCGTACCTTTACCCAAGGCTGTGGCTAAGTCTTCTGGTGTAATTACCTCTAAAGACTCCCATTTTAGGCTCGGTGCTAATTCTTCTTTGGTCAGACTAGCAATAAATTGCTGTTCATGGTCATCAAAGTTGCCATCTGCCCAAGCAATGGTTAGCAGTCCACGCAACCAAGCGGCTATTTGTTCGCTACTGTATGGGGATTGTACAACACTAGTCATACATTTACTCCTCAAGCTTCTCTCGATGATTACTAGGCTAACTTGAAGGCAACTGATTGCACAGTTAACTCCCAGGCTTTTTAAGATTTGCTGTTTTGTTAACTACAAGTAAGGTGCGATCGCTTCCTGATCACATTGCAAGTTAAACTACTCTTAAAATAATCTTGAGAATTTTTATATTTAAACTTGTACTAAGATAATGAATTTAGATAGCGGAGGTACTCAGCAATTGTGAACTTATGACCTTTAAATGCTGCTCACAGCACACTCAAATAGTCAAGTATTAAACATCTATTATTGATAATAAATATCAAATATGTAGAAATTCATCAAGAATCATCATCAATAGGTCAACAGACATCCACCTTCTACACCATCAGTAAGGGTTGTTCAACAATATTCCCAGAACAATCCTAAATGATTTATCAACATCTCTCTACCTTGTTTACCCTCTCCTCCTTGTCTCCCTTATCTCTGTTGTTGACATATCAAACATGACTGCTATATATAGCCCAACACATAATTAGCAATTTCAGGTATCAGCTATGTTTTATTTTGGGATTGAGCATGAAGTCGCGTTCTTAAACCAAGAAGGTAAATTTGCCGATTTTAACCACACCAAATTTGCTGATTTTGCTCAAATTGTCGAAAGATTACCCACCTATCCCAATGATTATCCTCAACTACGTGTAGGTGATGCTGGAATTAAAAAGAAAAGATGGTATATTGAAGGGTTTGAAAGATTTGCTGATTCTGATCAACCAATAGATTGTTTAGCCAAAGGTATTGAAATCAGAACCACCATACATACTGATATTCAAGGTGCGGTGAATGAACTATCAGAAAGTTTTCGTTTACTGCGAGAATTAGCCGGTAGTTTTGGTTACACACCAGTTTTAGCGAGTTTTAACCCTTACAAAACAGTTTTTGAACCCCAACCACCATTAAACGATTTTGAAATCAAACAACTACAAGCTTATCCTGACGAGCAAACTGCTAATATTTACATGGTCAGTTACGGGCCAGATTTAAATATTTCTGTAGCAGATATGTCTACAGAAAAGTTAATTGATATTGGTCGCAAGCTAACTTATTACAGTCCTTATATCGTCCCTTTTACTTATAGTTCACCATTTTACAATGGTAGTTTGTGGGAAGGGTTATCAGTTAGAACTTTTATTAGAACAGGTAAACGTTCAGCAACATTAGTTTTTGTCGAAAAACAAGAACAATTAATTCCTAGTGTTCCATCATTAACCAAAGTTGCTCGCATTCCCGCAGAAATCGGACGTATAGAATTTAAAGCTTTTGATAGTTGTGATGATTTTAATATTTATGCAGCTTTATTGGCATTATTAAAAGGTTTGATATTAGATGAAACTTTACAGGGGAGATTAACTGTACCTGATGCAGCTTTGCACCAGATTTCTGCTAAGGAAGGTTTTAATAATGAAGAGATTTTTGCGAATGCCATAGAAGTTTTACAAGCATCTGAGTTTGCTTTGCATGATGACCCAGATGTTAACTTGCTTACACCATTAAAAATAATGCTAGAACAGCGAAAAAGTAAATCTCATGAATTAATTGAGAAGTTTCACAAGCTAGGTTCAATAGAAGAAGTGCTACGACAAACTTATTGAGTTAAGAAATTAACCAGTAAGTAACTCGGTGGAAATAAACAAAACTATGTTACGAAACGTAAATAGGCTTGAAAGCCTTACTAATGAACAATGACAAAGGACAAATGACAGCCATCACTAGTTATGCTTAATTGCAACGACCTACTTATAAGAGCATATTTTGATACATTTACTGGCTATAAGCATCTGTAAACATAGTATGAGAGCGAGTAACGACTTACATAATAGTATTCAATGATTCACTAGAAAATAATAAACTTTCTCTCAAAATTAATTTATTATTATCGCTAGAAATGCTCAGTTCTGTGCCTTCGATGGATTTTCTTAAAAACTTTGTGAGTTGATTGCTGTTTTCTTTCAACCGTCTTTCATTAAAATTAGGTATATTATCTATCAGAAACTTATGGATTTGAGAAAGAGGAATACCAGATTGTATAAGTTTATAGTCATTCTTTAAAGTAAGTAATTTTTCTTTAGTTTCGTTATATATATCAATAAATATATAACTATTTTTATTTTCATTTGTATAATATTGTATAGGATTTTCTTCTTTATTATTGACTGTTTCAGATAAGGTTTTCTGAATAGGTATCAGAGGGATGAAATAATCACAAACAGACTTGAAAAAACGATTTGATTTTCCTTCATAGGCACAACCAATTACCATTTTTCCATATTCATGTAACTTTTTGGCAAGAGAAGCAAAAGCACCATCACCTGATACAATTACAAACACCTCTAAATTAGGGCGAAGATTTACTAATTCCATAGCATCAATTGCTAACTGAATATCTGCTGCATTTTTTCTATAACCAAAATCGAAAATTTGAATTGCTTCAATTCCCAATTCTTGAATTTCTTTTCTAAGAAATTTTAGCCTAATATCGCTCCAATCTGCATAAGCACATTGGACAGATGCCTCCTGAACTATATCTATTTTTCTTAGATTATCTTGAATTAGCCTAAAGGAAAAATTAAGATTACAATCACTTCCGCCAATTGTTAAATTTTCAATATCGTAAAAAATAGCTGTATTGAAATTTCGTTTTGTAAATAAAGCATAATCCTTATTAATCAGGAGTTGATGTACAATGCTTTGGCTCTCTTTTAACTCTTGATAATCATCTCTTAATTTTTTTATCTCTTCACTTTGAAGCAAGTTAACTGATTCTTGTTTTAATTCTGTTAATGTTGTCGTTATATCTTTTACTTGTAGCTGTGTTTGTTTTAATTCGCTCTGATGTTTATCAATCTCTTCTTGAAGATTAACAACTGTATTAGATAGAAGTTGTTGACGTTCTTGATAAGCTTCACATAATCCTTGTCGTATATTAGCCCAGTCATTTGGAAATTTATCATAGGTTAAAACCTGTAAAGATACTTCATAACCTGTGATTGCAATTTCGAGATTAATATCTCGGTTGCCCTGCTCAAATGTTTGAAGTATATTGCTAAATTGAAAAATAATTTTTGCTAATTTAATAGCTGTATCAGGTCTATCATTAAATTGTTCTATTGCCCATTTTTTTAGTAAACAAGCAAAATCATTATTTATCTTGTCTAAGTTCTGTTGTAAAATTAAATTTATTTCTTGGTTTTGGTAGAGCGTTTTTAACAAATTTCGTAGAAGAGACAAATCGGGATTACTAACTTCATTTACCATAAATCTATACTCAACAATTTAAACATACTTTTATTATTCCCTTATTTGTATATAATCTAACTGTTATAAAGGTGTTAACCAATAAGTAATTCCTTGAATAACTTGATTTTTAAAACCCAACTTAGGCAAATCTTCTGCTGATACACCAAGATAAGTCCAGTGTGGCACATCTTTAACTACAGTTTGAAACCAACCATTTTGATTTAGAATTTGTCTTTGTTTTGCATTCGATACACCTAAATCAATTGCTAACCCCCAAAGATGCTGGGATGTTCCAGGTGGTGCGACTACGCCTAGAATTGCTGTTTCTTTACCTTCTTTGACTTTTTCTAAAGTTTTATTATTAGCATATTTATGCCAAAATCTTAAATTCGTTGCATAACTACGCAGACAATCACTCGCACCATAGCCTGATTTTAGGGGAATATTAAACTGTAATCTAGCTTTATTTAAAGCATCAGAGGCTGACTTTTGTAAATAACAATCCTTGGTATTAACAACTCTTTCTAGTGTTAATTGTGACTGAAATTCTTTAGTGTCTTCTTCATTATCAAAAATTAATTTTGGCGGTAATTTTACATTACTAGTTGAATTAATAAATGCTGACCCGTAGGAACGGAGTAAAGTATATTCATAAGTTCCTGGTGCGGGCATTACCTTTAAGTTTTGCATAATTGTAGCCACAAAATTTTCTTGTGGGCTTAATGGTTCACTAGCAACAGATTGCGGTAAGTTGGGTTCTTGGGCATTAGCACTACAGCCAGATACTGCGGTAACTAAGCATTGATTTGTGGACTGTAAATTATTAACTGATTGATAGCGTTGCAAACTGTTACTAGCCACCAATGCCAAACAAATAAAAATAGCAGTCAAGATAAATTTTGCTGGTTTAATTAGACGTTTCATTAATTGCTGAAATTTGTGAATATATTCAATAGCATAATCTGTACAACTATGGTAAAAATAGTTGCATTGGTAACATATAAGCTAGATTTAACTAAATTCTTAAGCAGAACTTAGTTAATAATTATAATTTCTAAATTTGAAAATTTCTCTACTACTATATGACTAGTTCTTTTGATAGCTTTTTTATTAACAAGGCGCATCCTGGAAAGCACTGGATCAGCTAAAATATCAATGAATCTTAGCTTGCTGTTGTATAAGTATGACCATGCACAATTCTATTGAATTCCAAGACGCTTATGATGTGATTGTCGTCGGTGCAGGTCACTCCGGTTGCGAAGCCGCCTTGGCCTCTGCTCGTCTTGGTTGTCGGACTCTGCTATTAACACTGAATTTAGATAAAATTGCTTGGCAACCTTGTAACCCCGCCGTCGGTGGCCCGGCTAAATCTCAATTAACCCACGAGGTAGATGCTTTGGGTGGGGAAATTGGCAAAATGGCAGACCGGACATATTTGCAAAAGCGTGTCCTTAACTCTTCACGGGGGCCTGCGGTTTGGGCATTACGCGCCCAAACAGACAAGCGCGAATATGCGGCGGTAATGAAAGCTATTGTGGAAAATCAAGAAAATTTGACCATTCGTGAAGGGATGGCGACAGATTTAGTTTTGGGCGCTAACGATGAAGTTGTTGGTGTGGAAACTTATTTCGGTGTGGCGTTTAAATGTAAAACAGTGATTTTGACCACAGGTACTTTTTTGGGTGGCAAGATTTGGGTTGGTAACAAATCAATGGCGGCGGGACGTGCGGGAGAATTTGCGGCTGAGGGTTTGACTGCAACTTTAAATCGTTTGGGTTTTGAAACAGGAAGATTAAAAACTGGGACACCGGCACGAGTAGACAAGCGATCGGTTGACTACAGTAAGATGGAAATTCAGCCAGGAGATGGGGAAGTTCGCTGGTTTAGCTTTGACCCAGAAGTGTGGGTAGAACGGGAACAAATGCCTTGTCACATGACCCGCACTACTGCTGAAACCCACCGTTTAATTAGAGAGAATTTACACCTATCGCCCGTTTATGGTGGTTGGGTAGAGGCGAAAGGGCCGCGTTATTGTCCCAGTATTGAAGATAAGATTGTGCGCTTTGTGGATAAGGAAAGCCATCAAATCTTTATTGAACCAGAGGGGCGGGATATTCCAGAATTATATATTCAAGGTTTTTCCACGGGGTTGCCAGAAACTCTGCAATTACAAATGTTGCGGAGTCTACCAGGGTTGGAAAACTGTGTGATGCTGCGTCCAGCTTATGCAGTTGAATATGATTATTTACCTGCGACTCAGTGTTATCCCACAATGATGACGAAGAAAATTGCTGGGTTGTTTTGTGCTGGTCAAATTAATGGCACAACGGGCTATGAAGAAGCCGCAGCCCAAGGAATTGTGGCGGGAATTAACGCGGCGCGATTTGTGCGTGGTCAGGAAATGATTGTATTTCCGCGTGAGCAAAGTTACATCGGCACGTTACTAGATGATTTGTGTACAAAAGACCTACGAGAACCTTACCGGATGTTAACTAGTCGGTCTGAGTATCGCTTGCTGTTGCGTTCGGATAATGCAGACCAACGCTTAACGCCTTTGGGACGGGAAATTGGTTTAGTTGACGATCGCCGTTGGCAATTATTCACCACTAAACAAGCCCAAATTACAGCAGAGAAAGAAAGATTATACACTACCCGCATTAAAGAACATGATCAAGTCGGAAAAGCGATCGCCTCTGACACCCAACAAGCCATCAAAGGTTCTATCACCCTTGCTGACTTGCTGCGGCGACCAGGATTTCATTATGTTGACCTGCATAAATACGGCTTGGGTAATTCCAGTCTCACCCAGGCGGAGAGAGAAGGTGCAGAAATCGATATCAAATATTCTGGCTATCTCGCCAGACAACAAAACCAAATTGAACAAACCGCCCGACAAGCACACCGCCAGCTACCTGCGGATTTAGATTATGGCAAAATTGATACTCTTTCTAAAGAGGCACGGGAAAAATTAACTCAAGTAAAACCACTGACTATTGGCCAGGCTGCCCGTATCGGGGGTGTGAATCCTGCGGATATTAACGCACTGTTAATATATTTGGAATTGCGTAAAACCAAACACCAGACAGACTTTCCGGCATTAACGTAAGTTAAAGTTTTAACAAGCGTGAGTATAGTAGAAGGGAGGGGATTGGTATGATTGATGACACGAATTTTTCCCTGGCATCAACAGCAATCTTCAGACTACGTTGAATTTAATACCACATAAAAATAAACTCGTCAAGTTTAGGCTGGCAGTTTGATATTTTTGCAAAATCCTGATTTCCAGGCGTTAAGAGCATTACTTAATCCTGGCAAACAAAACCCAAAATCATGCCTATGTTACAAGAATTCAACAACCATCTCATCGTTCCGGAACCATCAGAAGAATTAATTAGCAACGAGCCTTGGTCAATCGAAATTTATGCTGATGGCTTGATGGATGATTTGTTTGCCGATATTGACGACATTTTAGATGGCAGTGGCAGTTTATCTTCCCATACTGTGAGGTATGGTGGCCGCATACCACAGCGTTCTAGAGAAGAAACATCTGTAAACGATTGGTATTACTCAGATTACGAGCCACTGCAAACGCTGAATATACCGCAGATTATCCTGCCCAATATGGTCAACACTGTACAAGGCGTTCCTCAAGTCAGAAATCAGCACGCCAGTACAGTTGTAGTGGATACTCCCGCAATGGCTTCGGGAATTAGAAGACCGAAAATCAAACGGGCTTTCAGCAAGCTGGTGATTTTAGGAACAGCCATCGGGATTGCGATCGCTGGTACGATTTATTTACTACGGGCAGAAGTTCTCTCTTTGATCACTGGCAGATGGACACAGCAAACCGCCTTCATGTCAGGAACTCAATTACCCACCAAAGCGGAAATCGAGGCAGATTTAGCCGATTACATGCTGGGTTCGTTAGCCATTATCGACCAACAAGGCGGAAAAACTAATCAAGCATCTTTTCGCACCGGCATCAGCAACCGCATAACCTCTAACCCGAATACCATTGCTTATGCTGGTAGTTCCCCCATCGGTAACTTACCATCTCCGCTCACCGCTAACAATACAGCCCCCACCGCTAACCGTTCAGCAAACAATGTTGTTGAACGCATTTATATTCCTGTTTATCAAGCGCCTTCACCCATGCGCTACGGGCTACCACGGCTTCCCGGAACTCCCTTAACTCTACCGCCCATAGCCAACGCTAGACAAACAACTCAGCCGAATGCCGTCAAAACAGCTTTAAACACTGCCAAGCAACCAGGCAAACCTGTCAGTGTAAATATGTTAGCTGCTGCTGTGCGTACCGATCTCAAACCTGTAGCTGTACGTACTGCCCCAATTACTGTCAGACAATCAGCCAGTCCCCTTCCCGCCTTACCAGTTGCACCACTGCGGGCTGCTTCAGCGCCTGTAACGAGTGTGGCTGCATCACCAAAAACCCCCCAACAAGTCTATTTAGCCTCCAACCCTCAACCTGCACCCAGTCATACCTTAGAAGGTGTACTGGAGCTAGGTAAGAAATCTGCGGCTTTATTTCAAGTTGATGGCGTAACTCGGCGCATCAATGTTGGCGAAACAATTGGTACTAGTGGCTGGACTTTAGTAGAAGTCAACAACGGCGAAGCAATTGTCCGTCGGAATGGTGAAGTTCGCTCTATTTACACAGGACAAAAGCTATAAGCTGAAAGTTAAATTTCGTTGACAGCAAATATCACAATTAAACAAATCCTAAATTTCTCAGAGTAGATTCTTTTACCCAACTACTCTAATCTCAACATGGAAAAATATCGCTATGTTTTCTTTAGCGTCAATACATTTTTTAGCCTGCTCTTGCAGGTTTTTTATTTTATGTAATCCTGCTTAGTAGTATAACATGCTTTTTTTATTTATCCAGTAAAATTACCGTAATATATTTTTATATAAAAATGAGTGTAGCCCTCATAATTACGGTAATAAGTACAGGGACATAAATAGTTGTAATTATGGCAAGGCAGGAGGCAGTGGTTCGGCTTCGCGGTAATCGAGCGAAGTCGAGATTCACCAACCAGGTAGGAGGCAGAAGGGAAGAAGTTTTTAGCTATTTTGTTCAAGAATTTTATAGTTAAGCTTATTTGTGTCTTCTTACTTACTACGAAATTTATGTACCCTTGAATAGGCTATAGAATGGGAAGTTTAAAATTAAGATGAGGTAGGAAAAAATGACTGAATATAAAACTCATCTTTGATTTATAAAACACGCACTACACCCTAGAAAATATTTTTTCTACTCTCTACTCCCTACTCCCCACTCCCTGCCTACACAGATAATTTAAAAAATCAAACCAGATAACATTTCCACAGTTATCCAACCATGTTCGGGACAACTAAAATCGACTTTAAATGCTCGCGGCATAAAATTATGAGGAAATTACTGAAGCTGGTGCTAAATAGCAGCAGTTATATTCATAGTAACCTCATATTCAATGTGGAAAACCAAGGGCGCATCTACTATTTCTCAGCATGAATCAACCCACAAAAACCACTTGGCAGGATGTTCATGCAGCGTTCCAAAAAATTTGGGGTTACGATGATTTTCGTCCACCACAGGGAGAAATAATCAGAACTTTATTAGCACAGCAAGATGCTCTGATTATTATGCCAACAGGTGGCGGTAAATCTATTTGTTTTCAATTACCAGCATTATTACAAACAGGATTAACATTAGTAATTTCTCCCTTGGTAGCGTTGATGGAAAACCAAGTAAAAGAACTACATCAACGCCATCTGAGCGCAGCACTTTTGCATAGTGAATTAGCTTCATCTCAACGCCGTGCAGCACTGCAAGCATTGGAAAAACAACAACTACGATTACTTTATTTATCGCCAGAGACGTTATTAAGTCCACCTGTTTGGGAAAGATTATCTCAGCCACATTTGCAAATCAATGGCTTGATTTTAGATGAAGCACATTGTTTGGTGCAATGGGGCGATACATTTCGACCAGCTTACCGCAGATTAGGGGCGGTACGTCCGGCATTGCTCAAATCAAAACCACCAGGAACGAAAATTAGTATTGCTGCTTTTACAGCAACAGCTGATCCATTAGTGCAAAAGATTATTCAAACAGTTTTACAATTAGAGCAACCTGAAATTTTTCGGCAGAATCCTTACCGTGCTAATTTGCATCCTAGTGTTCGCATCGCTTGGACACCACGGGGGAGAAAACAACAGTTACTCCAGTTTATTCAAAAGCGATCGCCACAAGCTGGTTTAATTTATGTTCGCACCCGCCGCGATAGCGAAGAATTAGCAGCATGGTTAGCTGAGATGGGTTATCCGACAGCCAGTTACCACGCAGGGTTAAGTGCAGCCGAACGCCGCGCCGTCGAAGCCAGTTGGTTAGGTGGTAAAATACCATTTGTGGTTTGTACCTGTGCCTTTGGAATGGGGATAAATAAGCCTGATGTCAGGTGGGTTGTCCACTATCACGCACCACATTTACTATCAGAATATGTGCAGGAAATCGGCCGTGCGGGACGAGATGGGAAACCAGCCGAAGCATTGACACTGGTGAGTGAACCTACAGGATGGTTAGATTCTGGCGATAAGCAAAGACAACAGTTTTTTGCTGATAAAATGCGATCGCAACTGCAAACAGCACAGCAATTAGTCAAAAAATTGCCCAAACAAGGCGATATTCATACAGTCACGCGACAATTTCCTGATGCTGCTGTAGCATTAGCCTTACTCCACAGTAGCGGACAATTAAAATGGCTTGATCCTTTCCATTACAAAATTGAATCAAATGTGCAGAAACAGCCAGCAACGCAACTGCAAGCTGTCAAACAAATGCAACAATATTTAACAACAAAACAATGTCGTTGGCAGTTTTTATTAAATGCCTTTGGTTTTGCTCAAGATGCCACTAATTGGCGTTGTGGACATTGTGATAATTGTCGTTAACATCAGATTTATTAAGCACTCTTATGCCCAGACTCTTCTTTTTGCAAGAGAAAATCAAGATAGTCTTGTAATTCTAACAACCTCGCTCCAGAGAGCTTGCGTAACTTAGTTAAAATTATTTCTTCTTCCTGCAATTGAGCAACAGGAATAATTTGAGATGCTGATACTTCTATAGTTATATGGGGCAGATCAAATCCTTCCAGGCTATACCCATCTTCTTCCCCTTCAGGCATAGGATAATGTTCTACAATTGTGGCAACATTACCTCGCTTCAGGTTGTATTCTGGTAAGTCCTGCACTAAGGCAACTTGGGAGAATAGAGGGTACTGTATCTTCATGAATTTGCTCCTGTATCTGGTACTAAGGTAACAAATTTGCTTGTATCTTTTGTCATCATCCAAATAGTTATTATGTTGATTTCAACCCCATTAATTCCTCGCAGACATGCACGAATTAAATACTTCTGACCATAGCGATTTGTTTCAATCTCTTCAGCAGGTTGCGTTAAAACTTGAGTGCGGATATCCCTTTCCAGTTGTTGCCAATTTTCTAATGTGTACCCAGCCTTAGCCAAAAATTTAGATTTATCGTCTTTTGGTAACGGTACAAGCAGATACTTAGTTAGCTTTTCTTCTGCAATTATTGCATCTTGTGGTAAAAAAGTCATTGGCTCATAGTATAAATTTGAAATATGGATAGTTGTCTAAATTTTACCCTGAAACTTTAACTGTCTACTTAGTTAAGCGCACCTCTCAAATCCCAGCATTAAGTACTTGCTCTGCGGTTAGCTCTAATTGTGGGAAAGTGTTAGAAACTATCACTGCATTTCCTACAAATATAGTTTCTTCATAAAGCCCATCAACTAATACAAGTATGGTAATCTTATTAGCCTGTGGGTCAACAATCCAATATTCAGCAATTCCTCTAGCCGCATACTCAGAACGTTTGTAGCGATAGTCTCGGTCTTCATTCACCTTACCAGGAGAAACAACTTCAACAACCAGTGCAGGCGGTGGCATATCTAGAGTAATTGTGGATCTGGTTTTACCTTGTAAAATTGTTGCTAGTTCTTCTGTTAGGACAATTAAATCAGGCACACGAGTAGTTGCACGAAAACCACTGATCACAATTTCAGCTTTATTACTCACGCGATTGACTGGCACAAACTTGAGGAAATTTACTAGCAAAAACAGAGCTATCTGAACATTTTTTGGGCTTTCAGGTGGCATTTTCACTAGTTTTCCAGCCACTAGTTCATATTGGTGATCAGTGCGATCTTCATATTTTAAATATTCCTCAAGCGTTAGTTTTTTGCTCGTGGTTGAGGTCATATCGCATAACAGTAATTGGTATATAGGTATTTTAACGAATGTACCTATTTTGGTTTAATAGACTTCATCATGAGAGCCAATATCGATGAGCAAAATTTCTTCTTGATCAGATTCGGGATTCTGCACAAAGTTAAAGACAATACGGCAATCGTAATCCACTGAACAAGCCCAAGCTCCTGACAATTTGCCTTTGAGCTTATGGGTTTGTAACAGTGGATCAAATGGGTCAGATGCTAGAAGCGTTAAACGCTCTTCTATTCGCTCTTGCAACTCTGGTTGTCGTCGCACCAACCGCTTAAATGCTCGTTTAAACGATGATGCTAAAACCAGAGTCATCATTTGTTTAACTCATCCATGATTTGATTAACATTGCCGCGAAACACTTTACCAGACTGGTATTCTGCTTGTGCTTGCACGATATTCGCAGCAATAGCAGAACGTCGTTGTTCTGCTAATCGATGACGGATCAGATCAATGAGTATTTCTTGTTCATCTATTGATAATTCTTCGATGCTGTCTAGAACTTGATCTAATCTAGAAGATTGAGTCATTATTCTTTCTGCCTTGATTACAGTAGATGTTTAAAACTGCCGCAAAAATCTTAAATCACTGGCATACAAACGGCGAATATCATCAATTTGATGTAACACCATTGCAAAGCGTTCTACACCAAAACCAGCAGCAAATCCAGTATAAATTTCTGGGTCATAGCCTACAGATTTCAGCACATTCGGGTCAACCATACCGCAACCCATTACTTCTAGCCAGCGACCATTCCACTGCAAATCAACTTCAGCCGAAGGTTCGGTAAAGGGGAAGTAACTGGCACGAAAGCGGATTGGCAAGTCACCAAACATCGCTTGTAAAAACATCTTGACTGTGCCTTTGAGGTCTGTAAAAGTCAGTCCCTCATCAATGGCTAACAGTTCTATCTGATGGAAAACTGCTGAGTGGGTTGCGTCTACATTATCACGCCGATAAACTCGCCCTGGTGCGACCACGCGAATTGGTGGTTCTTCTTTTTCCATATAGCGGATTTGCACTGAGGAAGTGTGAGTCCGCAGTAAATTACCATCTGGCAGGTAAAAAGTATCCTGCATATCACGGGCGGGATGGTCGGGTGGTGTATTCAGGGCTTCAAAATTGTAATAGTCGGTTTCCATTTCTGACCCTTGGGCTACGGTGTAACCCATCCCGACAAAAATATCCAATGCCCGGTCAATAATGCCGTTGAGGGGATGAATGCGACCTTGGGGGCGGAAAATTCCCGGCATGGTCACATCTAGTGTTTCTGCTTCTAGCTGCGCCTGAATTTTTGCAGTTTCTAAAGCGGCACGTTGCTTGTCTAGACTAGTTTGCAGGGACTCTTTGACTGTATTGGCGATCGCTCCAATTTTAGGACGTTCCTCTGCACTCATCTGCCCCATACTGCGTAATAATGCCCCTAATTGCCCTTTTTTCCCCAGATAATTGACTCTGAGTTCTTCCAGGCGTTCTAGGGTATCAGCAGCAGCGATCGCATTTTCTCCTTCCTGCTGTAATGCTAAAAGTTGAGTCTCTAAATTGCTAGTCATTAGTTAATAGTCATTAGTCATTGGTCGTTGGTCATTAGTCATTGGTCAATAGTAAGAACTCTTTACTCATGACTAATGACAAAAGACAAATAACCTTATTTTATAAGCGATCGCGCCAGGGAGGATTTTTTCTTTGGTATTTGTGATGTCAAGCATTGACAATTTAGCTTTAACTGTTGACTATGGTCTCTTGACCCTGCAAATTTTAGATTTTGGATGATTCTTTCCGTTCACACCCCAGACTCTTTTGGGCAGAACAAATCTAAAATCCCCGGACTGTATCCCCAAAATGGGTGCAGTCAATCTAAAATCTAAAATCCAGAATCGAAAATTAAATGACCCATGAAATTACTTATTAGTAATGATGATGGTATTTTTGCCTTGGGTGTGCGTACCCTAGCCAACTGCTTGGCAGAAGCTGGCCATGATGTAACTGTAGTTTGTCCAGATCGGGAGCGATCGGCCACCGGACATGGATTAACTCTACACCAGCCAATTCGCGCGGAAATTGTCGAATCAGTTTTTCATCCCAGTATCAAAGCTTGGGCTTGTGATGGCACGCCTTCAGATTGTGTCAAATTAGCAATATGGGCTTTATTAGATTCTCCTCCAGATTTGGTGCTGTCTGGTATTAACCAAGGTGCCAATCTCGGAACCGAAATTCTTTATTCTGGAACTGTTTCAGCCGCAATGGAAGGAGTGATCGAAGGCATTCCCAGCATTGCTTTTAGCCTGACTAGTCATCTCTACAAAGACTTTCAACCAGCCGCTAAGTTTGCCAAAACTTTAGTGGAGCAACTAGCCGCTAAACCCTTACTAGATTTAATGTTACTTAATGTTAATGTGCCTGCGGTGAAGTGGGAAGAAATTGCCGGAGTCACTTTTACCAGACAAGGAGTCAGGCGCTATGTTGATGTGTTTGACAAGCGCATTGATCCCCGTGGTAAAACCTACTACTGGTTAACTGGTGAAGTTCTCGAAGATGTCGAACCCCCAATGGGGTTAAATTTACCGCAAAATATACCTATTGACGTGCATGTGATTCGTCAAAACTATATCAGTATTACGCCGTTGCAATATAATCTCACCTATCCAACCGGACTCGATAAATTATCCCACTGGGAAATTCCTTTAGATAAGTAAAATTATATACTTTTCATCTAAAGGCAACTACATAATCAAATTCATTTACCAATTTGGCAAAGTCATGATGAGCATTTTAACCTGCTGCCCACAGCCTTCATTTTCCTACCCTTGGCCTTTTTATGATCAGTTAAAGGCATCACAGTAAAATTTAGGTTATAAAGTAGGAGCGTTTTGATATTACTGATACATATAATGTGGGAAATATTCAGGTAACTCTTTTGCAGGATTTCTTCGACGTTCACACAATCTACCCCAAACAAGGTATGCTGTTGTACCAAGAAAAACATTCTCTACCAAATGTGGTAAAACAGCATAGACTTAACCAAACAAGTAACATTTTTGTTCTTGATCGCCCGCTCAGTCCAGCAAGCAACACCCATGTCTAGGATAGAGAACCAATTTACCGTACAATTTTGGGGTGTTCGTGGCAGCATCCCCAGTCCAGGGCCACATACTGTCCGCTATGGTGGTAATACCCCCTGCATTGAGATGCAAGTGGGCGACAAACGCTTAATTTTCGATGGTGGTACAGGGCTGCATGTTTTAGGACAATCTTTACTGCGCCAAATGCCCTTAGAAGCTCATCTGTTATTTACTCATTCCCACTGGGATCACATGCAGGGGTTTCCCTTTTTTGTCCCAGGGTTTGTCAGAGGCAATAATTTTCACATTTATGGTGCGATCGCTCCTGATGGTTCGACCATTGAGCAACGCCTCAATGACCAGATGCTTCACCCAAATTTCCCAGTGCCATTACAGATTATGCAAGCCAATTTGCATTTTCACGATGTCAAACCAGGGCAACCCATTCATATTCATGACATTACCATAGAAACGGCATCATTAAATCATCCCGGTGAAGCAGTTGGCTATCGAGTTAACTGGCGCGGTGGTGCTGCTGTATATATCACCGATACCGAGCATTTTCCGGACAGATTGGATGAAAATGTGCTAAGGCTATCTCGCAATGCCGATATCCTCATCTACGATTGTACTTACACCGATGAGGAATATTATTCGCCAAAATCGCCGAAAATTGGCTGGGGACATTCCACTTGGCAAGAAGCAGTGAAAATAGCCAAAGCCGCCAACGTCAAAACCTTGGTCATCTTCCACCATGATCCAGCTCACAATGATGATTTTTTGGATGCTGTCGGGGAAGAAGCGGCTAAACAATTTCCAGGCGCAATCATGGCACGGGAAAGAATGGTGCTGCAAGTGTCTACATCTGTCCCGTTATCAGAATCTTTTCCTGTTAGATAAGTTGTCTGGGTAAAAGTTGCCTGTCAAGCGATCGTAGATTTTAGATTAGATTGGTGATCAAGAGCTATAAGCGCGAGAATCTACCTCATCAGGATACTGTGAAAACCAAAGACAAAGTTGTGTGTTTATTCAAGTTAAAACTACTCATAGTCTAAAAACGAAAAATCAACGGTTGGGATGTTAAGCGTTCATCAACCTTACACCTCTATACCCATACACAGCTTGTCTTCTACTCATTGGTGTTCCATCAGGTTGCTTGCGATTTATGGTGAAATAAACCTCAAATTCCAGAATCTACGTGCTAAATTTGTCTCAAAATGGATGTTCTGTATGGGTTGCTGCTTCAGCCACAGAGGTTCTCAGGCCAACTAATGTTGCGCTGGGCAAATTTGATGGCGTACATCTTGGCCATCAAAGGGTAATTCAGCCGATTCTACAGCCAGCAGCGAACAAAGATGGGGAAACCAACCAACCCCCAACACCAGAACTCATATACTCAACAGTTGTGACTTTTCGTCCCCATCCACAGGAATTTTTTACGGGAACACCCCGTACTTGGTTAACACCACTGGATGAAAAAGTTCAACAATTGCGATCGCTAGGAGTGGAACAACTAGTACTATTACCCTTCGACAAGGAATTATCAGCTTTGTCGCCGCAAGAGTTTGTTGATAAAATTCTCGTCCAACAATTACAGTGTCAAAGAATTAGTGTTGGGCAAGATTTTTGTTTTGGCAAACAGCGTCGAGGTACTGCTAAAGATTTGCAATTACTTGCGTCTCAACACAATATTCCTGTTACTATTGTTCCATTACAAACCCATACAGATAACTTGTCAGACAGTGGATTTGTCAGCCTACCTCCAATTAGCACTTCTCTAATTCGCCAATGTCTGGAAAGTGGCGATATCAAAAACGCTAATTTATGTCTTGGAAGACCTTACACCCTCTTCGGTACAGTGGTTCAAGGTCAACAACTCGGTAGAACCATTGGTTTTCCTACGGCTAACCTTCAAATACCCAGCGATAAATTTTTACCACGTCACGGCGTTTATGCGGTCAAGGTATATATTTTAAATGAAACCACCCCTACGACTGTTCCGCAATTGATTTTAGGAGTGATGAATATTGGTAATCGCCCCACGGTAAATGGTATAAATTCATCCGTAGAAGTACACTTATTTGATTGGTCTGGGGATTTATACGGCAAACAATTGACTGTAGAACTCATCGAATTTTTACGCCCAGAACAAAAATTTGCGTCTCTAGAAGCCTTGAAAACACAAATTCACCGAGACTGTAAAATTGCTCAAAAAATTTTGTCTGGAGAATGCTAACTTCCGATGATGAAGTGGGAATACTGAAAAACAGGGAGTGGGGAATGAGGCATAGGTTATTCTCCATTCCAGTTCCTAATCGCCAATTCCTCAATCATTCTGTGGTGCATGAGAGAACAAATTGAAGCTTTAACTCAAAATCTCGCTCTTACCATTGTCGGTAAAACCGAGGCAATTCGCTTGGTATTAGTCGCCTTATTAAGTGGTGGTCATGCACTATTAGAAGATGTTCCTGGAGTGGGTAAAACGCTGCTGGCTAAATCTTTGGCGCGTTCTTTAGATGGCAAATTTCAACGCTTACAATGCACTCCCGATTTACTTCCCACAGATATTACTGGTACGAATATTTGGAATCCCAAAACTGGTGAATTTACCTTTCTGCCTGGGCCTGTGTTTGCTAATGTACTTCTAGCTGATGAAATTAACCGCGCTACACCTCGTACTCAGTCAGCTTTATTAGAAGTAATGGAAGAAAATCAAGTCACAATTGATGGTGTTTCTCGGTCAGTTCCCCAGCCGTTTTTTGTGATTGCTACCCAAAACCCCATTGAATATCAAGGTACTTTCCCATTACCAGAAGCTCAAATGGATAGATTTATGCTGTCTTTGAGTTTGGGTTATCCTTCGGCGCAAGAAGAATTACAAATGTTGCAAAATCTCCAACAAAGGGCAAATGTGACGGAGTTACAACCTTGTATTAGCTTGGCAGAGTTACAACAATTGCGTCAAATCTGTTCTCAAGTCAAAGTAGAAGCTTCTTTACAAGAATATATTTTGGAATTGGTAAGGGCAACGCGACATGATGAAGAAATTACTTTGGGTGTGAGTCCGCGCGGAACAGTAGCTCTACAAAAAGCAACTCAAGCATTAGCATTTATTTCTGGGCGTGATTATGCCATCCCCGATGATGTAAAATTTTTAGTGCCTTACGTTCTTTGTCATCGCCTCATTCCCAGGGGAGGACGTAATGCCAAAACTATTGTAGACAGATTATTGCGATCGCTGCCTATTCCTTAGCTAAAGTTACAATATACTTCGATTTCCTTACGCTGCTTGGATTTGCCCGTGTTAGGATCACCAACAAATGAGGTGGATAGCAATGAAAGCGATCGAAGTAACTGGCAAAATTGACTCTGAAGGCAACTTAATCTTAGATCAGCCGATTCGGGAAATCAATTATCCTCATCAAGTGCGGGTGATTGTGTTAGTTCCAGAACACACAGCAGCAGAAGTTGATCCTGATGATACACCTGTTGAGGAAATTAAAGCCAGCTTAAGGAGAGCCTTACAGCAAGCTAAAACGGGTCAACGCCTACCACTATCCGAAATGTGGGAGGGAATTGATGCCGAATGAACAGCCATTAGTCTTCATTGATTTAACTCCTGAATATAAACAAAATTTGCGTGACCTCTCAAAGAGATTTCGCAATATTCGCTCTGATGTACAACCAATTATTGAGGAACTACAGCAAGGAAATATTGTCGGAGCACCTACAAGTATTTTGTAACTCACGCGCCAACAAAAAACCCCGCCTGATGGCGGGGTAAAAGCTATCTCAAGATTTTCAACTTCTTAGAATGTGAAAGTTGTTCTGAGAGTACCGATGAATGCGTCATCATTGTTGTCGTTCTGGCCAGGAGAAGACAACCAGATTACACCAGGAGTGATGGAAATGTTGTCAGAGACGCGATATTTGTAGAAGCCTTCAACTTGGAATGGCAGATCGTTGTTACCCTGTGAAACTGAGAATCGGCCAATAGAATAAGGTTGAACGCCACCGAAAATACCCAGAACGTTACCTTTCTTACCAAAATCAGGCAGTGCGATACCACCACCGTAGCTCCAAACTTCTCTATCATCACCTGCACCAAAGCCTGTGACATCACTGTAAGAAATGAAGCCACTGATAGATAATTTGTCACTAGGTCTGAATGCTGCTGACAAACCGTAGGAATTGCTTGAGGATGCGTTCGGAAGATTATTGGCGAAACTAGTACCTACTACACCTGTAGCAATGTTATTTTGCTCACCATTATCAAATAAAGAACTACCTGCACCATTGTAACTGTGGACATACGTAGCAGCGACTGCAAGGCGATCGCCAATACCAAAGTTCAATTGTCCTAAAGCTGCATAGTTACCATTGAACAAACCTTCACCAGAAGTAGGACTATCAGCTTCGGATGCTAAGTAACCTACGGTGATAGAACTTGGCTTGATAATGCTGCCACCTTGGCCAAAAGGTATGTTGAAGGCGATACCTGCGCCACCACCGATACGGTAAATTGGGTTTTCGGAGGAGAAAGTGGATAATGCGCCATTACCACCGTCGGTTTTGTCAAAGAAGTAGGGGTTGTTAACAGCAGCGTAGTGGCTGTGTTTACCACCAGCAGCAGCTAGGTAAACTTGAACTGGGCCAACAGGCGCTTCGTAAGTCAATCTATCTACTACAATGCTGTTACCACCAGTGCCACCTACGTTGTAAGTTTGCAATGGCTCTGCGCTGTTAATATCTGTACCAGCGTTGTTTTGCAGAGTAAAGGGAGTTGCGTTACTAGCTGTCAAACGAGTTGTCAATACGTCTCTACCAGTGAAACTGGTCTGTAAGCCTAGACGTACTCTGTCTTGGAAGACAGTATTATTTCTTTCACCACTGTTTCCACCAAATACATCGCTAACAGCGAAGATTGCTTCACCAACGAGTTTAGTGGTGGTAGAGAATTGATTAGCTTCTAATTCAGCAGTGCGTGCTTCTAAAGCATCTACACGACCACGTAAGGTTGCTAATTCAGCAGAAAATTCTTCTTGTAACCGTTGTAAAGTTGCTAAATCTTGCTTGGTTACTAAATCTGCTGTAGCTGTAGCGATTAATTCGTTAACGCGGTCTAAACAAGCGTTCAAACCAGCCGCAAATTCATAACGGGTAAGAGCGCGATTACCACGATAAGTACCGTTAGGATAACCAGCAATACAACCGTAACGTTCTACCAAAGACTGTAATGCTTGGAATGCCCAGTCAGTGGGTTGTACGTCAGAGAATTGAGATACTGAAGTTACTTGAGACAACGAATTGTTGGTTTTGCCTTCGTTGCTGTAACGGTTAACTTGGTCTAAAACTTTGCTGTCGTTGTTAGTAGGTGCTGCTTGAGCCAAAATTTCTGGTTGGGCAACTTCTACTGCAACTGGTTGTTCAGTTGTTGAAACTTCTGTGCTGGCATTAGGAGCTGCAATCGCTGTTGCTGAAACGAGTAGGGTTGCTCCTAAAACTGCGGGGCTAACCACGAGTGATTTCCACAAGAGATTAGACATTTTTACTTTTCTCCTCACACCTTGTATAGAGAATTGTTTCGTTGCACTCCTTCTCAAAAATACGATATTTTTGGAAATTTCGTTAATGAGGTTTGGTGCCACTATTACAATTTTAGTTTTTGAAAAGCTAACATCTGATTAACTTAGTGTTAAAAATTGATGTAATTAACTTATACAAAAACATACCTTTATAGCTTATTATTATAGAGCATTTGTCGCAGATGACAAGCTTGGTGCGATCGCCTGTTAAACTGTCACAATCCAACCTGTGTCTTTTCTAGGCAAGAGTAAGGTTTAGGGTATTTCAATTTTCCCAGCACCCCTCATTCCTCAATTTCCCTTCCCCAGATGTCGCCGGACAAAGGGTTTTAACTGATTTGAGAAATTACAGATGCTAAGTCAAAGTCCTTTTGGGTTAATCCACCTGCATCATGTGTGGTAAGCGTTACTTTGACTTTGTTATAGGAAATTTCTATATCTGGATGATGCCCAGCTAGTTCTGCTGGTTCGACTAATTTGTTCACAAACTCAATTGCTGTCACAAAATCTTTAAATATCAGTTTGATCTGCAACTGATTACCTTCAACACTCCAACCTGACAAACTGTTGGCACATTCTCGAATTTCTGCTTCAGTTAGTAGTTGTGACATACCAAAAAATCCCAGTTGATATTTTTGTCAGGACACTTTGAAATAATTGATTTGACCAGCCAGTCTGTTATGACTTACGCAGTTAGACGAAAAATACAGGGTTTTGGGAAGGGTTCGAGGGTTTAGGGGTATAGGGTTGTACTTCTTCCAAACCCTTACACCCTATACCCTGTCACCCCTGCACTCATTCTTTACAGACAATATTTATGCGTAAGTCCATTCTGTATTCCGATAAGCTGCAACAAAAAGTACCTATAAAAAACTATCCGCTCTGATTTTAGGTCTGTTGACCTAATGTCAGAGCGGTCTAGCGGGTCTTCAGGTTGCAACCAGACTGCCGGGAGGAACTCCCAGGCTTACCTAGTTAATTGAGATAACTTAGTTTCTCAATGTAACTATGGCTAACTTTAGAGAACAGCCCCGGCGCACAGCCGGCTAACTGCAACCTGATGACCCATGCGTTTACTACTTTCTATCATGGGCATCACCTCCTTATTGCCTAAGCGGACTTAGTTTCAAAAAGGCAGAGTAATTACTCTGGGCTTTTACCTTGAATCAATATAACACATTAATTTTAGAAAGATAGCGGTGTTTTGAAGAAGAAAGAATTTATGCCAGGACTAACGCAGTGAGATGAAAAATCAAGGGTGTAGGGGTATAGGGGTGTATGTATCCAAAAACCTTACACCCAATACCCTTTCACCCTTACACCCAATCTCCACAAACCACCTTCTTTGCTAAACATAAAAAAATCCCCTGCCCAAGAGCAGAGGATAAATGAAAAGTCAGATAGTGATGAATTTCTTCAAATCTTACAGAGCATTACCGCGAGGTAACACTTCTTCAGGGAATATAAATTGTTCGTGGGGCTGGTCTTGAGGAGCCATCCAAGCGCGGATACCCTCGTTCAGCAAAATGTTTTTGGTATAGAAAGTTTCAAATTCTGGGTCTTCGGC
>NZ_JACJRY010000004.1:0-416552 GCF_014697485.1 Anabaena sp. FACHB-83 | reverse complement strand
GGTCAAAAATTTTGAAAGAACTTTGGAGAATGCGACGACTAAAATTCATCTCTGTTTTGTCAGACTTATGCTCAAACGGTTAGCTACTTCATAGATCCCAAATGGGTTCTATATCATGGCAGCGACCCATATTGCCAGAATAAAGCACAGTGAATTTGTTAACTAGATTGTATTCGTGGGCAAACCAGTTTTCCTTCTTAGGAATTGGGACAATTGCTTCCGGGTTAGCCCAACTGTGTATTACTGCAATTTTATCAGCCACTTCTGGACAATGGGCTAATATTTTTTGCTTCATCGCGGGGCTAAGTACCACAATCCCCTGAGATTTTAACCAAACTTGTTTGTTAATTTCATTCCACAAACGCACTAACCAACTATTTGGAGAAACTACACCTAGAGCGATCGCAATATCTGGGTATAGATCATAAAGTATGCAGACATAAGGTAGTCGAAATAATAAATAAGCTAAATATCCAATAATTGGTAAAAATGGTGGGGCTGTAGTAACTAATAATATGTTGTTGCGCCGCCAAGCCCGGAACAGATATAGTAATGCACGTAAAGTATATAGAACACCATTAACGGCTTTACCACGAATCCTACCAGACCAAAGTTGAGCAGTACGTGAGCGTTGAATTCTAATCCGGTCTACCCATTCAACGGCGGGAGCCGCCTGAGATTGAAACGCATAACCAGGTTGACTTGTAAATACCTCAACATTTACACCTTGCTGCCCTAGCTGTTTTATGAGTTCTTCAATCAACTGTCCTGTAGCAGCATAATCAGGGGGAAAAAACTGAGTGATTACAGATAATTTGATAGATTTCTGGCTTTTTACAGGTGCTTCGTTTTCGGATTCTATGGGAATAGAAATAGAGGGTACAAATTTGTTATTAATCCATTCATTTAATTTCATCGGCTGTGTCCTACGGGATAATTTTAAAATTTTGTTTACGACACTCCCGAACTGCCTAAGTCATTAATCCTATACCTGAAAATATTGCTTATATTGACTGATGATTTTTTTCCAGGTTCATAGAGGATCTTTGATTTGCAACTAGTATCCTCTGTGATTCACCTAATATTTTTTAGTTTATTTAGGCTATCTAGCTATAGTTCTGAGTTCAATACTTTTCTCGAAATTGGGAACACATAGAAGCAATAAAAAGCAAGAATAACCGTCACTATTTGCCAGATAAAGGATTTATGTTGATCGCCAGTCAAGCATTCTACTATGTGAAAGTGACTACTATTTCATTTGTTAGCTGTTTTAAGCTACATAAAAATCACCACTATTTTTCAATATACTACTACTTCTTAAAAAGTATGCAAGCTTACAATAATTAAATGGATGTCACCCTCTTTTATGATTTTTTGCTTTTTCTTGTAATTACTTACTTTTACTACTTAATAAATTTCTCTTAAGTATTGGTTTTCCTCCTAATTGAAATCCAAATATCTTTAGTTTACGTAAGTGTGATCACGAAATATAAGATACCATGTTTTAAAGGTAACTGGTATCCTTCATAGAAAGTTCATTTTCTCAGAAGATTTTTCAGATGTTTCTTCATAAAAGGCTGTTTTAGCTTTGTATTAAACTTTATATGAAGTAAATATTACAGAATCCAAAAATAGCTACCAAACCAGCTTAAGTAGCAGGTAAATAGTTGATTCTGTAGGGAGGTTGATTATGCAGCCTAAACCCCTTAGTAGTATAATTAACATTGGGGTGACTAGTTGAGTGTTAGCGATTCAAACCAGACTTTAGGACTCATATTTGATTTGGGAAAAAAATCAGTACACCCAGAGCAGGCTTCTTTCCTACTCCCTACTCCCCATTCCCTACTCCCTACGTATCGTGCTTGCGCTTCGCTTCTCTGCGAGACGCTTTGCGAACGCGCACCATACAACTAGATTCAGGAATCAAACCGTATTCCTATATGAACTTATTTATTATTGAAATTGTGGTAGTACTTAATTTGCTTCGTCATCGTACCAGTGATGGGGAGGCAATTGATGTAAAGCTTATCCCTTCAGTACCGATCCAGATAATCAAGGAGATTTGCTGGATAAACAAGCTAATTCTCTAGCTGAGGCGCGGCAGAATATTAATCTACAGTTGACACAAGTCCGTAATCAATTAAGTCATCTCCAGTCAGACAATGGAAAAACAACAGTACTCAATACTGCTTCTTTATATCAAAAACTTTTAGATCAGGTAACGGAGTTAAACTCCCAAATTGCTACAGAGTCAACCATTTTGCAAGATGCTAACCCAAAACTGCAAACTCTGAAAGAAAAAAGAGATAGTTTGATACCAGTATTGCAACAAGAAGGACAACGCTTTTTAAGCGTAAGAGAAGCCGAGTTAAAAACTCAGCTTCAATCTTTGGATTTACAAAGCAACGAAATTGCCAAACTCGAAACACAGGTAGCACAACAACGTAAGCAAGTGCCAATTTTAGCAAGGAGATATACGGAGATACAACGCAAATTACAGTTTGCGAATGAGAGTTTGAATCGTTTTCTATCAACCCGCGAGAATTTGGAAATTCAAATATCTCAAACAGAATTAGGATGGCAGTTAATCCAACCGCCTCTTCAGCCATCACTTGTAACTGCTTCTAGTCGAGTCAGAAATTTAATTATAGGCTTTTTTATAAGTCTAGCAGCAGGTATTGGAGTTGCTTTATTACTAGAAAAAATAGATAACTCTTACCATAGTGTGATCAAGCTGAAAAAGAAAATCAATTTTCCCTTATTGGGAAATGTGCCTTTTGATAATGAAGTTAAAGCCCTTCAATCTCGAACTTCCAAATCAAAGTTTTTTCCGATTAAGATATTTAATTCTTTACTAGAAGGTAGTCAAGATACAGATATTTCAATTGCTCAGGAATATAGCAGTTATTCAACTGAATTTTTAGATGCGTTAAGATTCCTATATACAAATATTCAACAAATTAAACCTGATTCTCAAGTACGTTCTTTGGTTGTTAGTTCAGTTACGCCTGGTGATGGAAAATCCATCGTTGCTTTTTATCTAGCTCAAACAGCTACAGCAATGGGGCTACGAGTACTATTAGTAGATGCCAACCTTCGCCAACCGATGGTTCACAACCTAGCAAATTTAAAGAATTTATGGGGATTAAGTAGTTTACTATCCACAAATTTACCAGTCAGTGAAGTCATTCATAAATTACCTTCTATGGAGCAATTATCTTTGATCACGGCTGGCCCCGCACCTGATGATCCAATTAAATTACTGGCTTCTGAAAAAATGAAGCAATTAATGGCAGATTTTCAGGATGATTATGATTTAGTTATTTATGATGCGCCTCACTTTTTTGGGCTGTCTGATGTTAGTGTACTTTCACCTTATACGGATGGGGTTTTGATGGTGGTGAGGGTAGGTAAAACGGATGCTTCCGTGATAGAGCAAGCTTTAGATTATTTAAGGATTTTACCGTTGAATATACTGGGTGTGGTTAGTAACAGTTAAAAAAGTGTTTGTAAAATCATGATATTAGTAGCTTGTTGTATCAATCAAGCTAATACACCCTTATATAGATTTCATGCACAGATGTTCTAAGATATTTTGCTTTGATAGCAAGTTAACTAAACATACTGCTACTAACAGCCTTATGTTCTTATAGAGCTTGTTCTGTATCAGCTTGATTCCTCACAATATGCACTAGTGTTGAGGGAAATGGATAGTTTGTGATTTATGAAAACCAATTAAATTTTAAAATAACTGAATATTTTATTTTGATAAATTTTTGATGAAGTTAAATACTATACCTATTGATTTACTGAAAATTGGACAGTATATTTTTAAGGCATTGTCTTTTCGGATTCCAATAAACTTAATGAAGCATACTTCACTTCTTTCTACTTTGCTAGTAGGAACAAGCATAGCAGTTGTTACAACTGCTGCTAGACCGGCTGCTGCTATTACTGTCAATTTTCAGAATGTCTTTCCAGCAGATTCTGCACAGCAAGTTAATGACATTTATGTAGGTAACTTTTCAGTAAATGTGACTCAAAACACTGCAAGCACAGTTCTTTTTAGTTTTTCCAACAATAGTCCTGCTTCACAAAGTACTGCTATTAGAGATGTTGCTTTCAGTGTTGATCCTAGTATAAGTGGTCTTTTGTCTAGTGTTACGCCTAATGTAAGTAACGCTGGCGGTTATGTCAATTTCAACACAAGTCTTCCCAATTCACCACAAAGTAATAATATTCCAGGATGGGATGGTGAAACTTTTGGTGGAACAAGAGTAACTGGAGGGCAACAAAATGCAGGTAACGCGGCCGCAGTTCAAAGTGGAGAAACGTTGGGATTTCAATTTACTGCAAACTATAATAATGTGATTGATGCCCTCATAAATCGTAAGTTGCAGTTAGCTATTCATGTTATTAGTTTTCCCGGTGGGGGAAGTGACACATTTTACAATGCCAATTATAACCCCAACCCACAGCCTGTTCCCGAACCAATCACTATGCTTGGTCTTGGTGTAGGTACTGTAGGACTGGGTGCGTTAAAACGTAGATATGGCAACAAAAAAGCAAAAGTAACAGTTTAATCGCAGTTCAAATAACTTTGATTACGCTAATTAAGCAAGGCTAGATTTTCTCAAGAATGTGTCATTTACCTAATAGACATCTTACAATAATGAGGAAAAGTCAAATTTGACCTAAACTTCTCAAATAAAAGTTTGGTGTGTTTTCTATTTTATTTGTAAATTTTAAATAAAAAATTTAAGCAGTCAAATATTGATTATTAATATTCAAAACCTGAATTTATTAGAAATATTTTCTGAAATTTGCTTGTAGGCGAATTAATATACCCTGTTAAACGACCAATATTCTCTTCATTATTTATAATTAACAAACAGGACTTACGCCCAGGCTACGGAAAATCACACCACAGAGACGCAAAGTTCACAGAGGAATGAGAGTGTGAGAATTTTTTTGCGTAAATCCCAATAAAGTCAGATAGGGTATAAGGCAATACAGTTCAGTTAAGGCAACAACTTAGATTTGTGTAGGTTGGGTGGAGGAACGGAACCCAACATTCACTCATACTTTGTTGGGTTTCGCTATCGCTACACCCAACCTACTATTCTCTTAACTGAACCTTATTGGGGTATAAGGTTCTAGATTTTAGAGAATTTGGATGACAGCTATTCCTTCCAATATTAATTAAAATTTTGAGAACGTTGAATGTTGCTGTTATGGAAAGCGATCGCAGACTATACTCTTGATGTATACATAAAACATCTATGCAAACATCAATGAACCTAGTAGCGATCGCATCTTCCGATTACTTAACGATTTCTACTTATTTCTTACTGACCTGCGTATAATTTTTATCGTTATCTCGTAAAAGTTTATTAGTGCTGACAAATACAACTACCAACAGTAATAGCTGGATTTGCCAAGGTGCTAAGACTAGACTGACTACTAGGCTGATAATAGTAAACACGCCAGTTAAGTAAGCTAGTTCATCGCTACATTTTTTTGATAAGTAACCAGTTGCTAAACCAGTGAATAAAGGGATTAAAAAAATCAAAGGCATTGCAATTCTTCTCCTAAAATTTAAGATGCCAAGGATTAAGAAATTTTAATTTAAAGTTTTATTCATAATGATTGCTGTCAATCTTACATCTAAAGATGTTTTCTTCACAATACTCTAAATAAAGAAACAGTCAGCAAATCAAGATTCCGTAATTGTCTAGTAAATAAGTTTAACACTCAGTGCTGTCACTATAATATCTATCTAGGATATTACCTTTAGAAGTAACGTTTTTCCCTTAGATACCCAATGCTGAACATTCCTCAACTCTTAGCAGCTGAACTAGAGCTTAAACCTTATCAGGTGCAGAACGCGCTGGAACTTTTGGCGGAGGGTGCAACGATTCCGTTTATTGCACGGTACCGCAAAGAGCGCACTGGTGAAATGAATGAAGTGCAATTGCGCGATTTGTTTGATAAGTACAATTACTTAACAGAATTAGAGGCAAGAAAATCTGTAATTTTAAATGCGATCGCCGAACAAGGTAAACTCACTGATGAGTTAAAAGCACAAATTATCTCTTGTCAACAAAAAACCGAACTTGAGGATTTATACTTACCATATCGACCAAAGCGCCGCACCCGTGCCACCATTGCCAAAGAAAAAGGATTAGAACCTTTAGCTGAGTTTATTCAATCTCTCAATATTAAAAATGGTGTAGCTGCATCTTTAGCAGCAGAAGCAAGCAAGTATATTTCTGAAGAGAAAGGTGTAAAAACCGCAGATGAGGCGCTAAAAGGTGCAGCCGACATCCTTGCTGAAGCAGTAGCTGAAACAGCTGAACTGCGGGCTTATTTGCGTGACTATTTCCTAGAAGCTGGAGTTTTTGTTTCTCGGATTAAAGATGATCATCCTGAAGGTACAACTAAATTTGAGATGTACCGCAATTATCAAATCAAAGTCAAAAATATTGCTCCCCACAATATGTTGGCATTGTGTCGGGGTGAAGCGGAGGGAATATTAAGCTTTGATATTAATTTTGATGAAGATTATGTGCTTGGTTATCTCGAATCTCAAGTAATTCGCACCAAAGTCAGAGATATTCGAGATTTTTATCAGACGATGCTGAAAGATGCGTTTAACCGGCTGATGAAAACCTCTCTGACGGCAGAAGTAATTTCTACCAAAAAAGATTATGCAGACATAGAATCGATCAAAACATTTGAGGCTAATTTGCGGGAGTTATTGCTGTCTGCACCTGCGGGGATGAAACCGACTTTAGCGATAGATCCGGGATTTAGAACTGGATGTAAAGTAGCTGTTTTAGATGAAACAGGCAAATTTTTAGAGTATCAGGCAGTTTTCCCCCACCAAGCAGCAGAACAACGCACAAAAGCAGCACAAACGATTAAAAATTTGCTTGAAAAATATCAAATTGAGCTAATTGCGATTGGTAACGGGACAGCTTCGCGGGAAACTGATGAGTTTGTCATCCAAGTATTACAAACTCTCGACCATCAACCAATTAAAGTAATGGTGAATGAATCTGGTGCATCAATATATTCTGCCAGCAAAGTAGCGTTAGAAGAATTTCCTGATTTAGATGTAACAGTGCGGGGTGCAATTAGTATTGGTCGCCGTTTGCAAGATCCTTTGGCAGAATTAGTCAAAATAGATCCCAAATCTATTGGTGTGGGACAATATCAGCACGATGTTGATCAGAAACTGTTGAGAAAAAAACTAGATGAAACAGTAGAAAGCTGCGTCAACTTTGTGGGTGTAGATTTAAATACAGCTTCTAAAGAACTTTTAACGTTTGTGTCTGGGATTACAGCCGCAGTTGCCAACAACATTGTTACCTATCGCAATCAAAATGGTGCCTTTAAAAATCGCCGCCAACTTTTGAAAGTCCCGAAATTAGGGCCGAAAGCTTTTGAACAAGCCGCCGGATTTTTGCGGATTCGCAATGGTGATCATCCTTTAGATAATACGGCTGTGCATCCTGAAAGTTACTCAGTTGTAGAAGCGATCGCATCTGACCTCAACGTTAAATTAAATCAAGTCAGTCAAATTGCGGAAAAACTCAAAAAACTCGATCTGAAAAAATATGTCACCGATACCATTGGTGAACCGACATTGCGAGATATCCTCAGCGAACTCGAAAAACCAGGACGAGACCCCCGCGCCGAATTTAAATATGCCACCTTTAAAGAAGGCATCAAAGAAATTAGAGATTTACAAATAGGGATGGAATTAGAAGGAATAGTCACAAATGTTGCCAATTTTGGTGCATTTGTCGATATTGGCGTACATCAAGATGGTTTAGTACATATTTCCCAACTTGCCGATAGATTTGTGGAAGATCCCAAACAAATCGTCAAGGTGGGACAAGTTGTCAAAGTGAGAGTCTTGGAAGTGAACGAGAAATTAAAACGGATTAGTTTGTCAATGAAAGCAGTCAAGCAATGAGGAGTGCTGAGTATTGAAGGAGGCAGGAGGCAGGACGCAGAAGGAAAGATCCTTTCCAATTAATTCAGGACTTACGCAGTGAGACGAAAAATCAAGAGTTTTGGGAAGGGTGTCAGGGCAAAAAAAAGTCAAAAATCAAAAGTCAGAGAATTTTTGACTTTTAACTTTTGACTTTTGACTTTCCAGCGCCGCCCTACACCCAGCCTCCTCTGGCTGCTTCAAGCAGTACCCTTAAACACTCGTTCGGCGGGGCCAGTCATATAAATTCGTTCGTCAATTTCTGACCATTCAATTTCTAAGCAACCTCCTGGTAATTCTACAGTCGCGGCGCGATCGCATTTTCCAGTTAACACACCAGCCACTAAAGAAGCACAAGCACCTGTACCACAAGCCAATGTAATTCCTGCGCCTCTTTCCCATACCCGCATTTTTAGGTAGTCACGACTTACCACTTGAATAAATTCGGTGTTGGTTCTTTGGGGAAACACTGGGTGATGTTCAAACTTTGGGCCGATGGTTTCTAAGGGAATGGCGGCGACATCTTCCACAAAAGTGATGCAGTGGGGATTCCCCATACTCACACAGGTTACTTCCCAAGTTTGTCCAGCGACTTCTAGGGGTTGATTAATCACTTTGGCATCAGCCACACCCAAGGTAGTCGGAATTTCGCCAGCTAGTAAATGTGGTAAACCCATATCCACCTTGATTTGACCATCCGGTGTTAGTTGGGGTGTAATTGTCCCCGCCAAGGTATGAATGCGATATTTATCTTGAGTGCGGGATATACCTTCTAAATCGGCGAGAAATGCCGCTAAACAGCGAATCCCATTACCACACATTTCTGGCTCTGAACCATCAGAATTAAAAATCCGCATGGTGTAATCAGTACCGTTTTTTCCTGGTAAGGCGAAAATTACACCATCTGCACCGATACCAAAGTGGCGATCGCACCACTCAACGGCTTTCTCTGGTGTGAGAACTGGCGTGGCTGCCCCGCGATTGTCAATTAAAATGAAGTCGTTGCCTAGACCGTGATACTTAGTAAATTCAATTGCCATTTTGCCAATGATGAATTATCAATGATTAGGAAAGTATGAAGTATAAAGTATGAGGTATGAAATATGAAATTTTGTCCTTCATAACTGATAGTTCATAATTTGCAACTCCTTACTGAGAAAATTTTCGATTGTGCATAAACCATCACCAAACATGGCGACAACTGATTTTGATACGTCACTGCCAAGCATTCGCCAAGTGCAGAACCTGATTAAACAAGCCGCAGTAGTTGAGTTCAAACTAGTCACAGGCGACCTGTTGACAGGTAAGATTTTATGGCAAGACCACGGTTGTGTTTGTATTGCCAATGAAAACAGCCAGCAAACAACTATTTGGAAACAAGCGATCGTCTATCTTCAACCCAAGGGTTAATTAGGGGCTAGTACAAAAAGGCAAAAGGAAAAAGGCAAAAGGGAAAAGAAATAATAGTGATAACACAAGCCTTTTAGCAATTCCTTATGGTCTATTTATTTCCGCCGGACTGTACTAGAGGCTAGAGGTTAGAGGCTAGTATTTTTACTCAGCACTCAAAACTCAGCACTTTCACGACAGAAACTCTTTGATGATTTGTGCTTCACTCGCTTTGGCTATGGGGATAGACAAAGGCATTTTGTTGGCTGTGGTGAATAAATATTGTAGTTGATTCAGACTGGGTAAGCTACCACATAATAATACTTGGTCGCCAACTTTCAGTTCTGTTTTTTCATCAGGGCGGCGAATAAACTTACCATCTCGTCGCAGTGCTTGGATTTGTAATGGTTTTTCGTGATTTTTTAAGTCAGCCAGGGTTTTATTCTCAACGAGAGAATCAGCCTCGACTGCTATCCATTGACAAGCACTATTTTCTCCGGGAACAGCTATTTTACCTTGGGCAAATTCTTCTAAGGCTGCTAGTTCTTCTGATTCGCCAACCACTAATAAGCGATCGCCTTCCTCTAATTTTGTGAGATTGTTGGGATAGTCGATTTCTGTGCCATTAGCGCGGCGAATCGCCATCAAGCTGACCCCTGTTAAGTAACGCATATCCGCTTCTTCTAAACTCATGCCAATGAGAGGTGAAGTTGCAGGTAAGGGATACCAGCGCCGATTTAAGTCGCGGGTGGCTTGGTCTAAATCGCGGGAAACCTCAGAAGCAGAACGTTCTGGGCGCAGATCCAAGTAATGATCGTTGCGGATTTGCTGCATTTCTCGCTGGACGATAAATTGTGAGAAGCCTAGATCGTTTAATAAATAAGTTGCCATTTCTAAGCTTGCTTCAAATTCTGGTTGAACAACTTCCCGCGCCCCTAATTGATAAAGCACCTCAATATTTTTGTCTTGGGTGGCGCGAACAACCAAATTTAATTCTGGATGTAATTCTAAAGCGCGTTTTAAACACAGACGAGTACTCATAGGGTCAGGAAGTGCGATCGCCATTCCTTTCGCATGGTTTACGCCTGCGGTTTCTAAAACGTGAAAACTCACACAGTTACCATAAACATAAGCCACACCCGCATCTCGTAACTGCTGAATCCGGCTTTCGGATTGGTCAATGACTACCACAGGTAAGTCATGCTGTTGCAATAACTTCACCAAATTTTTACCTACCCGCCCATAGCCACAAACAACTATATGGTCTTTTACAGGTAATTCTTCCGATACATCTCTGGCTTCACCTTCTCCTGCTAAATAAGGTTTCAGCCAAGGCATCGATTCGGCAAAGTTAAACAAAAATGGTAATAGCCGCAGCACAAAAGGAGTCAATATCAGGGTAACGGCTGTAGTTCCTAAAATGAGTAAATATATACGTCGAGATACCAACCCTAATGCTTGACCTTCACTAGCCAACACAAAGGAAAATTCCCCAATTTGTGCCAGTCCAAACCCAGCAATTAAAGCTGTTTTCAACGGGTAGCGGAAGAGTTTCACTAAGGGCGTAATAATCAAAAACTTGCCCACAAACACCAACGCCACTAACCCTAAAATTAATTCCAGATTGTTCCACAAAAACACCGGGTCAATCAGCATCCCAATGGCGGCGAAGAACAAACTAGCAAAAATATCTCGTAGCGGTTCTACATAAGTTAAGGTTTGGTCGGCGTATTCCACCTCAGAAATCATCAAGCCGGCGACAAACGCCCCCATTTCAATTGATAAGCCCAAATATTCTGTAAGTAGGGCAATACCTAAACATAAAGCCACTACACCGAGTAAAAATAATTCCCGGCTTTCCGTACGGGCTAACATTCGCAACAATGGCGGTATCAGCCAAATACCAGCCACAACTGCCCCAGCCGCAAATAAGCCAATCCGTACCAAGGCTGTGAGTACAGCTACACCAATCACTTCTGCTGGTGCGTGCAGGGCAGGTAGAACAGCCAGCATTAGCCCTAAAGCTAAGTCCTGTACTACCAAAATCCCCAGCATTACCTGTCCGTGGGGCGTTTCTGTTTCGTTGCGCTCCATCAAGCACTTGAGGACAACGGCGGTAGAAGATAAAGAAAGAATTGACCCCAGGAATACACCTTTAGCGGGTAAACTGCCCCAAGCACCCGTTAAGCCACACACCACCACTGTGACTAAGATTGTCAAGGCGATTTGTAGTCCACCTCCACCAAGAGCGATCGCTTTTACTTTTTTTAATTCCGCAAAAGAAAACTCCACGCCCAAGGCAAATAAGAGAAAGGCTACCCCGAATTGCGCCAAAGTTTCTACTTGAATAATCTCTTTAATCAGTCCTAGCCCCGCAGGCCCGACAACCATTCCGCCGATGAGATACCCCAATAGTACTGGTTGTCTCAAAAGGGATGCCAACAACCCCCCACAGGCTGCGACTCCCAAAACTAATACTAAATCGACGATTAATCTAAAATCTTCTTGCACAATCTTTAAAAAGAACTATTAAGACCTGTTAACTTCAGCATACAAATTTTTATCTATCTGGGGGTTAAATTGTTGGCATAGAGGTCACAAAATTTGTGCTTTCTTCTTCCAGGACTTACACACGAAGATTGTTGCTTGGGATGGGTGTAAGGGTTTGGAATACCTTGAAGACTCAATTTTTCGTTTTCTTGTATCAGCCCTCAAGAATCAACCTACATCATTTATGGCTGGTAACGGCTCATAATTAAATATTAGAGATACAGTTAATTGCAGCATCTCCACCAGCAGAACCACTTGCTATGCACTGAATTATCTAGAAAAATGTATAAAAAATCACTATTTCTAATTTAATTTCAATAGTTAGCTGAAGAAATCCAACCAGAGAGAGTATTTCTCCGGTAGTGTACTGACGACCGGATGAGTAAAATTTAGGTTTTATGGCAGTGCATTCAGCTAAAACCTGACTTTGTAAATAGGACTTACGCAAAAAAACGAAAAAATAAGGTTTTAGAACAGGGTGCAGGGGTATGAGGGTGTAAGGGTGTAAGTATTCAAAACCCTTACACCCCATACCCTTTCACCCATACACCCAATCCCCACAAACAATTTTGGTGCGTAAGTCCTGGTAAATACTCTCTCATCTTTCTAACCATGAAACTTCTACATTACAAACAAGAATATATCTGGCTAAAAGTTCTTGTTATTTCTATCTTGTTTTTAGGAATTTATTTCCGGTTTATTAACCTTGATGGCAAAGTTTATTGGAATGATGAAGTTTATACCTCATTATGGCTTTCTGGTCATCCCAGTACAGAAATTGTTGACAAATTTTATCATGGTGAAATTGTTAATGTTGGCATGTTAAAACAATATCAACAAATAAATCCAGCCCAAGGTGTCAGTAGTGCAATTACGCGGCTGGCTATAGAAGATTCTCAACATCCACCACTGTATTATATTTTGGCGTGGTTTTGGTCAGCTTGGTTTGGTAATTCGGTCGCTGTAATTAGGAGTTTATCTGCCCTTATTAGTGTGCTTTCTTTAGTCAGCGTATATTATTTATGCCGAGAAATATTTACATCATCTTTAACAAGATGGATAACTGTTTCACTGATAGCCATATCGCCGTTTCATTTATTATATGCTCAGGAAGCTAGAGAATATAGTTTATGGACGTTAACTATTATTATTGCTAACTACACAATTCTCTTAGCTTTAAGAAAAAAAACATTGCTTAGTTGGGTTATTTATACAATTTCCCTAATTTTGAGTTTTTACACATTTTTATTCTCAATTTTTGTGGTGCTTGGTCATGGTATTTATATATTAGGTATTAATGGGTTCAAAAAAACTCCGTCATTAATTGCTTATTTATTATCTGTCACAGCCGCTATTGTCGCTTTTATTCCTTGGCTGATAGTTATTTATCAAGGTAAAATCTCTGGCAGAATTCAAAGGTTAGATTGGATAACAGAAGCGACGAGTTTACCCGCCTTCATTGGGAGATGGTTGCTAAATATCACGCGAATTTTTCTTGATTGGGTAATTATTAATGAAAATACACCATTTAAAACAATAATTTGGTTGATACCATTTACGTTAGCCTTGATAGTTTTGATTGGTTATGGACTTTACTATCTCTATTGTTCAACGCCTAAAACTACTTGGTTATTCATATTTACTTTAACTTTAACAACAGCCATAAGCTTAATAATTCCCGATGTTATCTTTGGCGGGAGGCGTTCAGTAGTTGTGAGATATCTCATACCAACATTTTTAGGAATACAATTAACAGTTGCCCATCTTTTAGCCAGTAAGTTAGTCGCCATTCAAAGCATAAAATGGCAAAATATCTGGAGATTAATTACGATTTTTATCATTTCCTGTGGGGTGATATCTGGTGTAATTATTTCTTCGGCTGATATTTGGTGGAATAAAGGTACGGCAAATAATTTAAGATTAAATCAAGTTGCTGAGGTGATCAATCAAACTTCTCAGCCTTTATTAGTAAGTGATGCTAAATTCCCCTCTATTTTAGGATTAACTCATATAGTCAATGCCGATGTGAATTTTCAGCTAACTACTCAGCCTCAAAATTTGGTCATTTCTCAAGTAAAAGACAATCTATTTTTGTTCTACCCATCAAGAAATTTACGCCTATATTTGAGTGTTAACTATAATCTAGAACCTATTTATATAGGAAAAAAGCAAGTTTTTGGTTTATGGAAAATCCAAGCGGTTAATCAGCGCAATTAACAATGAGGTGGGTTAAGGCATCAATCAAGCGATCGCTCTCCATTGGCATAATATTCTTACCGTGCATAATCTCTTGAGTCATCACAAAATGCACCAGTGAACCAATGAGTATCCTGGCTGTGGCTTCTGGGTCAGGGATGTTTAATTCCGAACATGAAGCTAAATATTTACTGATAGTCTCAATGGCGGGTTTGGCAATACTCGCAATAAATACCTGGGCCAATTCTGGGAAACGCGCCGACTCTCCCATTAACAGCCTCTCAAATGCTTGATATTCTTGGTCATTCACCATTTGGTCTAAAGCAGTTTTGGCTAACCGCCGCAGCACAATATAAGGTTCCCCCTGGAGGGGTTGAGTTCCTAAAATTGAATGAAACCGCTTTCTTGCCAATTTTTCGATTAATGCCCGAAATAACCCTTCCTTATCTTGAAAATGACTGTATACCGTGGCTTTAGAAACGTTGGCGGCTTCTGCTACCTTATCCATACTCGTAGCCGCGTAGCCGTGGGCGAGAAACTCCTGCATTGCCCCTTGGAGGATCTTTTCGACTTTTTCTGTGGAATTGGAACGGTCTATTTCTCCCGCTTTTGGGCGTGCCATGTTGCAATATTCCTGATTTTGTAATCGTTCTCAAGATTTTCTGTAGCCCAGGACTGACGCACCAAAATTGTCTGTGGGGATTGGGTGTGGGGGTGTAAGGGTTTTGAATACTTTCACCCTTACACTCTCATACCCCTGCACCCTTTACTAAAACCTTATTTTTTCGTTTTTTTGCGTAAGTCCTAACATACACCCCTTCACCCTTACACCCTCCCTCATACCCTTGATTTTTCCTCTCACTGCTTAAGTCCTGTAGCTGTAACACCTGATTCGGAAGTAAGTTTAGCAATGCTCTTAAATAGTAAATACTTTTTCGCGATCGCTTGACTAAACTACTCGGTTTAGTATAATCCTAATTATATAACTATACGGTTTAGTTTTATATTTCCCGCTTCATTGTTCTTGAATAACCGTTGAGCATCTACATCAGGTTTTACATAGATAAGGGTGTAAGGGTATGAGGGTGTAGGTGTGATTTTACACCTCTATATTCTTTTCAATATCCAATCATCAAAACTGGGTTATGACATTTACCAAAACTCTATTTTGCCACCGGAATTTGAATCAACCAATTGGAATGGTTTCAAAGGTATGCTATCGTGCAGAACTCAAAGCTAGGCAGACCGATATCTCGTCAGTTAATTTTCCGTCCACCTTTTTTGATAGCGACTATTGTATCTTTAACCGTAATTGGCAGCAGTTTTTTTACTGTGTTGAAATTTCGGGAAGTTGCTAATCAAAAAGCGCAAAGTTCATCTGTGCTGTTACCAGAAATCAAAACAGTTACGGCTTTAGGGCGAATTGAACCAAAAGGAAAACTGATAAAACTCTCAGCCTCGACCTCAACAGAAGTTAGTCGAGTCGAACAATTATTAATTAATGAAGGGGATAAGGTAAAAGCAGGGCAAATAATTGCCATTTTAGATAATCGCGATCGCTTAGAAGCAGCATATAAAGAAGCACAAGAACAAGTAAAAGTCGCCCAAGCAAACCTAAATCGTACCAAAACAGGCGCAAAACGTGGAGAAATTGCCGCCCAAACCGCGAAAATTGCCCGCCTCCAAGCCGAACGTCAAGGTGATATTGCTGCTCAAGTCGCCACTGTTTCCCGCTTACAAGCCGAAGTCGCCAACGCTGTTATTGAAAACAACCGTTATCAAATTCTGTTTAAAGAAGGTGCAATTTCCGTTTCCCAACGCGATAGCAAAAGTTTAAGTTTAGAAACAGCCCAAAAAAGCCTCCAGGAAGCCCAAGCTCAGTTAAAACGCATTCAAGCAGCGAGTGAACAGCAACTTCAAGAAGCCGCAGCTACATTAGACCAAATTACCGAAGTTCCGCAAGTCGATGTAGAAGCCGCCCAAGCCGAAGTCAACCGCACCATAGCAGCGATGAATCGGGCTAAGGTAAATTTAGAACAAGCTTACGTGCGATCGCTCCAAGATGGTCAAGTAATTGAAATTCACGCCCAGCCAGGGGAATTAATTAGTAACGATGGCATTGCGGACATTGGACGAACTAGCCAAATGTATGTTGTCGCCGAAGTTTACGAAAGTGATATCGGTAAAGTCAGCCCAGGACAAAAAGTCAAAATCGTCGGTGATTTTCTACCCATTGAATTACAAGGAACCGTAGAACGCAAAGGCTTACAAGTACGGCGACAAAATCTCGTGAATACTGATCCTCTGAGTAACATTGATAACCGAATCGTAGAAGTACATATCCGACTCGATAAAACATCTACTCAAAAAGCAGCCACTCTCAGCAATATGCAAGTCAAAGTGGTGATTCAAATTTGAGGAGGCAGGAGGGTAATTTATTACTTAACTCTTATTACTCAGCACTCAGCACTTAATTTATGATGGGAATAATCAAACATATACAGCGACGCACACCTTTGGGATGGCTGCAACTGAGTCATGAAAAAAGTCGGCTGTTAGTAGCATTATCAGGTATTGCCTTTGCGGATGTGCTGATGTTTATGCAGCTTGGCTTTGAGAGGGCATTGTATGACAGTAATACAAGACTGCATCGCAGTTTAAAAGCCGATATTGTATTACTGAGTCCTCAAGCCCGTAACTTGCAAAGCATGTCTTCGTTTTCGCGGCGACGCTTGTATCAAGCGATGGATGTACCAGGAGTTGAGTCAGCCGAACCAATGTATTTTAGTAACAGTATTTGGAAGAATCCCCAAACGCGCCGTGAGACGGGGGTGTTAGTCATTGGGTTTAATCCTAATAAGCCAGTGTTTGATTTACCCGATGTCAACCAACAATTACAAACCATCGCCTTACCTGATAACGTACTATTTGACCGTGGTGCAAGAGGTGATTATCAAAAAGCGATCGCCCAAATTGATCAAGGTAAAATTCTCACTACAGAAATGGAACGACGCACAATTAGAATTAGTGGATTGTTCCAAGTTGGTGCGTCTTTTGGGGCAGATGGTAGCTTGATGACTAGCGACCAAAACTTTTTGCGGATATTTCCTCGCCGCCAGTCCAGTAGTATTAGTTTGGGTTTAATTAAAGTCAAACCTGGCTATGAACCAAAACAAGTAGCAATGGCTTTGAAATCACACTTGAGAGATGATGTCAAAGTGTTAACTCATGCCGAATTTATTGAGTTTGAAAATAACTTTTGGCGAACCAACTCACCCATTGGGTTTATTTTTAGTCTGGGTGTATCAATGGGGTTTGTAGTGGGGGTAATTATTGTTTACCAAGTTCTTTCTGCTGATGTGAATGCTCATATCAGAGAATATGCCACATTTAAAGCCATTGGCTACCGCAATTACTATTTACTTGGTGTCATTTTTGAAGAGGCATTAATTTTAGCATTACTTGGTTTTCTTCCGGGAGTTGTCGTGTCTTTAGGACTTTATCAACTAACTCGCGCTGCTACAAATCTGCCAATGTATATGACTTTAATGCGGGGATTACAAGTAATAATTCTCACTTTTATTATGTGTGCAATTTCAGGGGCGATCGCTACTCGTAAACTCCAATCTGCTGACCCTGCGGATATGTTTTAAAAGCCAAGCAATTGCATGATAATATTAGTTATCTAGTGATTTTCAAGCCCAAATGATGGAGAATATTCACTTAATTTGCGTTCCCTTACTCAATTTTTAAACTTTATACTTGTTTATGAATATAGCGGTTCTCATTCTGGTGAGGTACTATAGCAATCCTAAATCACTTGTGTAATCCTCTGTCTTCTCCTTCTTTGTGTCCTTTGCGTCCTTTGCGGTTTGTTAAAAAGGAAATTTCTCACGACTCAGACAGGATTGCTATAACAAGAATAATTAACCGCAGATGGACGCGGATGAACGCAGATGGAAACAGATAACTTCGTACCTCAGTAGACTAGAAAACACTATAAAGATTGAGTAGGCTATGTTAAATCTATGTAATAATTTGAGCATTTGATAAATTATGAACCAAACAACGGCTACTGAATATAAATATATTCTGATTGATGAAAATAATGTGCCATTCATCACTGGAACTTCTATGAAAGTTGTGGAATTAGTTACTTCTATTCATGCCTATGGTTGGAGTCCAGAAGAATTACATTTTCAGTATCCACATTTGAACATGAGTCAGATTCATTCAGCTTTAGCTTATTATTGGGAACACAAAGCAGAGATTGATGCTGATATGCAGCGACGCTTTGAGTATGCAGAAAGATTGCGTTTAGAAGCTGGAGAATCCCCGTTAGCTAAAAGACTCCGCGCGGAAGGATTAATTAAGTGAGCCTCGCTCTTTATATAGATGAGAACGTCCATCGGGGGATTACAATTGGATTGCGAATGCGGGGTGTAGATGTATTAACAGTACAAGAAGATCAGCGTACTGGTTTTCCAGATCCTCTCATACTAGATCGCGCAACAGAACTTGAGCGAGTTTTGTTTTCCCAAGATGAAGATTTTTTAGCTGAAGCCAACCGTCGTCAAGGTGAAGCTATAGACTTTGCGGGTGTAATTTATGCTCATAAACTAAGAGTTTCTGTTGGTGATTGTGTACGTGATTTAGAAATTATTGCTAAAGCTGCTGATCCTGAAGAATTGAAAAATTGCATTCAATACTTACCTTTGTAAGTGCGATCGCTAAATCCTGTTGGATATTTATAGCCTATTCTCAAAGAGACAAAAATCATCACCAGATTTCCGTCAAATCCAAAACAAATCCTGGTAAAACATCTTCTCCCGATAAAGTTTTTGGACTTTGTAAAATTTCAACTTCTTGATTGGGACGATAAATTTCTACCTGCTGCTGTTGGCGATTAATTAAGCATCCCAATTTCGCGCTATTCTCCATATATTCTCTCATTTTGGCGCGTGTCTTTTCTAGAGAATCACTGGGAGACATTAATTCCACGACAAAATCGGGACACAAAGGTGCAAATCTTTCTTTTTCAGCTTGAGTCAAAGCGTTCCATCGTTCCATCTTCACCCAAGACGCATCCGGGGAACGTTCTGCACTATTAGGAAGTTTGAACCCAGCAGAAGAGTCAAAGGATTTTCCTAGCTGATTCTGACGACTCCAAGCTCTTAACTGATAAGTTATGTCGGCATTGTAGTAACCAGTTTCGCTTCCTGTCGGTGGCATAATAATTAATTCCCCTGTAGCTGTACGTTCAAATCTCAAGTCACGATTATTTTGACAAAGTTGAAAAAACTGCTCGTCAGTTAAGTCAATATTTAATTCCAGGGGAGTAGGTAAACTGACGGTGTTAGTGTTCATATTATCTGTACAAAGAGCAGCAATATATTTTTCAATTTTAGTATCGTTTGTGTATAGCAATCTTAAATCATTCGTGATCACTAAGCTCATCGACTTCTTGAAGAAGTCGGGGAGCTAAACCCCACAAATTAGTTATGACAAACAAACCCATTATTGCTATTGAAAACCTCAATCACTACTTTGGTTATGGGCCATTGCGTAAGCAAGTCTTGTTTAAAATCAACTTAGAAATTAACGCTGGTGAAATTATTATTTTGACAGGCCCTTCTGGTTCTGGTAAAACTACCTTATTGACTTTAGTTGGTGGGTTGCGCTCTCCACAATTTGGCAGTTTGCAGGTTTTAGGACAAGAACTTTGTGGTGCAACAGCAGAACAATTAGTTAAAACTCGCCGCCATAATGGTTATATTTTTCAGGCACACAACCTGCATGGTAGTTTAACAGCAGTGCAGAATGTCAAAGTTGGTTTAGAATTACACACTCATATTAGTTACCAAGAAATCCAAACTCGCTCAATTCAGATGTTAGAGCAAGTTGGCTTGGGAAATCATTTACATTACTATCCCGACAAATTATCAGGTGGACAAAAACAACGAGTTGCGATCGCCCGCGCTTTGGTGAGTTATCCCAAAATTGTTTTAGCCGATGAACCAACAGCCGCCCTTGATAGTCAATCAGGTCGAGATGTTGTCAATCTGATGCAAAAACTCGCCAAGGAACAAGGTTGTACAATCCTCATGGTGACACATGATCATCGCATTTTAGACATAGCCGATCGCATTGTGCAGATGGAAGATGGCAAACTAGTCCAAGCCGTCAAGCGGTAAGATGATTCACAACATCGTCGTGTGGTTGCAATATGGTCGTCACATCTATGTGTGATATTGAATGCTGTATTTGGTTACAAAATGCTTTTTTTTGGGTATTAAGGTAGGACTTCCTACCTTTTTTTTTATGACACTACACAGAGGTAGCAAAGATATATTCCTTTGCTACCCCAGCTTGACTAACTACTCAATGCCTTGATAAACCGTTGCAAACTCTTAAACATGCTGGGCTTTTTCACAGGTGTAGCGTCACTTGAACCCTGCGATCGCCCTTGTAGGAGAAGATAATCTATATCATCGCCTGATGGTTTGTTGGGTAGTTCGGCAATTATTTCCCAATTTTCGCCTTTTTGTACCAAAACTTCCCACTGTCCAGGATAGCAGCGAAATACAGCCGTGGTTTCATCCACTGGGCGCAGGTAATAACAAGATTCAATGGTATTCAAAAACCGTTGGCGAATTTGTCTGGCTGCATAACCAATACCCACAGTTCCAGAATCTTCGAGGCGTGGATTTAACATGACCAATGGGCGATCGCCAATAATTTCACAAACTTTTTCTAATTGGGGTATTTCCACAGAAGTGGGGGAAACAAATAAGAAAATTTCGTCTTCTGGCTGAATTTTAGATTGAATCGAAACAGCCCTACCTGTACCAATATCCAGAATTTGGAATGGTGCATCTACCCAATCACGGCGGGCTAAGGCTGCACCACCAGCATCAGCAAAGAACACTTTCAACCGCGATTCATATTCAGCAAATAGCGGTATAAATTGTTCTGCTATGGGCATTTGTTTGAGTTCTGGGAACAGCAAATCAATTTGGACACGATTGTAACCGTCTGCTAAAGCGGCTTTTGTCGCCTCACGGGCTTGAGCGATCGCATCTTCAAGTGTATCGGGAAGTTGACTCATAGTTTATATCAGGTTTGAGTAATTGAATCACCAATGCCTAATTTTTGCAGTTTTACCGCCCAGCGATCGCTTACTCAACCACAAACCTTACTTCATCTGTAACTTTTCTGGCTTCTCCTCTGGCCCCACATTAGCTATTTCATAACCATTCGGGTAACTGCGGATAGGAGAATCAATATAAAAATTAGTCTGAGTCCGAGGTGGAAGCCAGTGCATTAATCTGGCGCGGAATTTGAGGATTTTGACCATAAAAGAACGCAGCAATGGTGAAGGATGTTCAAAACCAAAGGCATCAAGCATTGTCTCATCAAGTAAGGCATAGACGATTGGTTTCAAAGGTTTTCGCATCCACCAAGGAAACCAACTTAAAAATAAAGCAAGTGTTGATTCTCCAATACGGCGGTTTGTGTCAGAATAGCGAAAATTTTCCTTTTCGTAATTGAGTTTATAGCGTTCAAATTCTGCGTAGGTTTCGGGAATATTTTCAATGTGCATCCTCTTACCGACTTCTCGCCAAAAGTAAAAGGACGCTAATTTTTCTTGCTCGCACATCAACCGCCAACCAAAATTAGCATTCCAGTGGATAGGATCATAAATAAAGGTCGAAAGCACATATAAGAAATCGGCGTTGTCAATTTTAAAGCGTCCGTGGATGGCGTTCATCCGTTGCAATGCTTGTTGACCGCGATCGCTTTCATAACCCCATTTAACAATTTCTACCAACAAAATCGATGTGTCGTCATAGCGTTTTTGCGGACGCTGATGAAATTCTTTGGTCTTATCGAGTAATTTAGACATGCTGGGAACACAGTAAGTTCGCATTAAGGCTATTTCGAGCGATCGCTGCATCTCCCACGAAAATTCATAACCCGACATCAGATAATATATCTGGCTATGGTCGGTTACTGGGTCAAGTTGCTGAATCCGATTAAGGTTTTGGTAACGGTTGGGAAGCATAATTCATCACCATGACTGTATTTATTCTTAATCATTTCTGTCAGGATTGATTTATCACTTTTTATTATGTTATTTTTTAATCAGACCAATCGGTCGGTAATGCTTTTATGTCCAAAGGTGAAGAAACCAAAACTCGCATTCTCCAACAAGCGGCGGAACTGTTTAACCAACAGGGATATGCGGGTTCGTCAATTTCAGATATTATGCGTGTTACCGGATTGCAGAAAGGAGGAATTTACAATCACTTTTCTAGTAAAGATGAACTAGCACTCCAAGCCTTTGATTTTGCGATCGCGCTTGTCAGTCAGCGTACAAAAGCCGCAATTCGGAGTAAACACCATGCAAGTGAACGTCTAGAAGCGATTATGGAAGTATTTAGCAGCTTTGTTGAGCATCCGCCAATTAAAGGCGGTTGCCCACTGTTAAATACAGCAATTGAAAGTGATGATGCTCATCCAGCATTGCGCGATCGGGCGCGACAAGCAATGAACTCTTGGCTTAACTTAATTTCTCAAATTATTACCAAGGGAATTAATCGAGGTGAAATTCGCACTGAAGTAAATGCTGAGGAAGTCGCAACTATTATTATTGCTACCTTAGAAGGTGCAATCATGATGAGCAAATTATACAACGATGTAATTCATATCCAAAGAGCAGTTACTCATTTAAAACAGTATATAAACACTAATCTTAAAAGCTATGGTACAAGTTAAAGTATATGGTTTAGCCGATAAACTAAATCCAATTAAATCAGATTTATCCCACATTATTCATACCGCACTAATAGAAATTATCAAAGTTACCCCTGAAAAGAAATTTCAGCGATTTTTCCCCTTAGAAGCAGAAAACTTTTACTATCCTCAAGACAGGTCAGATAATTATCTAGTCATCGAAATTATCATGTTTGAAGGGCGCTCAATCGAAACCAAAAAACAGCTACTTCACCAACTTATGGAAAATATTCATAAAACCTTTGATATTTCTCTGAATGATATTGAAATTACCATTTTTGAAACTGCAAAATCTAACTGGGGCATTAGAGGAACAACCGGAGATGAATTAAATTTGAATTACAAGGTAGAAGTTTAAATTTATGCCTAAGTCGTAAATCAAAATACCACTTTCTATAATTATCTTTCTTGGATAATTATTCATTTTTTTGCCTAATCACAAACCGTTCGGTCTTTTATTTTGAGGAATATTACCTGATGTTGAAGTTTTACTACAATCCCATTTCCCCGAATGCGCGGCGTGTATGGCTCACTTTACTAGAAAAAGAAATTGCTTTTGAGCCAATCTTGATGAATTTAGATGGTGATCAATTACAAGCAGAATTTTTAAAAGTTAATCCTTTTCATCATATTCCAGTCCTAGTTGATGATGACTTACAAATAGTCGAATCTCTGGCAATTATGGACTATTTAGAAGCAAAATATCCTACACCTTCACTACTACCCAAAGAAAATCAAGCTTTAGCAAAAGTGCGGATGGTACAGTATGTGACTGCTAATGAATTATTTCCACAAATAGTCTCATTAATTTATGAAAATACAGCCTCACCACAATTTCTTAAAGCCACACAACATATAGATAAAGTGCTGCTATTCTTGACGGAATTATTGGGTAATTCTTTCTACTTTGGCAGTGAACAGTTAACTTTAGCAGATATAGTTGCTGGTATAGCTGTGTCTTCCTTACCAAGTTTAGGCATTAACTTGAGTAATTATCCCAAGATAAATGAATGGACTGAGCGACTTATGCAACGTCCAGTCTGGCAGAAAACAAAATTGAGTGCAGATGATTTTGAACAGTTCAAGCGGCGAGTCCGAATTTTAGTAAAGTTGCGTAGGCGGGAGTTAAATCGGGGAAATAAAGCACAGGTTTAGGATTATCGATTAGCTACCAAATTATCGTCGAAAAACATGGTGGTAGCTTGGAATGTGTTTCCGAACCAGGTAAAGGGACAGAATTTTTGATTAAGATTTCGGTAAAGTTACACAAAAATGCTTAAACCACAAATAGCATCTCTCCCTTGTCTACCTTGTCTTTGTTGAGTATCCAGACAAAATTAATTACACACATTTTTTCTGTTACCTGTTCCCTATCGCCACGAATGAATTTAATTTTGTCCAACTACTTATTCACCTATCAACTAAGACTGCTAGTAGTAGAGATAAAATCAATCAAGCCTCTGGGTAAATACGCAAAGGTGTCAGCGATCGCCTAAACTATTTAACATAGGATTAGCGATACAACCGTAAGCCATGCAAAATCTCAATCAATTCAGCACTACAGGGCTAAGTTTACAGCTATTCCATGTTCAAACCAACACCGCTTTTGACATACCACCAAATTTAACGGTCATCCGGCTTGGTAAGTCAAATGACCAAAATCCCCCAGATATTGATTTTTCCAGTTTGCCAAATGCAGAAGTTGTTTCTCGCGCTCATGCTCAAATTATCGTCGAGAATGGCAACTACTTGATTGAAGACTTAGGTAGTTCTAACGGCACATTTCTTAACGATGTCAAGCTAGACGCGGGAACTAGATATCAGTTAAAAGTAGGCGATCGCATTAACTTTGGTCAAGGTGATGCCATCACTTTCATTTGGCAAAATTCCCCAGCTTTAGCAACAGTAGTTCATAGCACGCAAGTTGTACCCCCACCAGTTCAGCAGAAGCAACCAATAGTGGTAGATAAAACAACTAAGCTGATAGGTTTAAGTTTAATAGTTGCCAGCATTGTACTGTTAACTGCCAATGTGAGAATCGGCATATTTTTTGGTTTACCTAGCATTGCGCTTTGTTTTGCTGGGATTTTTGTATTGTGTCAACAACGGATCAATCGTCATCTGGGCTGGATTTTGATTGCTATCGGAATCCTCATAATTATATTTACTGGTCGGATTTTTGCCTCAGTTAACTTGCTATTGTTAATTGCCACCTCAGCCTTATTCTTTATTGGTTATCTACTTTTCACAACAGGTAAAATATTGGGTTATGATTGGCGATCGCTCCCACAAATAATTAATAAATAGAAAAAAGGTTACGCTGATGGCGTAACCTTTGTTTTCTGTACTATTGCAATTTCATAATTAGCTTTGCGACAGTCTTTAAACAATCACAAAATTGCTGACATTCAAAGCCGGCGCACCAGACAATTGTGCTAGTTGTACTTGTCTGAATCCACCAGCATTACCATCTTGGTCAAAGTACAACGCACCAGTAATATTGTTATAGATGAATCTTTGATCGGTGTTGCTTGCAGCAGTTCCCAAGGTAAACTGACTAATCGATAGCGCCCCAGCTAATAAACCACCACCAAAACCAGCCGCAGATATCTGAATGATGTCATTACTAATGCTGAAGTCAGTAATTGTGTCAATACCTTCATTAAAACGATTAAAGACAAAGGTATCTGCACCGCTACCACCCGTGATCAAGTCATTACCTACGCCACCAATGAGAAAATCATTGCCATTACCACCAATCAAAGTATCATTTCCGCTACCGCCATCCAGGGTGTTATTCCCAGTAGCTTCTACAGCCGACAGAGTATCATTACCACTGTCACCATTGAGTATGTTATTGCCTCTGGAATAGTCAACCGTCAACACATCGTTACCAATACCACCATAGAGGGTGTTAATGCCAAACGAACCGACGGCGGACAATTCATCATTACCAACACCACCATCAAGTAAGTTATTCCCTTCAGAATATTCCACACTTAACCTGTCATTACCGCCTGCGGCAGTGAGGATATTATTGCCCACAGAAGCATCTGCCAACAACACATCATCACCGTTACCACCATTGAGGGTGTTATCACCTGTGGATTGACTGACATCTAAGATATTGCGCCCAACACCACTGTTGAGGATGTTATCACCAGAGGAACCAATTGCCGAAAGATAATCATCACCGTTACCACCTTCGAGGGTATTATTACCACTGGACTGATCTACATCTAATGTGTCGTCACCTGCATTACCAATGAGAGTGTTATCGCCCTCAGAAAGATAAGCCGACAGGGTATCGTTCCCGGTATCAGCAATGAGAGTGTTATTACCTGTGGATTGACTGACATCTAAGGTATTGCGTCCAGCGCCACCGTTGAGGATGTTATCACCAGAGGAACCAATTGCCGAGAGATAATCATCGCCGCTACCACCATTCAGGGTGTTATCACCAGTGGACTCATCGGCATTTAATATGTCACTCCCTGTATTCCCAATGAGAGTGTTATCGCCCGTGGAACGATAAGCAGACAGGGTATCATTACCATCGTCACCAATGAGTAGGTTGTTACCACTGGAATAGTCAACAGTCACTATATCGTTACCATGACCACCATTGAGGGTGTTAAGGCCAAAGGAACCAACAGCAGACAGATAGTCATCACCAGCACCACCATCAAGCAGGTTATTCCCTTCAGAATATTCCGCACTTAATCTGTCATTACCACCTCTAGCAATGAGGGTGTTATTGCCCACAGAAGCATCTGCCAACAACACATCGTCAGCATTATCACCATTGAGGGTGTTATTACCACTGGACTGATTCACATTTAAGGTATTACGCCCAAGACCACCGTTGAGGGTGTTATTCCCAGTGGAACCAATAGCTGAAAGATGATCATCACCGCTACCACCATTGAGGGTGTTATTACCAATGGACTCATCCGCATCTAATGTGTCGTCACCTGCATCACCAATGAGAGTGTTATCACCCTCAGAACGATAAGCAGATAGAGTATCGTTACCGCCACCACCATTCAGCAGGTTATCCCCGGTAGATTCATCAACTATTAACCTATCGTTACCTTCGCCACCGTTGAGGGTGTTATTACCAGAGGAACCAATCGCTGAAATATAATCATCCCCAGCACCGCCGTTGATAACATCATTGCCACCACTGCCACCAGAAAGTGTATCGTTGCCGTTGGTTCCTATGATGTTGTCACTGAAGGCTGTACCAATCAGCTCCAGACTTTCGATATTTCTGTAGTTAACTCGATTTGTGCCTGCGGTAATTCTACCGCTATTGGTTGACGAGTTGTATGTGGAAGTGATGCCGGCTGTAGCGTTGCTGTAATCAACAAAAAGGTAATCGTAGTCTGCGCCACCGTCAACTGTTTGTACTACCAGGGTTGTTGACTGTTGTAAGGCAGTACTCACATAGATTGCGTCATCACCTCCGCCACCGTTGAGGTTGTTATTACCGGATGCACCCAGGGCAGACAATTCGTCATTTCCTGCGTCGCCATTGAGGGTGTTGTTACCTGTGGAATCGTCAACATTTAATATGTCGTCGCCTTCGCCACCGTTGAGGGTGTTATTACCAGATGAACCAGCAGCCAACAGTTCATCATCACCAGCCCCACCTTCTAAGGTGTTATCGCCTGTAGACTGATCAACAATTAAAATGTCGTCGCCATCTTCACCATCCAAGAGGTTATCACCTTCGGAACCAACGGCAGACAGATAATCATCATCAGCGCCACCATAAAGAGAATTAGCGCCACTTGATTGATCTGCGTCTAAGATGTCCTCTCCATCACCACCGTAGAGAGTATTATCTCCAGTGGAATTGATTGCCGATAAGAAATCATCACCGATATCACCATAGAGGTAATTGTCGCCACTTGACTGATCTACATCTAAGGTATCGTCGCCTGCGCCACCATTGAGGATGTTATCACCTGTGGAACGATAAGCTGTCAGGGTATCGTTACCGTCTTGGCCATTGAGGACGTTATTACCTGTGGAATCCGTCACATCTAGAGTATCGTCGCCTTCGCCACCATTGAGGAAGTTCCTACCAGATGAACCCACAGCCGTAATATAATCAGCGCCTGCATCACCATTGAAGACATTATTGCCTGTGGAATTGTCTGCGTTTACTGTATCGTCGCCTTCGCCACCATTGAGGGTGTTATTGCCAGATGAACCAGCAGCAGAAAGTTCATCATTCCCCGTACCACCTTCAAGGGTATTATCACCACTAGACTGATCAATAATTAAGATGTCGTTGCCACTTCCGCCGTCCAGAAGGTTATTACCTTCGGAACCAACGGCAGACAGATAGTCATCATCAGTACCACCATAGAGATAGTTATCGCCTGTTGATTGATCTGCTGTTAAGATATCTTCTCCATCATCACCGTAGAGATTATTATCTCCAGTGGAATCAATTGCTGACAGATAATCGTCGCCACCACCACCATAGAGGTAATTGTCACCACTTGACTGATCTACATCTAAGGTATCGTCACCTGCACCACCGTTGAGGTTGTTATAACCAGATGAACGATAAGCTGTCAGGGTATCATTGCCGTTCTCGCCATTGAGGATGTTATCACCTGTAGAATCTGTTACATCTAAGGTATCAGCACCTGCGCCACCGTTGAGGGTGTTGTAACCGGATGAACCTACAGCCGTAATATAATCAGCCCCATCACCACCATCCAGCAGGTTATCTCCTGTGGAATTGTCTGCATTTAATGTATCCTGACCATTTCCACCATTGAGGATGTTATTCCCAGATGAACCAGCAGCCGACAGTTCATCATTCCCTGTACCACCTTCAAGCAGGTTATTGCCACTAGACTGATCAACAGTTAAGATATCGTCGCCACCTTCGCCATCCAAGAGGTTATTACCTTCAGAAGCAACGGCAGACAGAGAGTCATCATTAGCACCTCCATAGAGATAGTTCTCTCCAGTGGATTGATCTGCGTTTAAGATATCTTCTCCATCATCACCGTAGAGATTATTATCTCCAGTAGAATCAATTGCTGACAGATAATCGTCGCCACCACCACCATAGAGATAATTGTCGCCACTTGACTGATCTACATCTAAGGTATCAGCACCAGCACCACCGTTGAGGGTGTTATAACCAGATGAACGATAAGCTGTCAGGGTATCATTGCCGTTCTCGCCATTGAGGATGTTATCACCTGTAGAATCGGTTACATCTAAGGTATCAGCACCTGCGCCACCGTTGAGGGTGTTGTAACCGGATGAACCTACAGCCGTAATATAATCAGCCCCATCACCACCATCCAGCAGGTTATCTCCTGTGGAATTGTCTGCATTTAATGTATCCTGACCATTTCCACCATTGAGGATGTTATCGCCAAAAGCACCGACAGCCGACAGTTCATCATTCCCTGTACCACCTTCAAGCAGGTTATCGCCACTAGACTGATCAACAATTAAGATGTCGTTGCCACTTCCACCATCCAGGAAGTTATCACCTTCGGAAGCAACGGCAGACAGAGAGTCATTATTAGCACCACCATAGAGATAGTTCTCTCCAGTGGATTGATCTGCGTTTAAGATATCTTCTCCATCACGACCATAGAGAGTATTATCTCCAGTGGAATCGATCGCAAACAAAGAATCATCACCAACACCACCATCCAGGGTGTTATCGCCACTGGACTGATCCACATCCAAGGTATCCGCGCCTGCATCACCGTTGAGTGTGTTGTCACCTGTGGAACGATATGCTGTCAAGGTATCGTCACCACCATTCCCATTTAGCTGGTTATCCCCTGTGGAATCGGTGACATCTAAGGTATCAGCATCTCCTCCACCGTTGAGGGTGTTATTCCCAGATGAACCCACAGCCGTAATATAATCAGCACCCCCACCACCATTGAGGGTGTTATTACCTATGGAATCGTCAGCATTTAATGTATCCTCGCCATCTCCACCATTGAGGATGTTATTCCCAAAAGTACCAACAGCCAACAGTTGATCATTACCAGCACGGCCTTCAAGTAGGTTATCGCCATCGGACTGATTGATATTGAGGATGTCGTTACCGCCTCCAGCATCAAGGACGTTATTACCTTCAGATGCGATCGCTGAGAGAAAATCATCATTACCACCACCATTCAGCAGGTTATTGCCTGTTGACTGATCCGCGTTTAAGATATCTTGTCCACCACCACCGTTGAGAACGTTAACCCCAGAGGAACCTACGGCGGCGAGATAATCATCACCGGCACCACCATCAACTAGGTTATCACCGCTAGACTGATCCACATCCAATACATCGTCGCCTGCGCCACCATCAAGGATGCTATTTCCAGTGCTTGCAAAATTGGAAATATTATCATCTCCAGCGCCACCGTCTAGAATATCGCTACCGCCATTACCTGATAAATTATCATTTCCACCACGGCCGGTAATAATATCATCGCCAGTTGTGCCAATCAGGTTGTCATCGCCATTGGTACCGTTGATATTTGCCATAACTTTTACCTAAATAAATTGATTGATTCAGCCAGTTGAAAGTTTTTAAACTGCAATTTTCGCTGTTTTCAAAAATGAAAATTATGCTGATGGTTGACTCTCTCAGCATATTGTTTCAGCATCACAGCAATACAATTCAGTTAAATTATTCATACACAACTCGCAACATAGTCCTGGCGGCTACTGTTGCTTTCAACAATTACAAACATATTTAACTGAAGCATATTTAGATTACATAACAAAGTAATTTTTTATAAAGTTTTCTCCAAAATTTTTCAGAAACACATTTGCAGAATAGATTGTTTTTTAGCTGATTTTTAAGTCTTATAGAATGTGATTTTGCAAAGTTTCTGAAGAAGTTTCTCGTGACATCAGTATATCAGCCCATAGATAACTGAGAAACTTTTGCAAGATATTGCAGGGTGAGTAAAATTTAAGATTAAACAATACCAATTTTCTGAATCTTGTATGAACATTACTGTTGTCCAGTAAAATCACTACACTCTTCTCAGAGTATGAGCATGTTTTTAGCTGGTTAATTGATGTATTATTTATGTCAAATTGGTATGTAGGATATTGTTAGTTGTTATTGATCTCTGCATTGTTGGTGCTTTTATGAATTCTCATACAAGCACTCATATTTAGGCTCTATTTTAACCATCCTTTGATCATTAGCGATCGCTCATCCAACAGCGAAACATCAGGCTTAAAGATGTATTTGACACAGAAAGACAATCCCACAGCTAGATAGGGGGTTTATACCTATGATTATTTAGTTGAATAAACTAGGTAATATCTAAATAATTTATTGAAATTGTACTGTATATTTACTGAGGTGTCTATTCTCACCAAAAGCATCTTTACATACTCTTTACAGTACCCATGAAATATATACATATAGTCATCGCAATATTTATATTTGTGTATTATTCACTTTTTGATAGCCAAGAAATATGGTAGAGGCAATTAGTAACAAATTTGTCCCGATTAGTGATGGTCAAGATATGAATGTTATCGATGATGAATCAAAAATAAAGAGATAATTAATCTATCTTTTGAGATGTGGTGCTGAGGGTTTATAATTTTCAGCCAGAATTTGGTGATTTAGCAGATTGCAACAATAATGTTAATTTTTTTAACCTCCTTGCGGGAAGTACCCCAGTTCCGTTTCACTACACTGGGGGATGAAAGCAAGGGCAGGATCTAGTCAACTACTCACATGAGACTTGAACTCCTTGCGAATTAGTCTACTTGATGACGCTTTTAGGACTTTTACAAACTCAGAAATATGATTGTCTGGAGACAGATTGACCAATAGATGAACATGGTCTTCTTCGCCATTGAACTCAATCAAAATGCTTTTTTGTTGTTCACAGAGATCCGTAAAAATTGCTTGCATTCTTGTGAGAATTTCAGAAGTAATTACCTTGCGTCGATACTTCGTTACCAACACAATATGTAAGTGAATGCAAAATACAGCATGAGAACTCTTTCTGAGTGAGGGTTGCACTCTCTCGTTAAGTGAATGGTATGATGACACCCATGATAGTAACACGTAGAACCACCTTTCGCTTATATCCAACTAAATCCCAGGAGTCGAAATTGCATTATTGGCAACGACTTCATAAAGATTTGTTCAATGCCTGTCTTTACCACAGAAAGACAGAATATCAGCGTTTTGGTAATTCTATTAGTTACTATGATCAGCAAAATATTCTGCCAGAGTTCAAAGAATGTAGCTAGTGAGAAGTTGAACATCAAGGGGATGACTCGTAGAGCCACGGCAGTTTGCTCAAGTCGGGAAACCCTTTCAGCAGTTCCTCCTGGGGGAAACCCCCAAGACCGGACTGCTTCACCACGCAACTGCCTCAAGAAGGGCAGCAAGAGAAAGCATCAAAAAACAGGATTAAATCGGTCACTGTTAGATGTTGGAATTGGCAACTTGATATCGCTTATCAAATACAAACTTGATGAGTGTAATGGGGTATTTGTTTATGTACCCCTCAAGATTGCTCCATCTCAAACCTGTCCTAGATGTGGACACAAAAAGAAAAAAGAGTTGTCCCAACGTGTGCATAATTGTGAGGTCTGTAATTTTGTTGCTGATCGTGACGTAGCAGCAGCTATGGTAATGCTCAATTATGCTAAGGGGTTAGGAACTAGCCTCTCAAACGCTGATGCTGAACCTCTTTCTAAAAACCCACAGCATTGTGGAGGGTTTAGGAAAGTTCAGCAGGTGAAGCGTCTGAAACCAAGGGACGTAGCGAAGCGAAGTCCGTAGGTAGTTCATGATAATTGACTAATTTGTAATTTGTAATTTACATATTTTGTACTTAGCTTCCAATACAGTTTGGTTAACGTTTTAGTATTTTGAGATCCCCCCAAACCCCCCTTAAAAAAGGGGGCTGAAAATCATATTTTACTCCCTTAAAAAGGGGGTCGCCGTAGGCGGGGGGATCTTAACCGAACCTTATTGACTTAGCTCCGATAAATGGAAGTTGTGTTAATTATCAATTGTGGCGTAAACCATATCCTAAAAATCATCAACATTTTCATATTTATAACTTCTTTAAGGGGTCTGGAGTATGGTAATTTAATTTATGAGCTTTTACTGGCTTTTCAACAAGCTTTAATCCTAAAGAATGAGGGTGCGGACAAAAAACTATAACCAGAGAATAATTTATTAAAAGATAAAATAAATAATAATAAAAGCATAGGTTTTATATACCTATAAACTTAAGTGAGGTAAAAAATTATGTCAAATAAATTCATTACATCTAATTTAGTTGTTGACTTATCAACAGCAGAACAGCAGTTATTATCTGGTGGACAAGGTACTGGAACAACATCAGATAGTCAGCCAACATACGGTGGACAACCTTCAGGCGGTCAATCAAGATATCCATCAAGTGGGTATAACTATCCTACCTACATTTGTCGTCCGGTTTACGGCAATGAAAGCGGCGAGAAGGATGATTAATGAATACTGAAAGTTAAGCTTAACTTAGGGTAATTACCCAAAACTTAAAGATTGTTATTTTAGCTCAGTGCGATCGCTACACTGAGTTTTTTACATTGTTAACAAAAAACTATTACGTAATCTTACCACTTTTAAAAGCGTCCAAACTATACTGGTGAGGCTGACAAACATAGCTCTGATGCTTGAGCAATTTATGATCGCACTGGAAGGGTACAAAATTTTAAGAGAACTGTATGATAGCCCTCGTTCTCAGGTGTATCAGGGATACCGAGAGTCCGATCGCCAACCAGTCGTGCTGAAATTATTGCGGGAGGAATATCCTACCCCAGAAGCGATCGCTCGGTTTAAACTCGAATACGAACTGACACGCCGCTTTCAGGTTCCGGGAATTATCCAAGCTTACAGCATCGAAAAATATCAAAATACCTTAGTCTTAGTTTTAGAAGATTTTGGTGGACAACCTCTGCGGAGTTGGCTAACTCAAAATCCCTTGGCGCTGGAAAATTTTCTGCACATTGCAATTCAAGTAGCAGCAGCTTTAGGTGCAATTCACCAGCAACAAATTATTCATAAAGATATTAATCCTGGCAATATTCTGCTAAATCCCCAAACGCACCAAACCAAAATTATTGATTTTGGCATTGCAACGCTGTTGTCAAAGGAAAATCCAACTGTACTCAACCTAAATATTTTAGAAGGAACCCTGGCTTATATTTCGCCAGAACAAACAGGAAGAATGAACCGAGCGATTGATTATCGCAGTGATTTTTATTCTTTGGGGGTGACGTTTTACGAACTGCTGACACAACAATTACCCTTTATTAGCGAAGATCCTGTAGAACTTGTCCACAGTCATATTGCCAAACAAGCGATTCCGCCCCATAAAATTAATTCGGCAATTCCTGTAGTTATTTCGCAATTAGTGATGAAATTACTCGAAAAGACTGCGGAAGAAAGATATCAAAGCGCCTTTGGTTTACAAGCAGATTTACAACAATGCTTAGATTTATTGACAACAACAGGAGCAATTTCACCCTTTGAACTAGGAAAAAAAGATAGTTCTGATAGATTTCAAATTTCCCAAAAACTTTACGGTAGGGAACAAGAAGTTACCGACTTATTAATAGCTTTTGAACGGGCTAGTCGTGGACAAAGTGAAGTGATGTTGATTGCCGGTTACTCTGGAATTGGTAAATCAGCTTTAGTGCAGGAGATTTACAAACCAATTACGCAAAAACGGGGATATTTCATCTCAGGAAAGTTTGACCAATTTCAACGTAATATTCCCTACAGTTCCTTAATTCAAGCCTTCACAGCTTTAATTCGTCAACTATTAACGGCAACAGAAACAGAAATCAATATTTGGCGGGAAAAATTATTAACTGCTTTGGGTGACAATGGTCAAGTTATTATTGATGTCATTTCCGAAGTAGAACTGATTATTGGTAAGCAACCGCCTGTAGTAGAATTACTACCCCAAGAAGCTGAGAACCGCTTTAATTTAGTATTACAAAACTTTATTACTGTTTTTACTCAAAAAGAACATCCTATAGTCATTTTTTTGGATGATTTGCAGTGGGCGGATGTTGCATCTTTACAGTTAATTGAATTATTGATGAGTCAGTTAGATAGTAAATACTTATTGCTGATCGGGGCGTATCGAGATCATGAAGTAGATGCAACTCATCCTTTGCGGAGTGCGATCGCTACTTTAACAACAGCCGGGGTCACAATTAATGAAATTGCCTTAACACCCTTAGAATTGCCGCAAATTCATGCACTGCTGAGTGATACCTTTAATAGTCATGATTGGGATAAATTAACTCCCCTGGCACAATTATTACAGCAAAAAACCAACGGCAATCCTTTCTTTATGAATGAGTTTCTCAAGTCGCTGTATACAGAAGGATTGCTGCAATTTGATGTGCTGCGCCGGGAATGGGATTGGCAACTCAGCCAAATTCAGGCGGCGCAAATTACCGATAATGTTGTGGAGTTAATGGCAGGTAAAATTCAAAAACTGCCAATTAATTCTCAGCAAGTTTTACAGTTAGCATCTTGTATTGGCAATCAATTTGATTTAAAAACTTTAGCCATTGTCCAAGAAAAATCTCTGCCAGAAACAGCCGCCGAGTTATGGGAAGCGGTAGAAATGGGGCTAATTTTTCCCCAAGGTAACGACTATCAATTATTACAAGTGGGCGATCGCGAAGTTGCTGCCAACTTAACAAATTTAGATATCGTCTACAAATTCTTACACGATCGCGTCCAACAAGCAGCCTATTCACTCATTCCTCCCAGAGAAAAACAAGCAGTGCATCTGCAAATTGGGCAATTGTTATTGCAGAATATTACTATTGCAGAACAAGAAGAAAAGATTTTTGACATTGTTAACCAATTAAATTTCGGTTGGGAATTAATTACAGATGCACAACAGCGACAACAATTAGCCCAGTTAAACTTAACAGCCGGAAACAAAGCAAAAGCTTCCGCCGCCTACGAACCTGCTTTGCAATATTTAAAAACAGGAATTAATTGTTTAACAGCAACAAGTTGGCAACAGCAATATTCTCTGACTTTATCTCTGCACGAAGCGACTGTAGAAGCTGCTTATTTGGCTGGGGCGTTTGAATATATGGATGAATTAATTGAGGTGGTGTTACGTCACACTCAAACCACAATTGATCAAGTCCAAGTTTATGCCATTAAAATTCAATCTCTTGTCGCCAGAGATGAATTATTAACAGCCGTAAAATTAGGTTTGCAAGTTCTCAAACTTTTGGGAATCCCTTTAGCAGCTAACCCTGGACAATTGCAAATTTTGTTGGGACTATTAAAAACAAAACTCGCCTTAGCTGGTAGACAAGTACAAAATTTAGCTGATTTACCTCAACTAACTAATCCGACTAAGTTAGCTGCAATTCATATTTTATCCAGTATTGCTTCTTCAACTTATTTAGCAGCGCCAAACTTGTTTCCTTTAACGGTGTTTAAACAGGTGGAACTTTCCGCCATATATGGCAATACGCCAGAGTCAGCTTTTGCTTACGCTACTTACGGCTTGATTTTGTGTGGCGTTGTCGGAGATTTAACGGGGGGATATGAGTTTGGTGAGTTGGCATTAAAACTAATAGAACGCTTCAATGCCAAAAATATGCAAGCTAGAGTATTGTTTGTGGTGAATAGTTTTGTGCGTCACTGGCGAGAACCAATTGCTAATACCTTACCTGCATTGCAAATTGCTTTTCAAGTAGGCCGAGATACAGGGGATACAGAGTATGCGTCCTTTTCAGCAAATGTTGGTACCAGTCATAGTTATTTTTGTGGTCAAGATTTAAAAGAAGTAGATCAAAGTTTAGCTAATTATTTAGAAGTAATTCAGAAGTTTAAGAAAAAGCCAGTTTTAGATTTAATTAAAATTTATCGGCAGGCGATCGCTAATTTGCAGGGTAAAAATGCCAATCCCTGTGAGTTGGTAGGGGAATTTTACAATATCACAACCAGCTTACACCTACACATTGAGACAAATTACCGCACAGCAACTTTTACTGTCTACACTCATTTATTGACATTGAATTATTGGTTTGAAGATTACCAAACTGCTTGGCAAAATGCCGAACTAGCAATTCCTTATATAGATGCTGTAGTGGCGTTATTTATCATTGGTTGGTTTTATTTTTATGATTCTTTAGTGCGGTTAGCCTTAGTAACAAATAGCAATTTAACAGAACGGCAAACATTCCTCAAACAAGTTACAGCCAATATCAAAAAGCTAAAAACTTGGGCGCAGTCTGCACCGAGTAATTACAGCCATAAATTAGCCTTAGTCGAAGCAGAATGGCATCGAGTCCATGATGAAACAGCAGAAGCGATCGCTTGTTATGATCGTGCCATTAATTTAGCCCAAGAAAACAACTATCCTAACGAAGCGGCGTTAGCAAATGAACTTGCAGCCAAGTTTTATCTCGCCCAAAATAAACAGAAAGTTGCCCAAGGATATATGCAGGATGCTGCTTATCTTTATTTACAATGGGGCGCAACTGCAAAAGTTAAACATCTGGAAAATCAATATCCTCAATTATTAAGCCGCAAGTTAGAAAGAATTACTAGTCCTCATCTTTCTACCAAAAGTACCAATGCCAGCAGCGTTACCAGTACCAGTGGTTCTGCTTCCCTGGATTTAGTCACAGTGATGAAAGCTTCCCAAGCTTTATCAGGAGAAATTCAGCTAGATAAACTGCTGACTAATTTAATGCAAATTTTAATGGAAAATGCCGGAGCGCAACAAGGGTGTTTACTATTAGAAACTAAAGGCAAGTTTTTAATTGAAGCCCAAGGTACAGTTGAACAAAATAACATTCAAGTCTTAAAATCATTGCCGATAGAAAATAGTTCAATGCTGTCTGTGGCAATTGTCAATTATGTCATCCGCACTAAAACAAGTGTAGTGTTGAATGATGCCACGCGCAAAGGTGAGTTTATCCGTGATCCTTACATTCGCCAATTTCAACCGCGATCGCTTTTATGTGCGCCTTTAATTAATCAAGGCAAACTCACTGGTATCATCTATTTAGAAAATAACTTGACCACAGGCGCATTCACCCCTGACCGTTTAGAGTTACTCAACTTACTTTCGACTCAAGCAGCAATTTCTCTGGAAAACGCTCGTTTATACACCGACTTAGCCGCCTTAAACCAAGCCTACGAACGCTTTGTTCCCCGTCAGTTTCTGCAATTCCTGAACAAACAAAGTATTGTTGATGTGCAGTTGGGTGATCAAGTCCAACAAGAAATGTCAGTTTTATTTACCGATATTCGCTCATTCACCACTTTATCAGAAACTTTAACCCCCGCCGAAAACTTTCAATTTATCAACTCATATTTGAGTTGTATGGAACCAATAATTATTCAACATAATGGTTTTATTGATAAATATATTGGCGATGCGATTATGGCTTTATTTGCTGGTAATGCTGATGATGCAGTGCAAGCCGGCATTGCGATGTTACAAGCTTTAGTCACTTACAATCAAGAACGGCAAACTCAAGGTCAAACCCCAATTCAAATTGGTATTGGGATTAACACTGGTTCCCTGATTTTAGGCACAGTCGGCGGCTTTAATCGCATGGATGGCACAGTCATTAGTGATGCGGTAAATTTAGCCTCAAGAATAGAAGGCTTAACCAAAACATTTAACACACCACTATTAATTACAGACCAAACATTTCAACGGTTGAAAAATTGCGATCGCTCTGATATTCGCATAGTTGGACAAGTAAAAGTCAAAGGTAAAATTACAGCCGTCACCGTCCATGAAGTATTTACCGCCGATGTTCCTGAAATCCGCCAAGGTAAACTAGCAACCACCGAATTATTTAACACTGCCCTTAAGCTTTACCAAACCCAACAATTTACCTTAGCCGCCCAACATTTTCAAGATTGTTTACAACAAAATCCCTTAGATCAAGTCGCGCGAATCTATCTTAATCTTTGTCAGTCAGAGTTGCCGTTATCAACTATTTTCACGGAAGAGATTAAATTGTGAAAATTTAGCTAGTTATACCAATTTAAGAAAAGAATGCGACAGATAGAAATCAGGAAAGTCTTACTGGAGCTAAATTTTTAATTACGTTAGCGCAGCGTTAGCGAGCCTGCGATAGCGAAGCGTTAGCGAGGAACGAGCGTCGCGTCATTGCGACTTGCGAATTGCGAATTGGTATTACATCTCAATACAGTTCAGTTAAGGTAACAACTTAGACTGGTGTAGGTTGGGTAGAGGAACGGAACCTAACATTCACGCATATTTTGTTGGGTTACGCTATCCCTACACCCAACCTACTATTCTCTTAACTGCGGTTTATTTTCTTTAACTAGGTATCATTGATGTCAACATTTTCATAGCTAGTGTAACTATTTTGATTAGTTATACTATTCCTAAAATTTCATCCAGAAATGTTTTAACAAGATTTACACTTTCTATCATAAGTGTAGTTTCATCAATCCAGCGATTATCCTGTATTGAAACTTGTAAAGTTCTTCCTGGTTTAAGGATGCTGCTAATGATTGATATGACTGCTTTATTTTTACCTGATGGCTTATTTAATTCTCGTAAATCATCTTTGCTTAATTGACTCTGATCAATACTAGAAACATAATTTAGTGCAAGTTGCAGTAAATCTGGGTAGTTTAACTTAGCACATTCTAGCAGAATGTCTTCTAAAGTACCTGCAACCAGATTATTAGGCATAATAAATATGCCACATCGTGGAGAAGTATTTGTGACTTTTCCTAGTGCAGATGGCAAAGGTAAAGCAATAGATTGAATTTCATTAATTAAGGCGTTAAATCTTGCTGAAGGTGTTTCATTGCTATCAGCGTCTAAAACAAAACCGACACTAAAAATCTCAGCAGATGAAATTAATGCTAAACTCTCTTCTACAGTATTCGCTAAACGTGTAATTCCTACCGCACTGTGTAAAGCAATAGACAATTCACTATTTTCTAAAAAAGTAGGAACAGGTACACGTTTCATCAAATCATCATCTACAGGAAATGTTTTTGGTACAAGTGGTTCCCAAAATGGATCTAGTGCAGATAATCTTGTGACTCGACGCAAGTTATAAAATTTTAGTAATCGAATTAAAAATTCAATATCTTGTGGCCCTTCTGCCACTATATAACAATATTTAACCATGACTACCTCTAATATCCAATCCGCGCTCAGAGCGTAGTCTATGCAGAAGATTACCAGAAAATCTTTGTGGTGGTTTTCCTTGGGGATTTAATCGAAAAGCAACAATATTCTCTGTACTCATATCTGTTTGTAACATAGCATCAACCGCTTCCAGACTATGAGTTGTAGTGAAAAGCTGTACATTTCTTTTACAACAAGCTTCCACAAGCCAAGAAAATACTCTACTCAGTGCTGAAACATGAATAGATGTTTCAATTTCATCAATTAACAACACACCATTTTTAGTAGAGAACAAAGTTAAAGCAATTACTAAAGTTCGCTTCAGTCCGTCGCCAAAAGTATATAAAGGCGCAAAACCTAATTGTTGATGTTCTATATAAAGAGTTGCTTTAGCTGTAGATGGAGATAATATTTGAATATCAATAATATTTTTGTCAAACCATTGAATTATTTCTAATACTTCTTGTTTTCCACCTGGATCTTCCAAAATTATTTGTGTTAGTCGCTCTAAAATTGGCTGTGATGAAGAATATGAGGGAGATACAGTTGCATTGTTGACAAAAGGTTTACTTCTTTTACGCCAAATAAACCGCTCATTTTCCCAAATTTGAAATATTTCTTGGCGTTCTACTTCCTGAGTAAATAAATCTCTTTGTCCTGTTTTAGAATAAGCTATAACTTTTAATTCCAGACCTGAACGTACAGAGTCAGTTTCAGCAGTAGACACATCTTCATTTAATTGCTCATTATGAGGATTTTCTGATCCACTACCATAAATTTCTTCTAAGGTTGCTTTCAGCCCAATTATAGAAGTATTACCACTGGTATTAATTAAAATCTCGCTGTTGCTCTCTTCTTGATTAAAAGAGTTGATATTTTGCGGAAAAATCCATTTTAATGCGTCAATATCTGGGCGAGGAATTGCCAATGCTTTACCAAGATAAACGCGGCGTTGTGAAATTTCTAACCACTGAAATGGATCAAGTGGATTACATAAAATTGCAATAGCTTCTAAAATGCTAGTCTTTCCTGAATTATTATCACCAACAAAAATATTTACCTGTCCTAATTGGGACAGTGCTATTGTCTTTAACCCGCGATATCTATTGATTTGTAGATGGTCAAAGACATGATTCATGTTGATGATTCCTGAAACCTAAAATTTTTAGCTAAAATAAATATCATTGTTATGTAAATATAATTACTTACATAATAAATGTGATGAGTCATATTTATTATGTAACAACTCACATTATTAATGCGATCGCTCACATCATGAATGTACTGGTTCACATTATGAATGTAACGACTCACATTCACAATGTATCAGTCTGCAATCAAACTGCACGCTTACGTTAAATATTATCCTAGCTAAAAAATTTATATTACTGATAATTTTTTAGTTGCAATGGGTACGTTAAATATGTATCCTTATACGGAAACATCCATGCCTACCCAAGATACGACACGTCGTTTATCTCGTCAGATAATTATTCAAGACACCACTTCCTTACACGGGTTGCAAACGATTAACAACTACACAACAACCCGCGCTGATGCCACAGAAGACGCTTTGCAGACAGCTTATCAAAAAATGTTAATGCTGCAACAAGTCGAAAATGAAAAACTCACTTTATACCGTGCGGCTACTGATGCGGCGAGATTAGCCGAATGGGAATTTCACAACGCAGTGTTAGCCATGAAAGAAGTTGTGCGGGGACAATATGGTTCAGATAGTGATCAAGCGCAAGCCGTAGGATTTAAGAAAAAATCAGACCGTAAACGTCCCGCTCGCAAAAAGTCAGTAGCGATCGCTAGTTAATTAATATATAAATCTTACGTACACAGTTTGTCTGTGAAAACTGGGTAAAAGGGTGTAAGGGTATGGGGTGTCAGGTTTTAGATAAATAAACTTTTATACCCTTACACTTTCCCGGTTCTCTTTCATCCTCAGATTCCGCAACGCTGAGTTTATTCTCTAAAATAGAGGTAGGTAAAAGCGTCAGATTACCAAAAATTTAATTGTGACAACATCTGCTCAAATACTACCACTAGTCAAAGATCCAGAGCGTCTAGAAAACCGATTAGCTGAAATCCCGCCGGAACCCGGTGTTTATTTTATGCGGGATGGCAGCGATCGCATTATATATATAGGTAAGTCACGGAAATTGCGATCGCGTGTGCGTTCTTATTTTCGTGAAGGTTATACAAAAAGCGAACGCATCGCCACAATGGCGAGACAAGTCACAGAAATTGAGTTTATTGTCACCGACACAGAAGCTGAAGCTTTGGCGTTGGAAGCCAATTTAATCAAGCAGCATCAACCATACTTTAATGTGCTGCTCAAAGATGATAAAAAATATCCTTACGTTTGCATCACTTGGTCAGAAGACTATCCCCGCATCTTCATCACACGCAAACGTCAACTAGGTAAAGAAAAAGATAAGTTCTACGGCCCTTATACAGATACAGGTTTATTAAGAGAAATCCTCCGCATTAGTAAGCGCATCTTTGCACTTAGACAACGACCCCAACCATTATTTAAAGACCGTCCCTGTTTGAATTATGACATGGGGCGTTGTCCCGGTGTCTGTCAACAATTAATTTCCCCGTCCGAATATCGCAAAACTGTGCAGAAAGTAGCAATGGTATTCCAAGGTAGAACTCAGGAATTGATTGATATTTTGAGCGAACAAATGCACAAAGCCGCCGAAGCTTTAAACTTTGAATCGGCGGCGCGGATACGTGATCAAATTTCTGGGTTAAAATCTCTGACGGCAGATCAAAAAGTATCCTTACCAGATGATACAGTTTCGCGGGATGCCATAGCGTTAGCCGCAGATACACAACACGCCTGTATTCAATTATTTCAAATTCGCGCTGGACAATTAGTCGGACGTTTAGCCTTTGTTGCTGATGCACAAGCTGAACCAGGTGCAATTTTACAACGAGTTTTAGAAGAACATTACCAAACTGCTGACGCGGTGGAAATTCCGACGGAGATTTTGGTACAGCATGAGTTACCCGACACAGAAATATTAGCGGATGTTTTAACTCAGAGGAAGGGTAGAAAAGTCACAATTGTTGCGCCTCAACGCCAAACCAAGGCAGAATTAATTGAGATGGTCGAGCGTAATGCCCAATACGAATTACAAAGAATGCAAAAATTGGGCGATCGCAATACACAAGCTATGCAAGATTTAGCTGATATTCTCGACTTACCAGAATTACCCCACCGTATTGAAGGTTACGACATTTCCCATATCCAAGGTTCTAATGCGGTTGCTTCTCAGGTGGTATTTATTGATGGTTTACCCGCCAAGCAAAATTATCGCCATTACAAAATCAAAAATCCCACCGTCACAATAGGACATTCCGATGATTTTGCCAGTTTAGCAGAAGTCATTCAACGGCGGTTTCGGAAATATAGCGAAGATTCCCAACTACCACGCGCCGGCAATCCTGACTGGCCTGATTTAATTATGATTGATGGCGGTAAAGGTCAGCTATCATCTGTCGTTGGCGTGTTGCAAGAAATGAACTTACTAGAAGACTTGCGGGTTGTGAGTTTGGCAAAACAGCGCGAAGAGATTTTTTTACCGGGAGAGTCGCAACCCTTACCCACCGACGCAGAACAACCAGGAGTCCAATTACTTAGAAGGTTACGGGATGAAGCCCATCGGTTTGCCGTGAGTTTCCATCGTCAACAACGCAGTGATAAACTAAAGCGATCGCGTTTAGATGAAATCCCCGGCTTAGGACATCATCGCCAAAAGCAACTATTAGGTCATTTTCGCTCAGTCGATTATATCCGCCAAGCTACACCCGCTCAACTCGCCGAAGTTCCAGGAATCGGCCCACGACTAGCACAGGAAATCTACGATTACTTTCATCCCGCGTAAAAGCTTCAAGGTGAAGAAGAGTCGAACTGCATTCTTCTTAATCCGCCTTCAGTTGTACAATCTGCCATTTCACTGAGAAACTCAGGATAATATTCTGTATTTCTAATTAACCAGTCAGCAGTTCTAACTTTAGCATTGCTTTGAAATTTACCTCCAACTGGATAAATTTCATTATTTTTCAGTGCCAAAAAACTTTCAACTCTCCCTGAAACCCTGGCATTAGTCTTGTCTTGATAGATTGCTTTAAACCCAGCCATTTTAGTAATAGAAGTACCTTTGTTTAAAGAGCAAGCAGAACCACTCTTGATGTTGGCAGCAATTAATAAGTTATCACTAGTAATAAAAAAGCGCATATTGTTTATTACTGATTCTGTAACTTCAGCACGAGCAGGCAATAAAGCAATAGTTAAACTGGCTAAAGCAATCGGTATGACTAAAAATCTTTTCATTGTCTTCAACATTAAATTCCATGTTTCTAATATCTATAAATTTAGCGATGATGACAATCGTAAGATTAGTGAAATTAAAATCAAGGGAAAATGAACCTTCAGTATATTATTATTAAGTCATTTTCATCTTAGATAATATCCAAAATCATCTGCGTGCATCCGCGTCCATCTGCGGTTAATTCCTTTTTAGTATCTGACTGCAAATTTCAACCTCACTCTATAACCTATCCCCCATGACGTAAATACAAATAAATCAACAATGCCAAAATTGCTAAAAATAAATTCAAGGAAAAACGACTCAGAATAAAACGCCCAATTTCTGGATAAAAAAACTGCCTCCAACGTAAAGGTTCAAGAACTCTAGCTAACAAAAATAACCCAAAAATAGCATTTCCTCCCAACATCAGTGCAAATAACACTAAACCTCTATGCCATGAGCGAGAAATTAAGATGATTGGTGGTTGCTTCTGTACCCTTCTTAATAATTGTTCTAATCGCCAAAACATCCACAATAAAAAGGGAAATAAACCATAACTGAGAAAGTTAATTGGTACAGCATAACGCCAAGCAATTGATAAAAAATTCACCAGTGCATGACAAACCACAGAATTGATCAAAGCTGAGAAAATTAACTTCTGGTGGTGATGTAATTTGAGATTTGAGGCAAAATAAACTCCTAAAGCATAACCCCAAGGTGCAGAAAACATTGTATGAACTGGTGTACCAATACTCCGGTCAAGAATTGAGGCGGTACCGTGGTAAAGGTAAATCCAGTTTTCTTCGGCGGTAAACCCCAAAGCCACAGCAATGGTAAATAGCAAAATGCTACTGCTGCGGAATCGATATCTGCGTTGGAGATAGATAATGGGGAGAATAACGGCGATGAACTTGCAACCTTCTTCAATGGGGCCGATTTCTATGAGTTGACGTAAGGCTGCGCCAAAAAGCGATCGCTGAATTTGTTGCCAGTTTACAATGGAATTAAGTCCAAGTTCCGCCAACCATTGTAAACGCAGGGCAGCACCACCAGAAATTGCCCCGGCTATAAAAAACCACAGCAAACGCAGTAAAGCCGGAGCAAAGGCGACACGGTAATAGTAATAACCTAAAAGTAACAGTGGGGGAATTGCCGCCCAAAGTATTACAGCTAAATTAGTCACGCACCTTAGCAATTACAGTCCGGTGGCGCGGGCTATTGCTGCTAATTGTAGGACGTTGAAAACCTGCATCCATCAACGCTTGCTCAATATCCAAAGAAAAGTACTCATCTAAATATGGTTCAGTACTCTTGAGCAAAGTCAAAATGTAGGGAGGCATTTTTTTGTAAATCTCCGATTTAGGATTCATGTCCATAATTGCCAAATGGCCACCAGGACGCAACAATCGCCGCGCTTCCGCAAAAATTTGGCGAGTTGGTGCTTGAGGTAGTTCATGACAAATCAGAAATAGCGAAACCAAATCAAAAGACGCATCTGGTAGCCCTGTTGATTCGGCTGCGGCATGAAGCCAGTTGATATTAGCTTGACGTTGCTGGGCGCGGTAGTTAGCAACAGCCAGGAAGTAGGGAGACAAATCTAAGCCTGTCACTTTCGCTTCGGGATAAACCTGTTGCAAAGCAAAAGTACTTAATCCCACACTACATCCCATATCCAGAATGTCGCGTGGTTCCTCAGCCAAAAAAGGTTTGAGAATATTATGATAACTTCGCCGGAGTTGGCGATCGCCTTCAACTTCAGCACCAGGCCAAATTTTCGCGTGAACAGCATGGGCCGCAGGTTCGACTTCAAACGCCGCTTGCCAACTCAGATTGCCCTGTTCGTAGGCATGAAATGAAGTGACATAATAATCTGGATAGGAAAGCTGCGGATTTTGGACTTGCGCTAAATCTGTTGACCAATTACGCGCTTTTAGTCTCTCTACTTCCTTTGTCCAAGGCACACCAATTTTTTCAGCGCGTTTAATCATCATTTGCCGGGCTTGGTGCTTGGCTAGGTTCGCTAAAGGCTTAATTGCTAAAATGCCGTTTACCAAGTTAACAGCCCAGTTGGGAGAGTTTTGTACAGCAGCAGTCATAAGTTGATTTGCATTGAACAGCCTTTTTTACTTATGACATAATTCCTGCAAGCCAGTCTAGCAATAGTTAAGTTCCGTAACTGAGTTGGAGGTGGGGAATAGGGAGTTGGGAGTGTGGGAAGAGAGGGGAGAGAGGGGAGTGTGGGGAGTGTGGGGAGTGTGGGAAGAGAGGGGAGTGTGGGGAGAGAGGGGAGTGTGGGGAAAGATTTCTTCACCATCCTCCCACACTTCCCCCGCATTTCTCACAAGCTTCAGGCGTTTGATGGGGCAGAGGGGCAGAGGTGCGGAGGGGCAGGGGAGAGAGTACCTTCATTCTCCCCTGCTCCCCTGCTCCCCTGCACAGGCTTTGAAAGGTGTGGTGAGAAATCCGGGTTCCCACCCTTCCCACACCCCTGGATTTCTCTCTTGTGAGAAATCCAGGTAGCCCCTAACCTCTAATCTTTCTTTGCTTCAGGAAATTTATATTATCTGAGTTTCTAACTGCACATTAATCTTTAGAATTAAAATGCTTTGGGATAATTGCTCTAAGTACGGAGGGAGGAAAGTTAAGCAGTGGATATTTTAGACCTGTTTCAAAAGGGTGGGCCAGCGATGTGGCCTTTGGCAGTTTTGTCAATTCTGGCTTTGAGTGTGATTTTAGAGCGTTTGTGGTTTTGGCTGCGGATTTTAAATCAAGAAAAGGAAGTAGTGAACCGTGTACTAGATGCAGCCCAAGAAGATTGGGATATAGCCGCAGATATCGCTAAACGATCTACAGATCAGCCCATTGGGCGATTTCTCTACGCGCCTTTACGCCTGTTAAAAGTGGATTTGGAAACTTTTCGTTTAGCACTAGAAGCCACAGCCGAAGACGAATTAGCCGGGATGCGTCGTGGTGAAAAACTCTTAGAGGCGGTGATTGCACTTTCCCCACTGTTGGGACTATTGGGTACAGTTTTGGGTTTGATACAGTCCTTGCGCTCAATTCGCATTGGTGATTTAGGTACAGAATCAGCTGCTGGCGTAACTACTGGGATTGGTGAATCTTTGATTAGTACTGCCGCAGGGTTAATCGTTGCAATTATTAGTTTGGTATTTTATCGGCTATTCCAAGGTTTTTTAGTTAACCAAGTCAAAATTTTTCGCAAGGCGGGGAATGATTTGGAATTACTTTATCGTCAATCTCCACCAGAATTTAGCAACAATACAGCAATTGTGCATGAAGCTTCTCGTGAAACTGTCACTCCACCCCGCAAAAAAGCTAAAAATCTATTTCCCCAACCTCCAGAAGAACCAGATGTGACTGATTCATTAGATCCTGAGTCATAAGAAGGCAGTGGTTCGGCTCCTTTCGACTGCGCTCAAGGCAAGTCGCTCACCAACCAGAGGCAGGAGGCTCACTTCGACTACGCTCAGTGACCAGGAGGCAGGAGGCAGAAGACAATTTATTACTCAGCACTCACACTTCGACTTACCTCGACTTCGCTCGGTACAAGTCGCTCAGTGAACAGCACTCAGCACTCAGCACTTTGCTATAACTAAAATTTTACAGACGATGAAAGTTAATCTGCATACTCCAGTTGAAGAAGTACAAATTCAAATCATTCCTTTAATTGATGTTGTTTTTTGTATTTTGACGTTTTTTTTGTTAGCAGCATTACAATTTACTCGCCAACAAGCCATTAATGTTGACTTGCCTAAAGCTTCTACCGGGACATCTGCGATCGCAGGACAATCTGGTAGTCAAATTGTGACCATTGATGCTGTGGGTAATATTTACATTGAAAAACAGCCTGTAAAACGCGAGGAATTAGCAGAGATACTCAGGCAATATCTCGCACAAAACCCGAATGGGATTTTGGTATTAAATGCTTCTCGGACTGCAACTTATAATGATGTGGTGGAAACCCTAGATTTGTTACGCCAAGTCGGAGGCGATCGCGTTTCTTTAGGCATTATCCCTGGGCCGAGTCAAACTTCCACCACTCAACCTAATCAACTGCCAGAATCCTATTTTCCAAATAATCCTAGCGTGCCTAATGCACCAATTCCCGAAACCAATCCCCAGGGAAATTTTAATCCCAATATCCCTATTAACCCTAACCAAATACCTCCCAATTATGGACAGCCCCCCACTGGGGAAGGCGTAATTCCTGGTGTACCAAATGCACCAGCAACACAAATACCAGTAGCACCAGGAAATACTAATAATTCTGCTCCAAACTGATAAATTTGAGCAGAATTTTCCCACTCAAAATGCAGTGATGGAAGATGCAGCAAAAATCCTTCTTCATCTTCCATTGTGGATTTTGGATTATGACTCCTGACTTCTGACTTTTGGTCACTGAGCGTAGTCGAAGTGAACCTCCTGCCTCCTGATAATTTCTTACCCAAACCTAAAGATATAAAAAATAAATTATTGATAGAGAAAAATATCTGGTAATTTACAAGTAATTGGCAAAGCTTCAAAAAATCTGAAATCGGTTGCTTAAACAAGCGATCGCCAATCGCCATTCGCGTTTCAAGGGTTGTGGCAATGAATGCAATTGTAACGCTTTTTATTGTGTGGGTAGTAACATCTATCAGCCTGCTGATTATTAGTAAACTTCCCCTCGGAGTTGAAGTTGACTCACCTAAAAAAGCCTTTATTTCAGCAGCAGTTCTCGGTATTGTTACGGCGATCATCAGACCGATTTTACGCCTAATCTTTGCAGTACCGAATTTCCTTACATTTGATTTATTATCCGGCATCTTCACTTTTATGATTGCCGTTGTTTGTTTTAGTATTGCTGCTTGGTTAGTAGAGGGCTTCCGGTTACGTTTCGGTATCTGGAGTGCTGTGTTAGGCGCGTTAGCTCTCACCTTCATCAACAGCTTAATCTACAAATTACTCGGTGTCTGATATTTCAGAGGTTAGAGGTTAGTACCGCTACGCGGAAGTCAAAAGTCAAAAGTTAAAAGTCAAAAAGCTTATATTACAAGCTTTTCACTAACTTGAAATGATATCTTTATTTCCGCCGACCTGTACTAGTCCTTAGTCTCTACTCACTTTTTTTCAAAGCAGCGAATAACTAATTCTCAGTGGCGAAACCATGTTAAGATACATCTCAATTATGAAAGCTGTGTTGGATAGATTGGATAAAAACGAACATGGAAGCAGCACTATTATTAGCTAAACTGCCCGAAGCTTACCAAATTTTCGATCCTCTGGTAGACGTTCTTCCAGTAATTCCTGTTTTCTTCTTGTTACTTGCTTTCGTATGGCAAGCAGCTGTGGGATTTAGGTAAGTTAAGTAAATTTTTCATCAATGGGACAGGTATTGTACCTGTCCTATTTTTTTTGACAATATGTTTTTGCTAAAACTTGATATTTCTTAATTATTTGTAACAACTAGCAAAAAGTTAAGTAATATAGTTGATACAGACTAATTTAAACTTATGCCAATTGGAAAAAAGATTGCGATCGCATGGATTGACAGAACCTAGACATAGACTGCAATTCTTAATCCAAAATGGTATTAATCTTTTTAGCCAAGGGTTTTACAGTCAACAAGGAATTAAATATTTATGGGTAACATTAAATTTGTTAAAGAAGACAAAGAAGTCATAGCTGCTAATGGCGCTAACTTGCGGCTAAAAGCGGTAGAAAACGGTATTGATTTGTACACACTATTTGGAAAAATGACCAACTGCGGTGGTTACGGTCAGTGTGGTACTTGTGTTGTAGAGGTAGTAGAAGGTTTAGAAAATCTTTCGCCGCGCACCGATGTAGAAAAGCGCAAATTTAAGAAAAAACCCGATAATTACCGCCTCGCCTGTCAAGCTTTAGTACATGGCCCTGTGAGTGTAGTAACAAAACCTTAACCCTTAAAGCTTACCTGCCAGCAGCATTGGTGACATAAGAAGTAAAAAAAATAAGGCTAACACGGGCATCGATGATGCTATTCTAAAGTTGTTGACTGGAAAATATAGAGAGGCTTCTTTGCCATGCAAGTTAATGACTTAGGGTTCGTAGCGAGCATTCTGTTCGTACTAGTTCCCTCTGTGTTTTTATTAATTCTGTACATCCAAACAGCCAGCCGCGAAGGTAAAAAAGATAGTTAATAGTTTGTGCATAAGATAAAAAACCCCTACACCACTGGTGCGGGGGTTTTTATTTATCAACCGCTAAATTTTGAGTAGAGAGAGGTTAGAGACTAGAGGCTAGTTAAAAAAATACTTATCCTAACGCGATGTGCAACTTATTTTTAAAACCCCTCTCCAAACCTCTCCGCTTCGGGGAGAGGCTTTGAGTCTTGCTCCCCTTCCCTGCGAGGGAAGGGGTTGGGGGTTAGGTTTGAGAGAAAGTTGCACACGGTTTTATCCTAGTACAACGTGGCGGAAGTAAAGATACCATTTCAAGTTAGTGAAAAGCTTGTGATATAAGCTGTTTGACTTTTGACTTTTGACTGTTGACTTCCGGGTAGCGGTACTAGCCTCTAGCCCCTCGTAGTTTTATGCACTAGTTCTTGCCAACAATACTGGACAAGTAGCGTTAACTCGAACATAATCAGACAAAGAAGCACCGATGAGTCTGTCTATATCGACAAAGCTCTTGGCTACTGATGGACGACGATCTGGAGAACCGAGTAGAAGTAAGTCTACACTCAACTCTTCGGCGAGACGACAAATTTCTTCACCGGGTTTACCGCTACTGGTGTAGCAGCGAGTTTGGACACCATATTTTTGAGCTTCGGCGTAAGCTGCGCCAAAAATGGGATTTTTTTCGGGGATAACTTCAGCAACTTCTGAGGTTTTACCGCGCAAATCAGTATTAATATGAGTCAGAATTAATTGGCTACCAGGAACACCTCGCAGCAAGAATAAAGCTAAACTTAAACAATGTTTGGCTGGATCAGAATTATCTAACGCTACCATGATGCGTTTAATTCTTTTGACATAAATGTCATCTTTAACCAGCAACATGGGGCGAGAAGACAATTGAAAAACATACTGACTGACAGAGTTTGCCAAAATTGACTGCAAACGCTTGAGTCCGCGTGAACCCATGATGATTAAGTCAGCATCAATTTCATCGGCTACTTGACAAACTACGTCTTTGGGTTCACCTTGCCGTAAAATCGAAGAAACTTGGCTAGGATCTAAGTTTAAAGACTGAATGGCGTTGGCAAGAATTTTACCCCCTTCTTCCCATTTATTTGTCATTGCAGAAGCAGTACTTTGGGGAGGTACAACGTGCAGAACTGTTACTTTAGCACGTTGAATTGATGGTACTTCTTTCAAGGTTTTGAGCATTTCTTCTGCATGACCTAAGCCCGAAACCGCTAACAAAATTTTTTCTATCATTGCTTAATTCTGACTTGTAAATGTTGCTTTAGTGTTTGCTATTCAGGAATTGGCTCAGTTGATTTACCAACTTTTGGCTCAATAACCTAACTTTTTTACGCAGGATTACCTGTTGTTTGAAATGTTAATTATTTCTGCCTAACTATCGGACTGAGTATTTGAGAGCAAGTCAAGTTGAAATCACTAGTATATTGCAGATAAAATACATGAAATCAACTAGAAACATTTAGTTTTATTGCTACCTCTTACCTAGTCTTTTTACTAGGCTTCAATAATTAAGCTTACTCTTAATATTAGCTCAGTTAACTTTATAAAATATGATGTTATTTATTATTTTTAATCTATATTAACTTTTATTCATTAGAAGCAAGTTAAGTATTGCAAAGAAGTCTGAGAAAATTAGGGCAATTATACCATTGTTTCTGGGAGCGATCGCCTGCTTTAAAGAAAAGATAGCTTTATCAAATATTAAGTTTTTAATTATAACTTTAGTTTCGTTTATGGGAACAATAAACTATAACTATTTAACTGCATAAAAAACTGTGCTTATGCAATTTTCCCCAATACTTGCTACTCTCCTACTGGCTGTCACATCACCAGCTTTAGTATTGTATCATTCACAACTTATCCTTGCTCAAGCGCCAACTCCCACTGCGGAAGAACGCCTCACCGAAGCCATCATGTTAAATAATCAAGGTGAGGGAATAGTTTATAAGGATTTAGTGGGTTTGGCTGATTTACAAGCCGGGTTAGAACTCTTTCAACAGTCCTTAGCAATATTTAAACAGTATGGTGCGAAGGCTGGAGAAGCCAATAGCTTGGTAAATATTGGCTACGTTTATTTACGGAAAGGAGAGTACCCTAAAGCACTGGATTTTTTGCAGTCAGCCTTAGATATTCGCCGCAAACTCCGCGATAAAGAGAACGAATGGATACCATTATCTTATATCGCTGAAGTCTATCTGAATCTCGGAGATTATCAAAAAGCTCTCGATTTTTATCAACCTGCTTTAAAAGTTCTCCAAGAACTAAAAGCGGCAAATCCTCAAGGTTATAATTACACAACTAGCGAAACTATTTTATTAGCAGATATAGGCTCAGTTTACTTCCGTACTGGCAAATATTCTCCAGCTTTAGAGTTTTATCAACAAAGTTTGACAATTCAAAAAGCCAAGGGTGATAAAAGTGGTACTGCTCAAACTTTAAACAACATTGGTGTTGTTTATCTCAACTTGGGAAACTATGCTCAAGCCTTAGATTCTTATCAGCAAGGATTAAAAGATTTACAAGAATGCTGTTCTACTTTTTATGGAACGCAAGCAGCGATTTTCAATAATATTTCCGGTGCATATTTTAGCTTAGGTCAGTATCAAAAGTCCTTGGAGTTTGCGGAAAAGTCTACAAATATTTATAAAAAACTTGGCACTGGAGAATATAAAAGTACAGACGAGCAAGCAATCAAGTTATTGTATAATGCCCTTGGTCAAAATGCTCAAGCTCTGCAACAAGTTACCAATCGTGCTAATGTTGGTGATGCGTTTGGCAAAGATTCATTTCAATTTCAAGGTGCAGCGTTAAATCTGAATAACATTGGGCAGATTTATTTTAGCTTGGGTAAGTATGACGAAGCACTCAAGTTATATCAGCAAGCTTTAGAGATATACAAGCAAAATAACTATAAATTAGGGATAGCGGTAGCACTAAATAATATTGGACGAGTTTACCAAAATTTAGGTAACTATAACCAAGCCTTGGAATATAATCAGCAGGCTTTAGCTAATTATCGGGAAGTTGGCGATCGCACTGGCGAAGGCGTAACAATTAGTAACTTAGGGCAAGTTTATCAAAAACAAAATCAATACGATCAAGCTTTGGGGTTATATCAGCAAGCTGTTGCTATTCATCGAGAGGTGGAAGACAAAATTAGTGAAGCTGCGACACTGAAGTTTTTAGGGGACGTTTTAGCAGCCCAAAATCAACCACCACTAGCGATCGCATTTTACAAGCAATCGGTTAATTTAACCGAAACGATTCGCCAAAGTTTGCGGGGTGTGCCGACAGATGTGCAGAAATCTTACACCGAAACCGTCTCGGAAAGATATCGCCGTCTAGCTGATTTATTATTGCAGCAAAATCGTCCAGCCGAAGCGCAACAAGTTTTAGATTTGCTGAAAATTCAGGAAGTTAGTGATTATATTGGCAATCGCGGCGCTAGTACACCAAAAGTCACAAATCGCAATACTCAACGGGGAAGTACTGCAACCGTAGCAGTGACACCCGAAAAATTACCGTTGAAACCACAGGAAGAGCAAATATCTCAGAAGTATAGCGCCATTCAAGAGCAAGCGATCGCACTTGGTAAAGAACTCACCACCCTGCGAAAAATTCCCCCGCAAACCCGTACCGCAACGCAAGAAAAACGCCTTGCTGAATTAGTGAAACTAGAACAAACCACCAACGCCGAATTTAACAAGTTTATTAAAAGTCCCTCGGTTGTGGCGTTGGTACAACAATTATCAGCCACATCAGGACAGGAAAATTTAAACTTACGCCAACTTAATTCTTTAAGAGATAACTTACGCCAGTTAAATCAAAAAGCTGTTTTGTTATATCCTTTAGTTTTAGATGACAGGTTAGAATTAGTTATTGTCTCGGCTGATGCGCCACCAATTCATCGTACTGTACCAGTCAAAGCCGCAGAATTAAACCAAACAATTAATGAATTTCGAGAAGCAATTCTTGTTCCTTACAAAAATAGTAAAACCCCAGCCAATAAATTATATAACTGGTTGATTAAACCTATAGAAAATGATTTGAAACAAGCCGAAGCTAAAACTATAATTTATGCCCCTGATGGTAAATTGAGATATGTGCCGTTAGCAGCATTATATGATGGTCAGAATTGGTTAGTGCAGAAGTTTGTCATTAATAATATTACCTCTGCTAGTTTGACTAAATTAGTGAATCAACCACCAACCCCAAGCAATGCTTTAGCTGCGGCTTTTACTAAAGGCGAATATACAGTAGCAGTTGGTCAACGCCAAGAAATGTTTAGTGGGTTAGAATTTGCTAAAGCCGAAGTTGAAAACGTAGCTAAAATTCTTCCTGGTAGCAAAGTTATATTAGATAAAGATTTTAATCCTAATGCAACAATTCCCCAAATGAATGATTACAAAATTGTACATTTGGCGACGCATGGTAAGTTGGTAGATGGTTCCCCAGAAGATTCATTTATTGTGTTTGGTGATGGCGAACACGCGACTTTACGAGATATCGAAAATTGGTCTTTGTCAAATGTTGATTTAGTAGTGTTGAGTGCTTGTCAGACTGGTTTAGGTGAAAAATCAGCCAATGGACAAGAAATTTTAGGGTTAGGATATCAGATCCAATTAGCAGGTGCGAAAGCTACAATGGCTTCATTATGGGCTGTATCTGATGGCGGGACACAAGCTTTAATGAATGAGTTTTATGCAGCTTTGAAAGCGGGGAAAGTTACTAAATCTGAGGCGTTGCAAAAGGCGCAAATTGCTTTATTGACGGGGAAGAATAGTGAGTTTAATCATCCTTATTATTGGTCAGCTTTTATTTTGATTGGTAATGGGTTGTAGATGATGGATTCTTCTATCTCTTGCAATGCTGCTATCAAAAGTTGTGCGATCGCTCTATCTTGCACCAACTATCTTATCGCAATCCTAAATGATTTATAAACATCTCTGTCCCTGTTCTACCTTGTCCCCCTTGTCTCCCTTGTCCCCCTTGTCTCCCTTGTCTTTATTGTTCACATATCAACTAGGACTGCTATATTATTTATGGATAGCCCAATTATCGGGAATCCTTTCTAAAAGTCCAGAACCAAAAACTTGATTCATGTTTAAGTAATCAAGATGGACATAACCAATGTGACAATGACAAGTTTGGTTGGTACAAGGTTGGTCAGATAAAGCTGTTTCCCAATCAGAATCATAAATATTACCAATTGGTGATTTAATAAAATGACAACGGCGTATTGTTCCATCGCCATCAACAGAAATTACTGATTTTCCAGCCCGACAAGAATGACCAAAGCTAGGATAATGTTTGGTATTTAATTCATATAATGGGTCGATAGATTGGAAAAACTCTCTGTCTGCTGGTGATAAATTGGGGATTTCAGCTTTGACAGCATTAATCCACAGATAAACTTGGTTTGGTAATTCTTGACGTAAAGCGGCTATTTCTGATTTAAACTTGGGGAAGCCCACAACTCCGACGCTAAATTTAACATTTTGGTGGTTTAATTGAAGACATTTGGATAAAAAGCGATCGCGTGATACCCATTCTGAGTGAAAAGTAGCCCAAAGTGCCAATTTATCTTTGTTACATTCCTCTACCCAATCTAGTTGACAAGAGAGATTAGTTTGAATTGCGGCTTTATTAACGTTGGGTAAATGGGTTAATTTTACCAAGGCTTGCTGATACCAAGAATGAATTAAGGCTTCTCCCCAAGGAGTGAACAGAATTGAAAATTGATGTTGGAGATGTTGGGAAATCCAATTGACAAACTTTTCTAAAGATTGTTGATCAATTGCTAATTCTGCGGCTGTTTGTTGGCGTTTCGCAAAGGGACAATATTCACAGCCATAGTTGCAACTGATTAAAGAGCCGCGATAAAGGATGGTGAGGTGCATATTAGTTTATCAATTTTTATTTAGTCACTCATAAAACTTAGGTCATTGAAAAACCTACTATTTCAACTCATAACCCTGCATTAATTCCTGAACTTTTTCAGAAAATAACCACGCGCCGATAGTATCAGAACGTTCAATACCAAATTCAGTTAAGTGTAAACTATCTTCATCTTTCATCGCCAAACTTAAAGTTAGCAATTCTGAAAGTTCGGGAAAATCAGCGTCTACTTCACTAGCAAATCGCAGGCGATAATTAACGAAATTTAATCCTTCATCGGAAAGTAAAGATAATAAAATATATCGCCGACGTTGTTCTTCTGCATCTAGTTGAAAGCCATAGTGCGCGTATTCAAATAACTCATCGGGTGTTTGAATATATGCTTGCAAAATCTCGCTGATTCCCTTTGCACCCACCGCATACTCATTAGAATAGTGCAGAGTATTGGTGTAGGAACGTGCGCCGCAACCTAAACCAATCATACCGTCGGCTTGACAGCAGTAGACGGGAGATGAGGGAGACAAGGGAGAGGGGGGAGACAGGGGAGAGGGGGTAGAAAAATTGCTACCTTGTCCCCCTTGTCTACCTTGTCCACCTTGGCTACCTTGTCTTCCTTGTCCACCTTGTCCACTTTGTCGAAACATCCGCATCGATACTTGAGTATACCCTTGAGATAACAGGAGCGATCGCCCTTCGCGGTAACAAGCTAAACGAATATCGTCCCATTCTTTATCTGTGCGTCCCAAACCTGTTAACGGCCGTACATATAATGGATACAGATAAATTTCCTCTGGTTGAAAGCGCAAGGCAGTATGTATTGATTGCAACCAAGTATTGACAGTTTGACCGGGTAAACCGTAAATCAGGTCAATATTCAAAGTGGGAAATCCGGCTTGTTTTATCCTTGTCAATGCGGCTTCTACTTGAGTATTAGATTGACGACGCTGGGTTGCTAAGACTTCCGACTCGATGAAACTTTGGACACCAATACTAACACGGTCAACGGAGTGCGATCGCAACAACTTTAACTTTTCTTCAGTTGCGGTTTCTGGTGAAACTTCCACAGAAATGGGAATTTCCTGTAACTTTGCACCCATTGTATTTTCAGCAATATCGAGAACAGTTGCGAGATGCTGAATGGGTAACTGAGTTGGAGTTCCCCCACCAATAGCGAACCTTGCAAATGAAGCATCACCCAACACCGCTTTTATCCGTTGCGCCTGTCGCTGTAATGTGCGGACATATTGACTGATAAAATCTTCATTGTGGCTGACTGTGGTAAACAAATTGCAGAAACCACAACGCATTTCACAAAACGGTATATGTATATAGAGAAATAACGCTTGTCTATCTTGCTGCGTCCAAAGTTCGGGGAGATATATCGGCGGAGTTAAAGGACGATAAGCTGTTTTGTGGGGATAAGAATAAACGTATGCTTGATAGGGTGATTGAGCGATTTTTGATTTGAGATTTTGGATTTTAGATTGAGGATTTTGGGTTTTAATCATAAAATTTCGAGGATTTTTATCACAACTTAGGAATTTGCTTTAAATCTCAGACAAAGAATAACTCTGCGCCTCTGCGTGAAATTTTCATAAAATAAACTCTGTATATGGAACAGTCCAAACAACGGGATGGCTGAGTCGATGTCCAGTGTAACCATCCTCACCATAAGTTGTCCCGTGGTCGGAACAGAGAATACAAAATGTAGAATGTCTTTGGCGTATAATATTCCAGAGTTTAGCTAATTGACTATCTACATATTGCAAAGCTGCGGCGTGAGATTCAATGGTGTCAATTTGATCCTTAGCATTGGGAAGATAAAAGTAATTTGGCTGATGCAAAGCCGAAATATTTATAAATAAAAATAGGCGTTGATGACTTGGCGTTTTTTCTAAAATCTCCCTCGCCAGATTCACCTGATTTTCTGTAGATTTGGGGTGAGTAACACCTAACTCTAGACTCCAGTAACTTTCAGCAAACATCGAAGGAATTACATTACCTAAAGGATTGCGTTTGTTAAAAAAACCTACACCACCAATGCAAACTGTATGATATCCCTTAGCAGCTAATCCGCTAACAATATTTGAGCCATCTAACACACAAGTTTTATCAGTTGTGGTGGTGCTTCCTTCAAATCCTAAAGCAAAAATTCGGGGGTGAATTCCTGGCGTTATCGGAGTAGGTAAAAAGCCAGCGAAAAAAGCATGATGCGCCGCGTAAGTGAAATTTCCTGGTGAATGACGTTCTTCCCAACCTGTGTTTATAACTTTTTCTAAATTAGGCGTGTGTCCTTGTGCGAGTAAATTTTGAGCTACATCGTAACGCAGTGTGTCTAGAGTAATAAATAAGATGTCGTGAGTTCCCACGATTTCATTCATATTGAACATAGTTAAACGAAGATATAAAGCTGCTTTTATTGCGAAACTTAGTGATTGTGAAGCGGAAGCGGCGGAAACTCAAGTATGGATTAAATTTGCTGTTAAATGTTCCTACATGGATATTCAGCAAGGTAGAGAATTATATAAAACCTACAATCAAGTCCTTAAAGGCTTAGTCAAAATGATCAACAATCCAAATCAATGGATTATCGGCGAATAATCCCCCTTGTCCACCTTGTCCACCTTGTCTACCTTGTCTACCTTGTCTACCTTGTCTACCTTGTCCCTTCCCAAAATCGCTTTAACTTCACTCGTATAAGTATCCATCCCATTCCACAAAATCCCCGGTAATAAGTCACCAAAAGCATTAATCTCTAAAATCGCGTGAGTTTTCCAATCTGGTAAAATTAGTAAATCAACTCCGCAATATAAACTATTAGGAAATAACGCTGCTGCTTGTTCGCAAGTTCGCTTCATCATCTCCCAGTTTTCCGCATCAATTTTTGCTAAAAATTCCTCTGTATCTCCCCGTTCATTTCCTAAATGTAAATTTGTCATGGGACTTTTACCCAGGCGAACAACTATATGTTGTGCTTCACCATTAATCACCACCACGCGCACATCAAAACCGCATCCTTGTAAATGTGCTTTGGGTAGCCATTCTTCAACTTGTACGCCTTCTGCTGTTAAGATATTGATGATATCGGCGATTTCTTCATGGTGGGTATAGTGACTAATTTTCCGGGAGTTATAAAGTAGAGTTTCCCCATTTTCTCGCACTCTTTCGACAGTGGTAATAGCTGATTCCAAACGGGAATTTACACGATAAGCAACGACTCCAGAAGCGGCGGAACCGTGGGAAAGTTTGACGAATACTCGTTCTATTCCTTGGGTTTGCATTTGTTCGCGCAAGTGTTCGTAATTGTGAATTTTTCCAAGAGAATGAGGAACGGGGATATTGTGACGACTGAATCTTTCGTGACAGGCTGGTTTATCAAACATGACTGCGATGTCTTGGGGATGGTTCATAAAGTCACCCTGGAGGGGAGTAAGTTGAGATTCCCATTTTTGCAGGAGATATCGCCAGCCTAAATACCACTGTCGCGGATAGAGGATGCGTCCTTTGTCGAATTCTAATTCCATAGCTTCGCCAGGACTGATGCGTTGATGTTCTCCGTTATCTGATACATTGAAACCTGCGGCGATGATGGCTTTATCAATATCAAAGTTTTTTTCTGGAGAATCGAAGCGGATAATCGTGTTGGGTGTGTTGAATTGTGCGAGGTTTTGTTTACCGGAAATTAAGTCTGCGTAATCTACTACCGTGGCTGGTGGTAAGTTGAAATGAGTTAGTGCTTGTTGGAGGAAATCGACACGGCGATTTTCAGGGTTAGCGATTAGGACAAAGTTAAGCATTTTCTGATATATTTTTTATTCGTGAATGGCTGAGTAGCGATGCCCATATTCACCATCTTGAGGTTGTGCAATTACCTGGCATAAAAGTTGGTCTAAGACTTGGGTATTTGAAATGTAGTTCATAGAAAGATTAAGAGTGTGTAGTTGGTTGACTGCGGGACAATTTAAAAAATATTCCACTCCTTGATTTGTCATCTCTCCCATAGAAAGGTCGAGAATTATCAGACGTTCTATTAAAGGAGAACTCACTAATGCTTTGGCTACTTCATCAGCATCTTCACAACTGCGTATACCTAAATATTTAAGTTTCGGAAACTTTTCAGAAATTTTTGGGATTAAGTTAACTGCATCAAATCCCGCCCTTCCTATCCACAGTTCTAGATATTCCAGATTTGGTAACCTAAGATTAACAATCTCATTAAGTGTTGATTCTGGTAAAACCTTAGTTTCAATAATCAGCGTTTTAAGATGAAGATGTTCCGTTGGAGTAAATGACAAGCACGAACCTAAAAAAGGATCGTAGCTATCTCCGTTAGCTCTACCACGTATTTGAAGAACCTCCAAGTTGGGATAAGCTTCTAGAATAAGGCTCATATTCCTAGTTAATTTATGCTTGGAGATATCTTTATAAGAGTCATCTCTAGGGTCTCCCCAAAATAATGCTTTAAGGTTGCTAAGTTGGCTCTTGGCTTCAACAAAAACATCTAGAAAACAGTGACTAGGATAGTAACAGTGTAAAGCTTGAATTTGATGACTCTGGGGAGTATTTAGAAATATTTGAAGTTTTTTGATTGTGTCTTCTCTGTCAAGACGATGTGTTTCTGTCCTGAAACGCAATTGTTCTTCATAAAAAGACAATCCAGATGCGGATTTTACTATTGCTCTAACCTTCGCATACAACGCCTGCCAATCTAACTGTAAATTTAAAGAATAAGCTGTAATTTCAGTATTTAAAATACCTACATCTGAATTAAAATCTTGAACTAACCAGTTGGTCATAGTGGTAAAAGCAAGGTAAGGATCATAATGTAACAAAGCCTGTTTCCCTTTCTCCCCTCCCTTTTGTTTCAATAACCGTGCTGCAAAATGCTTTGCCTCATTTACAGAGTTTTGTAACGCTTCAATTACTAAATCTAAACCCTCATCCCCATAATTCAAAGCTTCAGAAAGTGCTGCAACTTGCACCTCCACAACGGAACTTCCTAACCGATTTTTAACTCCTTCAATTCCTCCTAAAACCACACCACTAACAGGAGGTGGTGCTTCTCTACCAAGCACTGCGTCATACTCTCTGGGTTGATTTGGATTATTGTTCATTAGTTTTATATCTTGACAAATGGTAATTTTGAATTTGATTATTCCCAGACTGAGTAATAGCGATCGCTAAACTTATAAAGAGAACTTTACCTATAAGCTACTCAGCAACAGAACAATAGCGGCTGTGAATATAGCTATCATCCTCTTCTTCTTTCTGATCATTTGCTATGACACGCACATCCAAACTTGATAATTTCTCAATCATTTTCTCAGATAAAAAGTTTTCTGACACATTGAGAATATCTAGATAATTAATCGCCTCACAATTCAGTAACTCTTCCGCACCTGCATCACTCAAAGTTCCTAGTGAAAGGTCAAGGACGCTGATAGAGTTAAGAATTGGGGAAGTTACAATCGCACTGGCTATTTCATCGCTAAATTGACTATTACATAATCCTAAATAAGTTAATTTAGGAAACTTATCTGCAAAAATAATTGGGTGTACATCTTCAACCCAACAGTTTCCGCCATAATCTTCACAGCCAAACCATAATTCTAGATGTTCTAATGCTGGCAGATTTAAATTACAAATCTGTGCGACGGTATCCCGACTTAATCCCCCAGTTTCAACAATTAATGCTTTGAGGTGATTATGTTTTATTGGTGGGCTAAATTGTAAACCGTCACCGCCACGAACTTGTAAAACTTCGAGTTGAGGATATGCTTGCAAAACAGGGCTAATATCACTTTGTCTAATCCAAGAAATCTCGAATTCATCAGAAACAATATCACCAATAAAAACAGCTTTGAGATTTTTTAAATATTCTCTTGCATTAACTAAAGCTGCTATAACGTTACTTGAATCTACATTTTCAGATGCTTCTGCCCATAAACCTAAAACTAAAGCTTCTAATTGGTGGACGTTATGTTGTTGCTGAAGTTTACTTATTTTACTAGGTAAATTATTATCATATTCATAATGCTCGCATCTCAGGGCATAGGCTTTTTTTGTAGGTTCAGAAATACTTACATTTGCATCAAGTTCTACAACTTGCCGATTAGCAAATTGAGTAGCGTTATTTCCTTTATACCCTTGATACCCATCAAATCTTTCTTCTAATTTCCAAGGTTTATATGTTTGCAAAGCTTGTTTAACTTGTGATTCTGTTCTTGGCTTTAATAGTCGATAAGCAAAACGTTCTACTAATCTTGATTCATCTTGCAAACCTTGAATTAAAACATCTAAACCAGCGTCACCATATTTCAAGGCTTCGCTAAGTGCTGCTATTCGCACATTAACCACAGGATTTGATAAACAACGCTTAATTCCCTCAATTCCTCCCAGCACAACCCCATCTATAGGCGGTGGTGATTGTCCTCCTAATACAGCATCATAATCCTGGGGTTGATTTTGATTGTTAGTCATCTTGCTTCACCTGTTGAGTTTTATTAGGTTTGTATACAATGTCTATTGGAACTGGGTGTAAGGGGTTAATTTGAAAAGTTTTTAGCTGTGATTTTCAGCAGTTATCCTTTTCAAATTAGACAGAGTAAACGCATATTTTGTTTTCTCTACCAACTCAATCCCTTTATATGACTTTTTCTCTTCTATCTCTAATTTTTGGTATTCTCTTTGGTTCTTATCAAAGTAGTCTGGTTCTCTAGTCCATCATTTTACTGTACTTATTCCTAAATGTAATCCACTTTTTGCGTCTATTGTTAATGTGGGGTGAAGATAAAATCCCGCGTTTTGATTATTTCTGACTACTCCTATTCTCTCTTTTTTCAATCTTCCTGAATGCGACTGTATTTTCACAGAATATCTTTAGGATTTTTTAGGATATAAGCTCTCTATTCCTCGATTGTAGACTGTTAAAATATTCAGTTAAATTGCGTAGAGTTTTTGGCAAACTTATGGAGACTGCATCACACCCCTACACCCTTAAACCCTTGATATTTCGTCTTACTGCGTAAGTCCTATAAAAATTGGAGTTAAACCCCGTGAGTGACCAAAATTCTTTGAGTGTAGGAGTGTGGGGACGCTGGATGCTGTTAACAGTAATCGGCTTTACTCTTGGTGGATTTTTTGGCACTGGCGTAGGATTGTTAGCTATTAGTATAGTGAGTGTGTTGTTACCTTCCTCAGCTTTACCGTATGTAGCGTATGGTGGTATGGTTGCGGCGGCGGTGGTGGCTGGTGTAGTGATTGGGATATTTCAATGGTTGGTTTTGCAGAGATGGTTTACCAATTGTCTTTGGTGGATACTTGCCAGTGCTGTTAGCTGGCTGGGAATTGCCTTCACTATTGCTTTTGTGATGTCTACTACCTGGGGAGTTCCTCAAACTCTTTCTCTTTGGGATAATAGAGGAGCGATCGCTAGTTCTGTTACTGGCTTAATGATAGCGGCGTTGGTAATGGGAATTCTCCAATCTTTAGCACTCAGATTTACACCTCCACAAGCAGCATTGTGGATAGTTATGAATATTGTGGTGTTTTTAATCGCTGCGATAATTATAATTTTTGCGGTACGGAATTTAGCTGGCATTTATAGTCTTCCAGTTTTTCTTGTAGCTTATTCACCCATTTATGCAGCCGTTAGTGGTGTGACACTTATTCGAGTTCAGAATTCAATCACAGTAAAATAATCACTATGACTATCGCTGTCTGAAATTGAGACTCATACCAGCAGATATCAGAAAACACTTGCTTTAGCTCAAATCTCGCTTATCATGGGTCAGTTTTTATAGTAATTGGCAATGGCTTGTAATTAAAAACTGGAGTTAAACCATGAGTGACCAAAATTCTTTTAGTGTAGGAGTCTGGGGACGCTGGATGCTGTTAACAGTAATCGGCTTTATTGTTGGTGGAGTTGTTGGCACTGGCGTAGGATTTATAGCTATTCCTGTAGTGGGTATATTGTTAGCTTTCTTGCCTTTACCAGGAGCGCAAGGTCAAGGAGCTATTGGTTATCTACTATATGGTAGTGCGATCGCGGCGGCAGTGGTGGCTGGTGTAATAATTGGTATATCTCAATGGTTTGTTTTGCAGAGATGGTTTACCCAGAGGCTGTGGTGGATATTTGCCAGTGCTTTTGGCTGGGCTGGAATTGCCTTCACTATGTCTATTTTGACGTATACTCATGTTGCCGGGCCAGTTGGTCAACCTGATGGGACATTTTTAGAAACAACTCTTTGGGATAATAGAGGAGCGATCGCTAGTTCTGTTACTGGCGTACTCATAGCGGCTTTGGTAATAGGAATCCTCCAAGCTTTAGCACTCAGATTTAAACCTCCACAAGCAGTATTGTGGATAGTTATGAATATTTTGGTATTTTTTATCGCTGCGGTAATTATCATTTTGTGGGTAAGAGGTGCAGGTGGAATTTTTGGTGTTCCAGTTTTTTTTGCAGCCTATTCACCAGTATATGCAGCCATTAGTGGTGTGACACTTATTCGAGTCCAGAATTGAAACATTCAGTTATTTAAGGCTGAATTTTGAGATTGTCGAATCGGAATTTGAATAATAAATTTTGCTCCTGTTCCCGGTGTTGAATGACATTCCAATTGACCTCGATGCAATTCCACAATAATTTTATAGCTAATAGATAAACCCAAGCCTGTACCTTTACCAATATCTTTAGTGGTAAAAAAGGGATCGAATAATTTTGTTTGCACCGTCTCGGCAATTCCTAACCCATTATCAGCAATACTAATTTCTACCCAATCATGATTGATAACTTTAGTTTCAATCTCAATTGTGGGATGGAAATTCTCTTGAGTGCATCTTTTTTTTATGACTGCTTCTTCTAAAGCATCGGTCGCATTAGCTAAGATATTCATGAATACTTGATTAAGTTGCCCTGCATAACATTCAACTAATGGTAACTTTTCATAATTACGGATAATTTGAATGTCGCTTAACTTATTAGATGATGCCTTAAACCGATTATTTAAAATTACTAAAGTACTATCAATCCCATCATGAATATTAACAGTTTTAAACTCGGCTTCATCCAGGCGAGAAAATGTCCGTAGTGATTTGACGATTTCGCAAATACGCTCTGCACCACACATCATTGATTGAAATAGCTTGTGTGCATCTTCTTGGATAAACTCAAGTTCAATGGCTTTGATTTTTTGCTGGATATCAATTGCGGGGTTGGGATAATGTTTTTGGTAAATTTCCAATAAATCTAGGACATCTTGAAAGTATTTATGAGCATAATTTAAGTTGCCGTAAATAAAACTCACGGGATTATTAATTTCGTGGGCAATTCCCGCTACCAAAACTCCTATAGCCGACATTTTTTCAGATTCTACTAGTTTGATTTGTAAAGCTTTGAGATTCCCCAAAATGGTTTCTAATTCTTGACCGCGATTTTCTAAGGCAATTTGTGATGCTTCCAATTCTCGAATCACATTTTTGAGAACAGCTTCTCTAACTTCACTAGCATTTTCTAATTGTTGGCGGTCTGCTTCAGAACGATCTAATTTTCTTTGCAAAACACGCACAGTTTTTTCTAATTCTTTGAGTCTGCCATCGTAATCTATATCTTGCATAACCCTTTATTTTGTGCCTAATAGCAAAGTCACAAATGTCTCTTGATGATAATATGTAGAACCTTGTGGTTGTATGGGAGCAAATTCACCATAAGTATAGAACCCACAAATCGGAATTTCTTTACCAAGTTCTGTTTTGATAATTTGATACTCTTCTTTGGCTCTTGTGCCTAATAACCAACGCCGACAGCAACAAGAAAATAGTAATATAGCATCTGGTTCTGTACCAGGATAATTTTCTAAGGCTGTTTGCAGTGATGTTTTGACAGCGTGAAGAACATCATCGCGGTTAAAGTCGGTCATCTGAACTGTGGCTTTTTCTGGTACACTGCCTAAAAAATTAATGCTACTAGTTGATGTGCAAGTATTGGGAACTCGCATATAGTAGCGATCGCTATTTCCTTCGTATACTGCTAAAGGATTTTCTGCTGTTGGTTGGCGATCGCCCAAATATCGCTGATAAAATGTCAGTGCTGAGACTCCATCAATTTCCTCAACCACCGTTCCGTGAGATTTTGTCACAAGACTCTTGCGTCCAATGGGTGTCCAACCGCAGCCAGTCCCATAAGAAAACAAGATATCTCCAGAAAAAATCAGAATTGGCAGTGCATCGGTAAAAACTTCATTCCCAAAAAATTGATAAGCGGTTTTAAACCTAAATTGATCTCCTGCTGCACCGCCTAAAATTGGTACTTCAGAACCTAAAGCTGATTTCAACCCTGCCAAAATTAACTCGCCATTGGTAGTGGAACCATCTGCTAAATAACTCGCAGGTAAGGTGACACATAATTTTGCTGGGGTTCCACATTTCTGCGTAGCCTGTTGTACAGCTTGCTGCGCCGCCGCCAAGGGATTTTCTTTGGCTTTGTACCCTACCCCTGCATGAATATCTACAGTGTCAGAACAGAACAACATCAGCGTCAAAGAATCTTGCTGAAACCCTAATATTGAAGATATTTCACCATCTGTAGTACAACCAATCAAGTCAATATCTGGAAATACTTGCCGAATTTCTTTGAGAATCAGTGCATGGTCAAAGTCTATCGCTGCAAATATAATACCAGCCTTAATTGGCAGTTCCGGTAAATTACGTAATTGACTCACACATCTATCTATTACCTCTTGCGTCGCCTCTTGAGTATCGGGGTCATCACTATGACCAAGAATCACCTTTAACATTTCATCCTCCCAATTAATTAAAAATGTATTTACTTCATTCGTAAAGTAAAGGCAGAAAAAACTTAAATCAAAATATTATTGCCTCGATAACAGTTGGATAAATCAATGCACATTTAAGTCTGTGCAAACCGTAAAATTCAGCTATTTCCAGAGTTCCCACAAATAAGTAGAGAATAACGCTACTTATATAAATTTTTCAGTAAACTATTATTTAAGAACTCATATCCAGTTCAAATTAACTGGGAAATTGTCATAAAAAAATAGGTAATATATCGTAATTATTCGCAGTATGTCAGCCGCAAATTGACGAGGAATATCATGTTTTTTAAAATCTGATTAAAAATACCAATTTGTACTTAAATTATGAATATGAATGAGCGATCGCCATAAAAGTTTTTGTTATAAATAATACTTAAATTACTTAAAAATCAAGCAAATGACATATTAGCTCACTTTGATCACTTTCGGTCGATAAAAATCTAAAACCCTTACACCCCTAATTCTTAAATTCCGTGGCTTTTCCCAATTACCCAATGTCTGCGGAAAAATCGGGCTAAGGCTGATTCTTCTAGGGATAAATAGATAGGTCTACCGTGGGGACAGGTGCGGGGGTTACGGGTGCGTTGCCATTGGTCTAACAATGTTTGCATTTCTGGTAGACTCAGTGGTGTACCGTTACGAATAGCGGTACGACAAGCAACTGCAACTTGAGCCGCTTGTAAGTCTCCGCCCCAACTAAGTTCTAAAATGGCTGCTGCACAGTCTTCTCGTTGTTGCAAAAGGGCGGGTATATTCCGAACTGCCCAAAGTTGTTCGCCAAAGGTTTCTATATCTAAACCAATGCGTTGCAGTTGTGAAACTTGCGCGGGTGACAATTGATAAAGAATAATTGGGGGTTCCACAGGAACAAGTTGCCAATTATCACAAATTTGTTCATACAAAACTCGCTCGTGGGCAATATGTTGTTCTACTAGCCACATACCACCAGGATGTTCAGCCACAATGTAAGTGTTGCTTACCTGGGCTACTGCTTTTAAGTGCTGAGTGCCGAGGGCTGTACACTGAGCGGAGTCGAAGCGTGAGTGCTGAGTGTTTTCGGTTTTGCTGGGATTAAATTGATAACCGCCTTTTTCTTCTGCGGCTTTAATTAATTTGCTGACTCTAGTTGTTTGGACAGCTTCTTTAAAGTTCGCATCATCAATGCGGAGTGCTTGGTCAATTGCTTGGGTGATTTGCTCTTGCCAATAGTTTAATTCATTCAAATAGATTTCTGTTTTGGCTGGGTTGCGATTCCAGTTAATTTGGTCGGGAGAAATTTCTAGATGTAATAAACAAATAGGATAGCGATCGCGTGGTAAAGTACGATGAAACGCTGATAAAATTGTCTGCTCAAGTTCTGGCGATTTTACCATTCTGCCATTAACAGCGATTCTTACCCAGTCTGGGCGATGGCGATGACACCTGTCTGGTAGTCCGACTACTAGGGAGAGTTGGGAGTGGGGAGTGGGGAGTGAGGAGTTGGGAGGAATTTCGAGTTTTAGTTCTTGTAAATCACCTTGGCGGACTTGGGGTAGAATTTGCGGCAGTAGTTGTCCGGTGGTAGTGGCGGGAGAAATGGTGAACCAGATGCGGTCATTGTGCCACAGTTGCCATGTTACTTGCGGATGACACAAAGCGATTTGATGAATTGTGGCTTGCACAGCTTTGATTTGCTGTGCTGCACTGGGTAAACCTTGGCGGCGAGATGGGCAATTACCAAAAAGATGAGAGACTGTAACTACTGTACCAGGTGCGATCGCTGTTGCTTCTACTGTTTGTGCTTTGCCATCATCACCATAAACAACTCGCCACCCCAAATTACCATCAGCAGGACGACTCAAAATTTCTAACTCTGCCAAAGTCGTCAAGCTGTGCAACGCTTCACCCCGAAATCCCAAGCTGTGAATTTTCCATAAATCATCGCTAGAGCGAATTTTACTCGTACTATGGGCTGTGGCAGCTTGTTGCAAATCTTCCAGGTTCATCCCACAGCCATTGTCAGCCACACGGATGCGCCATTGTTGCGGCCATAAATAAACCACAATCCTCGTTGCACCTGCATCTAGAGAATTTTCCACCAATTCCCTCACAGCAGATGCCAAGGAGTCTATCACCTCACCAGCTGTAATGAGATATACGACTTCGGTTGGTAAAGCTTGAATAGTAGATGCCATAAATTACAGTTTAGGCTAGTGGGCAACTCTTGTGCAGGAAAAATTACAACCTGTATAAGTCTGCTAGAACTTATACCATTTTGGATTTTAGATTTTAGATTTTGGATTGGGTAAGGGTTGATTGGTAAGCTTTTGAGCCATCCATTTGTCGCAATCATTTTTTAATTTGGTATTACGCAAAAAAACGAAAAACTCAGGTTTTAGAGTAGGGTGTAAGGATGTATCCCGGATTTCTTACGCATGGGTGGGGAGTGTGGGAAGTGTGGGAAGTGTGGGGAGAGAGGAGGGAAAGATTTCTTCACCATCCTCCCACTCCTTCCACACCTCCCACACCTCATCTCCACAATTCTGGTACGTAAGTCCTCACCATGAACACCTAATGCTGAACCCCTAAACTAAAAGAAGGAATTTTAAAATCTGAGGAAGGTGGCTAAAGTGAATTTTTTGGTAGACAAAGGCGGACTCATGTTTCTAGATATTATTGCCCAGACTGCTTATTCTGAAACTTTTCCCTATCTCGCTACAGCACTGGGTTTTACTAGTGTGTTGGGAACAATGGGGTGGCGCAGATGGAAACAAAAAAACACATATAAACCGCTAGAATCACTTCCTTCACCGCCTAAACATTGGTTGTTAGCAAATATTCCCCAAGTGTTAGCAGCAGTCAAACAAAAGAAATTATTTTGGCAATTTTTTGTTTGGAGTCAACAGCTAGGCCCCATGTATGTGGTGTGGAATGGTAGTAACCCTGTTGTTATATTAAGTAAACCGAAAGTTATTGAAGATACCATTATCAATGGGATGAAAGATGGTAGCTTAATTAGGTCGACGCGATCGCGCCAAGCTTGGAATGATATTACAAGCCCCATTATGATTGGTGAAACTGGGGCTGAGTGGCAATGGCGACGCAAAGCTTGGAACCCAGAATTCAGTTCTAGTAATCTCTCGAAATATGTAGAAATTATCAGCCAAGCTTGTGAACAAGTAATTACAACAATTAAAGAAGCCGCACCACCAAAAGAAATCCAAGTAGATCCTTTATTTGTCGAACTCACAATGAGAGTGATTTCTTGTCTAGTACTGGGCATTCCTGTAGATAGAAACAGTACGAGTCAAGAAGGACTACCCCTCGACGTTGCCAAAGTATACGACGCGATGTCTGTGGTCGGCTATCGCTTCGTGAGACAAGCAACAGGCGAGAAAATCTGGATGAAATATTTGCCAACTCAAAATTCCCGTGATTATTGGAACGCAAGACGATATTTAGAGGAATTTCTCACTCCCCGTGTAGACTTAGCTTTGCAGATGCGAGAAGCAAACCAAACAGATTTACTAAATGTCAGTCCTTTGTTTCGGGAATCAATGTTAGTCAAAATCGCCGCCAAAGAACCGAAATATAATCGTGAAACATTAATAGCAGAATCGGTAGAATTTTTAATAGCTGGAACAGATACAACAGCCCATACTTTATCTTTTGCAGTCGCTGAGTTAAGTTTAAATCCCCAGGTGTTTCAGCAAGCACGAGACTTAGTTGATCAAGTTTGGCAAAAATTTGGTGGTGTTAATTTAGAAACCTTCAAAGAATTAACTTATATTCGCGCCATTCTCAAAGAAACTTTGCGTCTTTATACTATCGCCTCTGGCTCAACATCATTAGAAGCTCATCGGGATACCGTCATTGAAGGTCAAGTAATTCCGCGCGGTACTAGAATATCTTGGTCAATATTAGCTGCTGGCAGAGATCCAGAATTTTATCCTCATCCAGAAGAATTTCTGCCAGAACGTTGGTTAGACACCAGTAAAGAAACTAGTTCTCTACCTATGATAAATTTTGGTTCAGGGCTGCATCGTTGCTTGGGTGAGCATCTATCAATGCTGGAAGGAACGATGATGTTAGCATTGTTACTCCGCTACTTCGATTGGGAATTAGTCAACGGTCGTTCTTCTGTAGAAGAATTACAGCAAAATCTGTTAATTCATCCGGCTGATAAAATGCCAGTGCGCTTTTGGTTACGAAATTTGCCTAGTTAATTACCTCAAGTTATACCAATTCGCAATGACGCGACGCTCGTTCCTCGCTAACGCTTCGCTATCGCAGGCTCGCTAACGCTGCGCTAACGGAATTAAGAAATCTAGCTCCAGTAAGACTTTCCTAATTTCTATCTGTAGCATTTTTTTCTTAAATTGGTATAAATTGTAAAATAAGCATTTTTGATGCTAAGTATTAATTGCATCACTGAAAAGTGTAAAGTATTATTACAAAAACTTTGATCAGTGACTGCAAGCAAGTGACAACTCAAAAAGTATTTCTCTGGGGAAAACAAGTTAAAACTACACAATTTCAACTTCTAGTGGCGGATAGTCTGACAATTTTTTGGGGAGAGTGGTTAAAATTGCGAGCCAGAATCACTCAAGTTGCCGCAACTGGTTTAATCTCACCACTAATATATATTTTGGCTTTTGGTTTAGGATTGGGTAGCTCAATTAGGCCAGGCTCAAGTGTGACGGGGAATTATGATAATTATTTAGAATTTATTCTGCCGGGGATGGTAGCTTTATCATCAATGACGATTAGTTTTGGTGGTACGACATTTTCCATTTGCGGCGAAAGGCTATTTAGCAAAACCTTTGAAGAGATGTTACTGGTTCCCATAAATCCTTTAGCTCTGCATATTGGTAAAATGCTGGCGGGAATTTTGCGGGGTTTGATGACATCGGGTTCGGTAATTTTAGTAGCACTACTGTTTACCGGAAATTGGAATTTTCTAAATCCGTTATTTTTGTTGTTGCTAGTGTTGAATTGTGCTGTATTTGCAGGGTTGGGGGTAATTGTTGGGTTAAGTGTGCGATCGCTCGAATCTGTGGGACTATATAACAACTTCGTAATTGTACCAATGTCTTTCCTCGGTGCAACCTTTTTTGACCCCAGCACCTTACCAGTCGCATTGAAATGTGTAGTTTACCTATTACCTTTAACTTACGCCAGCACTGGTTTACGGGCAGTTGTTTACTCACCTTTATCCGAGTTTCCTTGGTACAGTATACCGATTTTATTAGTAGTGGCGATCGCTTTATCCTTGTGGGGTAGTTACAAATTTTCTCAGCAAAAAGATTAAAACATAAACATAAAAAAAGCGGGCTAACCGCTATATGGTTAACCCGTGCAGCTTTGGGAACGCGCAGAGAAATTACTATTGCAATACCAACTTAACGTTAGCGTTTTGCAAACCGCGCTGTTTTACTTCAGCCAAAGTTTTGTTGACTGCATATTTTTGATTAATAGAGTTGATTAACTCGGTTTGGTTGTGCTTTTTAGCAACGCCCCACAGGTCAGCGATGAGGTCGAAGGAACCATCGCTATTGCGAGACCAACCTAGATCATATTCGCCTTCCAAAACAGCAACGATGTCGGAACGTACACGCTGACCGTTATAACCGCGTACATCAGCTTCTGTCTTTACGGTAATACCCAAGTCGCGTAAAGAAGCTTTGAGGATTTCTGCATCGGTGATTTTGGTGCGAAGAGTGCTAAAGTGAGACATTTGGGTTTCCTCCAATGAGAAGATTGAGAAAAGAACAACGGTTTATCATCGGCAAGCCGCACTGAACAAGACGCGGCTTTTTCTCTCAACTGCTAGTTTATTCAACTAGCCTTTCCCCTGGGTTAGCAGGGAAAGCTTTTAGAACTCCATTCGCTGATATTCAGCAACGGAGGATGCGGCTGGTCTTGCTCGCTGTCTAGCCCAGTCTCTGAGGGCTGTTACCTGTTCTTGCATCGTGCGAGACAGTGGCAAGGTTGCTTTCAGTGCCGCAATAATATCTAGTTGGGTGAACTCACGGTCTTGGGCAAAGGCTTCATACATTGCCGCAATAATCGCTTGTTCAATTTCTGCCCCAGAAAAGCCATCCGACATCTTGGCTAGTTGCTCTAAATCAAAGCGGGAGATGTCTTCACGACGGCGCTTGCTTAGGTGAATATTGAAGATATCACGCCGTTCTTCTGGTGTAGGCAGATCCACAAAGAAAATCTCATCAAATCGACCTTTCCTCAAGAATTCTCCAGGTAAGCGTTCGACTCGGTTGGCGGTAGCCATGACAAACACTGGAGATTTTTTCTCTTGCATCCATGTGAGGAAAGACCCAAATATCCTGCTTGATGTGCCACCATCAGAGTCACCAGAACCAGCACTACCAGCAAAGGATTTGTCTAACTCGTCAATAAACAGAATCGCTGGAGAGATAGATTCTGCTGTTTTGAGGGCGTTACGCAGATTTGCCTCACTTCGTCCCACCATTGAGCCGTCATACACACGCCCCATATCCAAGCGTAACAACGGTAAACCCCAAAGCCGGGATGTTGTTTTGGCTATCAATGACTTACCGCAACCGGGTACACCTAAAATTAGCATTCCTTTGGGTTGGGGTAAACCATACTCTCTTGCTCTTTCGGTAAAAGCATTCGAGCGTTGCTTCAGCCATTTCTTTAATTCTTCTAAGCCACCTACACCATCAATGGTTTCATCTTCTTCGATATATTCTAAGATGCCATTGCGCCGGATTAGTTGCTTTTTCTCTGATAAAACTATATCAACTTCTTCTTCGGTTAGTCGTCCGGTGGTGACTTGGGCTTTGCGATATACTTTTTCAGATTCATCTTTGGTTAAACCTAAAGCGGCTCTGAGCAGTTTTTCGCGTGCTTCTGTTGTCAACCGTCGCCCACGATGGTGATCTAAATGGGAAGTTAAAACTTTATTCAACTCCGCCATATCTGGAAGCTGGAAGTCTAATACTACTACTTCCTTCTCCAATTCTATGGGGACTTGGTGCATCGGCGACATTAAAATAATATTTTTTTGTTGCCCTTTAAAACTAGCGATCGCATCTCGCAACGATCGTGTTGTTGCAGGTGCATCAATAAATGGGTGTAAATCTTTAAGAATAAATATACCAGGCTCTTTTTGCCGAATTATCCAATCAATTGCCGCCTCTGGGGAAACTGTGTTGTGTTGGCTTACATTCCGGGGTTGACCATATTCCACTATGCCATGAGTTACTGTCCATACATAAACTCGGCGTTGGGGCTTTAACACTTGAGCGATTGTGGAAATTGATTGCTCTGCTCGCTCTTCCTCGGAGGTCACAAGGTAGATTAGAGGGTATTGAGCTTGAATTAAGATGTTGAGCTCTTCTTTCATACAATCGACCTACTTGAGACCTAATACTGTAAAGAACAGAATTGTAACGATGACTGAATTATGAATCAATTACTCATAATTCTTATCTAGCAAGGGACTAACTCTTCTTCACTCTTGGGATGGGTTGGCACTTCTTCGATTTCATCAATGGATATAGGCTCTTGACCAATCAATCCAGGCTGATGACCTAAAGCAACTAATTCCCCATCACGTAACGCAAGTGAACTTTCGCAAGTCGGACAGGAATAAACTCTGTGAGTTCTCCCGTAAGCAGAAGCTTCTAATTCTTCTACTAATTCTGAATTCGCCAAGTAGAAGTAGAGGGCGCGTTCGGCAAGCTCCGACATTGGCTCAGAATCAATTGCTGAACGGATCTTCAACCTTTTGTGCAGTTCTGGCGATATATAAAAAGTAACCTTTTGCTTAGTTTGCGTTTGCATATAACTCTTTGGCGGTCTTACCCGGGTATGTATATCACGTTATCGGCTCCTTGATTGCTTGTCAAGCTGGTAAAACGTTTTGACGGCAATTTCGTTACATTTATTTACATTGTTTTATGCCTGTTAAGGTAAGCTAAGTTATATTTAGAACAAAGCTAAAATTAGCTTAAATAGCAGTCAAATATTAGATAAAAGCTGGAATAATCTCGATAAAACTAAATAATTGCAAGACTTGTATAAACTCAGTGATATGGAAGAAAATATATTATTATGTTTATTTTTTCAGTGAAAACTGGTAGTAAATATAAAAGTTTTTATACAAATTGGCAAGCTGTGGCGAATGCGATCGCTTTATCGTTGCTGTTATCAGGATGCAGCCAACCTTTTAGGGTTGCTGACACTCAATGGCAGACTTATAAAAATTCCCGTTATGACTTTGAATTTCCCTATCCCCGCAATTGGACTGTGTTAGCAACTCCCGACAACGATGATGGTGTTGTCTTAGTTTCACCACGCAGTCAAAATGTGGAAATTAGAGGCTGGGCAAGCAATCTCTCACCAGAACCCAAAAATGCCATCCCGCCTAACTTTCAGACTACACAAGGAGTATCTGGGGTTTTGTTAGTAGAAGTTGGTCAGCAAGAAGGTTCGATGAAATTGACCTTAACTCAAGGTAAAGTTACCTATTACTGGCAGGGAAAAAGCCCCAGCCAAGAGTTTTCCAACTATTACCCGTTGTTTTATTACATAGCCCAGCAATATCGCATTTATAGGGAGTCGGGAGTCGGGAGTCGGGAATAGGGGAAGAAGGATAAAAAGAGTGAAGTATGGAATTTAATGCTTTCAGCTTATGTCTTTTGACAGATGACCAATGACTAATGACTAATAACTCATCACTAATCACTACTTTTGATGGTTGAGGGGGTACAGAAACCTGATAGATTTAGCTATCAGCGAGTAAAAACTGGTGAAAATGAAAGTCCTGGTTATTGGTGGCGATGGGTATTGCGGTTGGGCAACCGCACTTTACCTCTCCAATCGAGGTTACGAAGTTGGAATTTTAGATAGTTTGGTGCGTCGGCACTGGGATAACGAACTTGGGATCGCAACTCTGACTCCGATCGCACCGATTCAGCAACGTATCCAGCGCTGGCAAGATTTGACCGGCAAATCTATCGACCTATTCGTAGGCGATATCACTAATTACGAATTTCTGCAAAAAACTTTACATCAATTTGAACCAAATGCGATCGTGCATTTTGGCGAACAGCGTTCCGCGCCATTCTCCATGATTGACCGCGAACACGCAGTTCTCACCCAAGTCAACAACGTAGTTGGCACACTCAACTTGCTGTATGCCATGCGCGAAGACTTCCCCGACTGCCACTTAGTCAAGTTGGGAACAATGGGTGAATATGGTACACCTAACATCGATATTGAAGAAGGGTATATCACCATTGAACATAATGGGCGCAAAGATACCTTACCGTATCCCAAGCAACCTGGTTCAATGTATCACCTCAGCAAAGTGCATGATAGTCATAATATTCACTTTGCTTGTCGGATTTGGGGATTGCGTGCCACCGACTTAAATCAAGGCGTGGTTTATGGTGTCTTAACCGAAGAAACGGGAATGGACGAACTGTTGATTAATCGCCTAGATTACGATGGTGTATTTGGGACAGCATTAAACCGCTTCTGTATTCAAGCTGCCATTGGTCATCCTTTAACGGTGTATGGTAAAGGTGGGCAAACTCGCGGATTCTTAGATATTCGGGATACAGTGCGCTGTATGGAATTAGCGATCGCTAATCCTGCTGAACCTGGAGAATTCCGCGTATTCAACCAATTTACCGAACTATTTAGTGTGGGTGACTTGGCATTAATGGTCAAAAAAGCAGGTAACGCCTTGGGATTAAATGTTGATATCAACAACATAGATAACCCCAGAGTTGAAAAAGAAGAACATTATTTCAACGCCAAAAATACCAAACTGCTTGACCTCGGCTTACAACCTCACTACCTCTCAGACTCGTTACTTGATTCACTGTTAAACTTTGCAGTTAAGTATCAACAACGAGTCGATAAAAAACAAATTTTGCCGAAAGTTTCTTGGCATAGAAATTAGGTGAAAACTGTATGAGGTTGGTGACAGAATCTTATCTCAATCAAATCTCTTGCTGGCCTCAAACTGGTCGTCATATACTAGCGCAGTATGACGACCAGACAGTTGTAGTTTATCAGCGAAGCGCAGCGCAAGCATGATAGGCAGGGAGTAGGGAATGGGGAGTAGGGAGTAGGAAAGAAGCCTGATCTGGTTGTACTGATTTTTTTCCAAATCAAAAAATTATGAGTCCTATATCGTCTAGAAAAGGTGAAAGCCTTCTCGAACAGTAGCAATTGCAATAACAATTATGTAATTAGGGGCTTGCAGAAAATAAATTATCCAATTTTCGAGCGAGGGTATTTTTCTTTTTCCCCTGCCCCCTGCCTACACAATGATAGTATATTTTTTTAATTGGAAGCCCCTTACTAAGCTCCTCTATCGCTACGCTCGTAATGACAATTTAAAGGGTATATCAAGTCTGAAACCCTTGTAAATAGTAATTGTGTGTACGCCGTGAATACGGCGTTTTTATGTTAGGCAATATTTCGCCAACGGTATCCGTATCTCGTATTAATACCATATTGGCGACCAATCAACGGTCAAAAATATCAACCTTATTATTCAAAATTACGTAAGATTAATTTTATCTTTATATTTTCTTCTTAAGATTTTGATTATTCTTCATTATTTTTAGACAGATCAGAAAATACTACTTAGTAAATTCTAGTGAAAGTTATTGAATTTACCAATTTCTGATTTGCATAAGTTATCAGCCTTTGCTTAGGGTATTGACAGTACTGTTGAAGTAAGTGAGGTACACCATGCGTATTAAGTAATGAGTAATAAGCAGTGAGTAATAAGTAAATTTCTGACTCATTACTAATTACTTTTTTCAATCAGTTGCTGTAGCTCATAAACATTGGGTCTGTTGTATTTAGGAGGCATCTAGATATCTTATGGTAATCATTCATTAATTGGTAGAGAAAGCAGAGGATTTAAATCATCTGATTCTCAATTTGAGAATGACACTTTAAAAATCTTTGTTCCCTAGAAACTAGTTAGATAAACAAAATGAAAGTAGTAACTGTAAACAAATCATACCAGCTTTCATCTATACAACAAGGAATGCTTTTCAACAGTCTAGTTGCTCAAAACTCAGGAGTGGATATTGAGCAGATAATCTGTTTAATACATGAAAAAATTGATGTTTTGGCATTTCAAAAAGCATGGCAGAAAGTTGTAGAAAGACATGCAGTTTTGAGAACTAGTTTTGATTGGGAAACCGGACAAGAACCTCTACAATGTGTGCAGCAGCAGGTAAAAATTTCCTTAGAACAGCAAGATTGGTGTGGCTTGTCTGATACAGAACAATCCACTAAATTGCAAGTTTATCTACAAAGCGATCGCACTCTTGGGTTTCAGTTAAATACCGCCCCATTGATGCGTCTGGCATTATTTCAGTTGAGAGAATCGGTCTACCAATTTGTTTGGACTTTTCACCATGTTTTGTTAGATGGTCGCTCTTTGTCCATCATTATTAAAGAAGTGTTCACCTTTTACGATGCTTTCTGTCAGGGTAAAGACTTACAACTACCCCAACCTCGTCCTTATCAAGACCACATCGCATGGTTACAGCAGCAGGATTGGTCTAAATCAGAAAGTTTTTGGCGGGATTTGCTCAAAGGTTTTACTGCACCCACGCCTTTATTAGTGGACTCAAACCCTGGTGAGAAAAAGGGTTTTGGCGAACAAGCAATCCGACTATCAGCACAAACTACAGTGATGTTGCAGTCTTTAGCAAAACAACATCAAATTACGCTAAATACTTTAGTACAAGGTGCTTGGGCTTTATTGCTCAGTCGTTATAGTGGCGAGTCTGATGTTGTGTTTGGGGCGACAAGAGCCTGTCGTCATTCTTCTGTAACTGGTGCAGATTCGATGGTAGGATTGCTCATCAATACTTTACCAGTGCGAGTCAAGGTGTCAGGGGAAAAACCGCTTTTGACTTGGCTAAAAGAATTGCGATCGCAGTGGGTAGCGTTACGAGACTATGAACACACCCCCTTAACTAATATTCAAAGATGGAGTGATGTTCCTGGCGGTACACCTCTGTTTGATAGCATTCTGGTATTTGAAAACTATGAATTGAATTCGGTTTTACGTTCTCAAGGTGATAGATGGCAAAACCTGGAGATAAAACAAGAAGAACAAACTAACTTTCCCCTGACATTGGTTGGCTATGCAGAGTCAGAACTGTTATTGAAACTCAAATACGACCAAAACAAGTTTGATGATGCCAAAATTGGTCGAATGCTGGGACATCTTCAAACTTTATTGTCCAGTATGGCGACTAATCCTTGGCAGTGTTTAGGAGAATTACCACTCTTGACGACAGATGAAAGACAGCAAATGTTGATGGAGTGGAATAATACACAAACAGATTTTGCAGAACAACTTTGTATTCATCAACTGTTTGAGGCGCAGGTAGAGCAGACACCAGACGCTATAGCTGTCATCTGTGGACAAGAACAACTCACCTACAAAGAGTTAAACTGGAGAGCTAATCAGTTAGCCCATCACCTCAAGCAACTGGGTGTCAAACCAGGGGTGTTAGTGGGTGTATATTTAGAGCGATCGCTAGAAATGATTCCGGCTGTCCTAGGGATTTTGAAAGCTGGCGGCGCGTATGTTCCACTAGAACCCAGTTTCCCTAAAGCACGCATTCAATTATTGCTGTCTTCTCTGCAAATTAACTGTCTAGTCACCCAAACTTGCTTGTTACCTAGTATTCATGATCTAGAACTGAGCGCACTGCAACATTTAATCTGTTTAGATAAATCTGCACATAGTAAATTTTCCCCTACACCCCTACACCCTCATACCCCTACACCCTCTATTTGGCATCGTTCCTATCTAGATTTACTGCCCACAGAAAATTTACCAACATCTGCAAGTTCTGATGACATCGCCTATGTAATTTTTACCTCTGGCTCTACAGGTACACCCAAAGGAGTTGTAGTTCGTCATCAACCAGTAATCAACTTGATTGAGTGGGTGAACAAAACATTTAATGTGAATGCTAACGACAGAGTTCTATTTATCACATCCTTATGTTTTGACCTGTCAGTTTATGACATTTTTGGACTATTAGCCGCAGGTGGTTCGATTCGGGTTGTATCTAGCCATGATGTCCGAGATCCAGAAGCTTTACTACACATTCTCTGTCATGAGCCGATTACCTTTTGGGATTCTGCGCCGCCTGCACTACAACAACTGGCTGGCTTTTTCCCCAAGGTTCAAGCAACTAATTGTCATCCCCAACTGCGGTTAGTATTTATGAGTGGTGATTGGATACCAGTCACCCTACCCGATTTACTGAAAACCACCTTCCCAGGGGTTGAGGTGATTAGTTTGGGTGGAGCAACGGAAGCAACTGTTTGGTCTAATTATTATCCCATCGGCAAAGTCGAGCCGCATTGGAAGAGTATTCCCTATGGCAAACCCATCCAAAACGCTCAATATTACATTCTCGATGATTACCTCAATCCCTGTCCTATTGGTGTGACTGGAGAGTTATATATTGGTGGAGAATGTTTAGCCTCTGGCTATTTAAATCAACCAGAACTTACAGCCCAAAAATTTATTCCCAGTCCCTTTGGCAATTCCAAACTATACAAAACTGGGGATTTAGCCCGTTATTTCAGCGATGGGAATATTGAATTCCTCGGTCGAATTGACCATCAAGTTAAGATTCGCGGTTTCCGTATCGAGTTGGGAGAAATTGAGAGTGTACTCACACAACACGAATCTGTAGAGGAAACTGTAGTTATAGCCAGAGAGGATGAGCCAGGAAATAAGCGGTTAGTGGCTTATGTGGTGGTAAATGATGAATCTAAACCTAATATGAATGAATTAAGGCGGTTTCTGCGAGAGAAACTACCAGAGTATATGATTCCATCTGCCTTTGTCGCGATCGCCAAAATTCCTCTGACTCCCAATGGTAAGGTAGACCGCCGCGCTCTGCCTGTCCCCGACCAAAGACCAGAATTAGAAAAAGCCTTGATTGCGCCGAGAAACACCATAGAAATTGAGTTAGCGCGAATTTGGTCAGAGGTTTTAGGTATTCAATCAGTTGGAATTAGAGATAATTTCTTTGAATTGGGGGGAAATTCCCTACTGGCGGTGAAATTATTTACACAAGTTGAAAAGGCATTTGGTCAAAAACTCCCCCTCGCTACCTTATTACAATCACCAACCATAGAGCAATTAGCTAACATTCTCAGCCAATCAAATACAAAAACTTCTTGGTCTTCTCTGGTGACAATTCAGCCTGGTAGTAGTGCGAAACGTCCTTTATTCTTGATTCACGCCCTTGGTGGTAATGTGATTGGCTATCAAACTCTAGTACGTCACCTGGGTAAAGAGCAACCTGTATATGGCTTACAAGCACAAGGACTTGATGGCAAACAAGCTCCCCACACCAGCGTTGAGGATATGGCTGCTCACTACATCAAAGAAATTCGCACCGTTCAACCTCATGGCCCTTATCTGTTGGGTGGTTTCTCTAGTGGGGGGACAATTGCTTATGAAATGGCGCGTCAGTTAGTTGCTCAAGGCGATCGCGTCGAATTACTGGCAATGTTTGATACCTATAGCCCCAGTCTATATATCAATAATCCCTCCCTCTTGCGGACATTGTATGTCTACTGGCTCACCCTATTACGTCTGCCATCTGTAGATAGAAGAAACTATGTTCTCGCCAAAGTGGATTGGTTTAAATCCATGTTATTAGGGAAACACAGTAGCAAATTTGACTTATGGAACGAACATTCTTTCACTGACGATGCCAACCCTTACAATATGGCACTAATAGAAGCAATCAAACAAGCAACAATGGCAGATTATGTAGTCAAATCCTACCCTGGCAAGGTAACTTTATTTACCACCAAAGAAGTTTTGCGATGGTGTCAGTTCAAACCCTGTAGAGGCTGGAGTGCAATGGCTAAACAAGGGGTAGAAATTCATGAAGTTCCTGGTACACATTTAGGTATGTTGGGAGAACCAGGTGTGCAGATGTTAGCTGAAAAATTGCGGTTTTGCTTAGAGGAAGCACAAGCAGATCATCAGGTAGTATCACCAAAGGCTGAGAAGATGCGGTGGATACTTCAAAACCAAGATTATCGAGTATTTGAACATCAGCATTGATGTAATTAGGGTATTGGGTATAAGGGTGTGTGACGTAAGGTTTTTAGATACATACACCCCTGTACCCCTACACCCTCGCCAAAACCCTTGATTCTTCGTTTTTATGGGTAAGTCCTATATATTTCTCACCGTACACAATTGATTCCGCTACGAGAAACAGTTTACTCTGTTGTAGAACCTGAAATTCAACAGCAGTTGAGATTACCTGCGTGGACTGAAGAATTTTTGTATGAGAATAGCCCTATTCACCGAAACCTTTTTGCCGAAAGTAGATGGCATAGTTACACGTCTACGCCATACAGTTGACCATCTACAGCGTGATGGAAATCAAGTTTTAGTGATTGCCCCAGAGGGTGGAATCACGGAACATAAAGGAGCGAAAGTTTACGGCATTAGTGGCTTTCCTTTGCCTCTGTATCCAGAGTTAAAAATGGCACTACCCCGCCCAGCCATTGGTTATGCTTTAGAAGAATTCCAGCCTGATATTATTCATGTTGTAAACCCTGCTGTTTTAGGATTATCAGGCATTTTTTATAGCAAAGTTTTGAAAATTCCCTTAGTAGCTTCTTACCATACCCATTTACCGCAATATCTCCAGCATTACGGCTTAGGAATGTTAGAAGGCTTGTTGTGGGAATTGCTCAAAGGCGCTCATAATCAAGCATTGTTAAATCTTTGTACCTCGACAGCCATGATGGAGGAATTGTCATCACATGGCATTGAAAGAGTAGACTTGTGGCAGAGGGGCGTAGATACAGAATTATTTCATCCTAATTTAGCCAGTTTAGAGATGCGATCGCATCTTTCCCAAAACCATCCCGAAAGTCCCTTATTATTGTATGTTGGTCGCTTATCTGCCGAAAAAGAAATTGAACGCATTAAACCAATTTTAGAAGCAATTCCCCAAGCGCGATTGGCTTTAGTGGGAGATGGCCCCCATCGCCAAGCCTTAGAAAAACACTTTGCTGGAAGCAACACCCATTTTGTTGGCTATCTCATGGGACGTGAGTTAGGTTCTGCTTTTGCAAGTGCTGATGCTTTTATTTTCCCTTCCCGCACAGAAACTCTGGGGTTAGTCTTATTAGAAGCAATGGCCGCTGGTTGTCCAGTGGTGGCTGCCCGTTCTGGCGGCATCCCTGATATTGTTACAGATGGTGTGAATGGATATCTTTTTAACCCCAAAGCAGACATTCAAGATGCGATTTCTGCTACAATTCGCCTCTTGGAAAATCAGCAAGAACGAGATATCATTCGTCAAAATGCTCGTAAAGAAGCAGAAAAATGGGGATGGGCAGCGGCCACACGCCAGCTGCAAGATTACTATCACAAAATAGTCTCAGTAAAACAGCCAACAGCAGCAGTTTAAATGCAGGATAGGAATTGTGGGGCATTTCTGCTCCACGATTTTCGGAACGATTAACGATAGATAAAAGCACAATCTCAGCTTTAAATCTAAAATCTAAAATCTAAAATCTAAAATTCCATGACTCTTCCCAACCCTGGTAGCGTCTTGGCTACATTAACTGAACTCACACAAGTTAATCGCACCCACGCCTTACTACGTCGTGTCAAAGACCTTTCTGTTAACGAATTTGTCTGTCTACTTGATTTTATAACGGCTGAGTTCCAACAATTTCTCAGAGCCATTGAATTAATTAATAATGAAGCTCTAGAAACAATGTTGGAAAAGGTACTAGAAGCCATTACCTTGAAAATTGGTCAAATTCTCCAAGCTGAACACACAGCAATTTTTTTAGTTGACTATGATAAAGGTCAACTCTGGTCAAAAGTTCCCCAAGATAATAGTCAAAAATTTTTAGAAATTAGAACGCCAATTAATGTTGGCATTCCTGGGCATGTAGCGAGTACAGCCCAATATTTAAACATTGCGGAAACTGCAACACATCCTTTATTTAGTCCAGATTTAGAAAAACAAATGGGCTATAAAATTCGCAATATTTTATGTATGCCTGTTGTTAGTAGTAAGAGTCAAACTGTTGCTGTTGTGCAACTGGCAAATAAAGAAGGTAATGTGCCTTTTAATCATGAAGATGAAGAATCATTCCGAGATTTTGCCGCTTCTATTGGGATTATTTTAGAAACTTGTCAATCTTTTTATGTAGCAGCCCGCAATCAACGAGGCGCAACAGCATTATTAAGGGCGACTCAAACATTAGGGCAGAGTTTAGACTTAGAAGCAACTTTGCAAATAGTCATGGAACAAGCCCGAATTTTGATGCAAGCAGACCGGAGTACGCTGTTTTTGTATCGCAAAGAAATGGGTGAACTTTGGACAAAAGTTGCAGCCGCAGCATCGCCCACAGACTTTCTTGAAATTCGGATGCCGGCAAATCGGGGAATTGCTGGTTATGTAGCATCAACAGGAGACGCATTAAATATTCCTGATGCTTATAAAGACCCGCGTTTTGACCCCAGTACAGATAGAAAAACTGGCTATGTAACGCGGAATATTTTATGTTTACCAGTGTTTAATTCTGCTAATGAATTAATTGGGGTAACGCAGCTAATTAATAAGCAAAAAGGCAGTTTTAGCGCCTCTGATGAAGAGTTTATGCGGGCTTTTAATATTCAAGCAGGCATAGCATTAGAAAATGCGCGGCTGTTTGAAAATGTCCTGTTAGAAAAACAGTATCAAAAAGACATTTTGCAAAGTCTATCTGATGCTGTAATTTCGACTGATATGATTGGTCGAATTGTGACAATTAATGATGCGGCTTTAGAGTTATTGGGTTGTCCTTTGGCTGATACTAATAACAAAAGTAATAAATTATTGTGGGAACAAAATTTAATCGGGCGCTTTGTGTGGGAAGTAGTACCCATTGAAAATTTGCAAATGCGCTTAGAAGACAGTTTGACATCGGGCGCTAGACATTATGTTCCAGAACAAAGTTTGATAGTGGGGCTATATCAAGCACTGACTTTAGACGGGCGAGTGAATAGTGACAATCAAGACTCAGCTTTGCAAACTGGCACAACTCATCAGTTGATTTTAACAGTCCGCGATCGCAATAATCCCGACCTTTTCATTCCTTGGAATTTACTGTTAACTCCTCCATCCCAATTAATCCCCGCTAATCAAGTAGAACAGTTAGAACGCAGTATTAATTTAACTGTAAATCCCCTCACCAACCCAGAAGGGGGAGTGAGAGGCGGTTTAGTAGTTTTAGAAGACATTAGCCAAGAAAAACGCCTGAAAACCACAATGTATCGTTACCTGACTCCCCATGTTGCAGAACAAGTCATGGCTTTGGGTGAAGATGCTTTGATGGTGGGTGAACGTAAGGATGTGACTGTCTTATTTTCTGATATTCGTGGCTACACCACTTTGACGGAAAATTTGGGCGCAGCAGAAGTTGTATCGCTGTTGAACCAATATTTTGAAACAATGGTGGAAGCGGTTTTTAATTACGAAGGCACTTTAGATAAATTTATTGGCGATGCTTTAATGGCTGTGTTTGGTGCGCCTTTACCAATTACAGAAAACCATGCTTGGCAGGCGGTACAATCAGCCTTAGATATGCGCCAACGTCTGCAAGAATTTAACCAACGGCGAATTATTCAGGAACAACCCCAAATTCGTATCGGGATTGGGATTAGTTCTGGGGAAGTTGTTTCTGGTAATATTGGCTCTCACAAACGTATGGATTACACCGTGATTGGCGATAGTGTAAACTTAAGCGCCCGTCTAGAAGCCGTCACGAAAGAATATGGCTGTGATATTATTTTGAGCGAATTTACCTACCAACTTTGCAGCGATCGCATTTGGGTGCGGGAGTTAGATAAAATTCGCGTTAAGGGTAAAAACCAAGCTGTGAATATTTATGAGTTAATTAGCGATCGCAATACGCCTTTAGATGCTGATACCCAAGAGTTTTTGTTTCACTATCATAACGGCCGGGCTGCTTATTTAGCAAAGGATTTTGCCGGGGCGATCGCTAGTTTTACCGCCGCAAAACACCTCCGCCCCAAAGACCAAGCCGTAGAAATTCATCTAGAACGCGCCCAAAATTATCACCAAACACCACCGCCAGATTCCTGGGATGGTGTTTGGACAATTGTCAGCAAATAAATACCCAAATTTTTTAATTTCTGATTACAAAAGCTTTTTGATATTCCTGAATCAGTGAGATGCTGGCAAGCAGTCACGACAAGATAAAGTAATGACTAATATTTGATTTTGAAAAAAATCATTGAACTTAGAAAAGGCTTTTTACTACTCCCTACTCCTTACCTGCACAATTTTTATCTCATTCCTCAGCTTCTCCGCCTTCATTTCTAAAAGGATTTTCGCCAATTTTTAGCTGTTTTTTACTTTGTTTTAGCTGTTTCCACAAAGCTTTGATTTGTTCGTAAGCATCTTGTGGCGGGATTTTTCCACCCGTTTCTAAGCTACAAACATAACTAACTTTATTCGCAAATTCCTGAAGATTCGCATTAAATACTAAGTTTTCGGGTTTAACTTGCCCATAATATCGACCTTTGGGATAAATAAAATCATCTTTGTCCACCATCTTCTGCTCCACTTATTAAACTCCATTATTGTTTTAATATCTGAACTCAAGCCATGATTTATGCACTTCTAGCAAGTATTTTATGAATTACCAACAAATCGACTCTCTTGTTTCTACCTCAACAGGTATTTGAGAAATCGAGTAGGATTTCTATATTTTGCTGCTAAAAGCAAAAAGGCTTGATTGGCATTGATCGTTGTGCAGTAATTCCTAATAGTGTATCCTTCTGCCAATTACTAATTGACATTCTCTGGTATTAAACACCAATCAAAATTTTCAATGGCTATTTACTTAGTCATGATTTATACTTTATTTTCTATAAAAAAATCAGTTTTTGAGTAAAAAAATCTACAGTCAGAGTGTAATAGTTTCCTGGGAAATTTACCTCTACTAGAGGTTATATATTATATATCTGAGTTTCAGCATCAGGTAATTAATCTTTACTATAACTTACTGGTGCTGACCAGTAAAATTTAATTCTCTAAGGGCAGCTTTTGTCCCACTCCATCAAAGGTATAAACCAATTTTATGCGGGTGTATTACAGTCACAAGATTTACGGGTAATACTCAGCAAATTTGATATCAGACTACTGTTGAAAACCCTGAAATCTCATTTCAAAATTGATGAATTTACAGCAGAGTGTCAGTCAATGAAATACAGAATTTAGTTCTCACAGCTAGTAGAGAGCCTATTCTTATGCAGAATTCAGGCTTCTGACTCCTGAATTCTTAGCATTTTTTGATTATGCACTGGCGATTAATTAGCGAATCTTTGTTAACTAAAGATAAAATGGTGAAGCCCGAAAGGACACAAGTCTCCCATTGCTGAAAAGTTGACCTCCTACCATGTCTGTTCATTCTAAAGTCTACGAAGGCAAAGCAAAAATACTCTATACAACAGATAATCCAGAAATCTTGCTGGCTGATTTTAAAGATGATGCGACTGCGTTTAACGCCCAAAAGCGTGGCAGTATCATTGGCAAGGGAAAAATTAACTGTAGTATTTCTAGCCAGTTATTTAAACAGTTGGAAGCCCAAGGGGTTAAAACCCACTTTATTGACAGCCCGTCCCCTAATCAAATGCGGGTGAAAGCGGTGAAAATTTTACCCTTAGAAGTAGTCGTGAGAAATATTGCGGCGGGTAGCCTGAGTCAACAAACAGGTTTACCAGTGGGTACAGTTTTGCAACAGCCCTTGGTAGAGTTTTATTACAAGAATGATCAATTAGGAGACCCGTTGTTGACACGCGATCGCCTACTCTTAATGGAATTAGCTACAGAGGAACAAGTAGACCTAATTAAGAATCTAGCATTGCAAATCAACGAGTTTCTGCGGAGCTTTTGGCAGCAATGTGGCATTACCTTAGTAGACTTCAAACTAGAATTCGGCTTAGATTCACAACAGCAAATACTCCTGGCAGATGAGATTAGTCCAGACACCTGTCGTTTGTGGGACACTACAGAAACTGACCCCAACCGTCGCGTCCTGGATAAAGACCGCTTCCGCCGAGATTTAGGCAATGTAGAAGATGCGTACCAAGAGGTTTTACAGCGAGTGCTGCAAACAGTAGACAGTAAAAATTAAACTGATGTACCTTGTCATTGGTCATTGGTCTTGACAAAGGACAAATGACCAACGACTAATGACTAATAACTAGTGTGTGATTGTGTGCGGAAGTGAAGAGGAATATATAATGCGTTTATCTCCTATATTAGTAGCAGCTGTAGCAATTGCAGCGCCATTAAGTGGCTCTTTTAGAGCGAATGCCCAAACTGCTGAAGATTTACAACCCACAGCGAAAATTTTAAAACCCGCTACAAAGCAGCCACAAGAGAAGGACGCAGGGCAAAGTTCAGCGAGGGAAAGTTTACCAACTGCGATCGCCTCCCCAGAGGCTAAAGTACTCAAAGATACTCAAGCAAAATCTGTGACCATTTTGCCAACACCATCAGATGTAAAATCACAGGTGATAGTCCCAACCATTGCCCAAACGCCAGAAACAATCCCCAACTCTGATACTCAACAGCCCAACACCATTCCTGACAGTTCCACTCCAGCCACAGAACCTGCATCTCCAGAAAATACTACCCCCCCCACTACCATTGAACCGGCATCTCCCCAAAATCCCCAGCCGGAAAATACTACCCCAGCAACCATCGAACCGGCATTTCCCCAAAACCCTCAGCCGGAAAATACCACCCCCCCAACCATCGAACCTGCGTTTCCCACATCTCCAGGGAATACCCAACCGAATGGCGCTACCGAATCAACAGAACCAAGGGTATTGGTATCAGAAGTAGTCGTCAAACCCCAAGCAGGACAATTACCCCCAGAATTAGAAGATCGAGTTTATCAAGTCATTCGGACTCAACCAGGGCGGACAACCACCCGCACCCAACTACAAGAAGATATTAATTCGATTTTTGGTACAGGTTTCTTTTCTAACGTCCAAGCTGTACCAGAAGATACACCTTTGGGCGTGCGAGTCAGCTTTATTGTCCAGCCCAACCCCGTACTTACAAAAGTGCAAGTCGAAGCTAATCCTGGAACTGGTGTTGCTTCGGTTCTGCCAGCAAGTACGGCGGATGAAGTTTTTAAAGATCAGTATGGTAAAATCCTCAACCTACGCGACTTGCAAGAAGGAATCAAGACCTTAAGCAAACGCTATCAAGACCAAGGTTATGTGTTAGCCAATGTGATTGGTGCGCCCCAAGTTTCGGAAAATGGGGTGGTGACGCTGCAAGTCGCCGAAGGCGTAGTGGAAAATATTAAAGTCCGGTTCCGCAACAAAGAAGGTCAAGAAACAGACGACCAAGGTAGACCAATTCGCGGACGGACACAAGAGTATATTATTACACGGGAAGTAGAATTAAAACCAGGACAAATATTTAATAGAAATACAGTCCAAAAAGACCTACAACGGGTATTTGGACTAGGTTTGTTTGAAGATGTGAATGTTTCTTTAGACCCTGGTACTGACCCCAGCAAAGTAGATGTAGTAATTAATGTTGCCGAACGCAGTAGCGGTTCGATCGCGGCTGGTGCTGGTATTAGTTCTGCCAGTGGATTATTTGGTACAGTCAGCTATCAACAGCAGAACCTCAACGGCAGAAACCAAAAATTAGGTGCAGAAGTCCAGGTAGGAACCAGGGAATTACTATTCGATTTACGCTACACCGACCCCTGGATTGCGGGTGATCCTTACCGCACCTCTTACACAGCCAATATTTTCCGCCGCAGTTCGATTTCCTTGGTATTTGAAGGAGATGAGAACAACGTGGAAACCTTCAGAGCCGGAGATGACGATGGCGATCGCCCCCGTGTGTTACGTTTAGGTGGTGGCGTTACCTTTACTCGTCCGTTGTCCAAAAATCCCTACGAACGTTCCGAATGGACAGCCTCAGCCGGGTTGCAATATCAGCGCGTTTCCACCCGCGACGCTGATGGTAATCTCAGAAGATTTGGTACAGTTTACAACAATGGCCAAGCTGGAGAATTAATTCCCTTAAGCTTCTCTGGTACAGGTCAAGACGACTTAGTATTATTACAACTAGGTACGCAGCGCGATCGCCGTAACAATGCCCTACAGCCTACCAGTGGTTCGTTCCTGCGCTTCGGAGTTGACCAGTCATTACCAATAGGCGAAGGTAATATTTTACTCACCAGACTACGGGGGAGCTATAGCCAATACATCCCCGTGAAGCTCTTAAACTTTTCCAAAGGCGCACAAACTCTCGCCTTTAACATTCAAGGCGGTACTATCCTCGGTGATTTACCTCCCTACGAAGCCTTTACTTTAGGCGGTAGTAACTCCGTGCGTGGTTATGAAGAAGGAACACTAGCCAGCAGCCGTAGTTACGTGCAAGCAACTTTAGAGTATCGCTTCCCTGTATTTTCCATCGTAAGTGGTGCAGCCTTTGTCGATTTTGGTACTGACTTAGGCACCAATACTAGGGCGGCGGATGTTCTCAACAAAAACGGTACTGGCTATGGTTATGGTTTGGGTGTGCGCGTCCAATCACCATTGGGGCCAATTCGTATCGACTACGGTATCAACGATGATGGTGATAGCCGCATCAACTTCGGCATTGGGGAAAGATTTTAAAAAGTATGAAGTGTGTAGACGCGCTCTGCGCGGCTTCCCGAAGGGTAGTATGAAGTATGAAATTAGCTTTTTCACACTTCATACTTCATACTTTCTCTTGACTCTTTGACCCTCGACCCTTGACTATTTATTAAGGTGTATTAAATTTTCGCCGATGCAACAGCACACCATCGCCGGGGAAATCTGCCAAACAGGAGTCGGACTGCATAGCGGTATTGCTACCAATGTGCGGATATTACCAGCCCCAGCCAATAGCGGGCGTTATTTTGTGCGGGTAGATTTACCAGATTTGCCAATCATTCCCGCCCAAATTGCCGCAGTCAATGAAACTGTACTGTCTACTCAATTGGGTAAAGGTGCAGCATCTGTCCGTACAGTCGAGCATTTATTGGCAACCTTGTCAAGTATGGGTGTGAATAATGCCCGCATTGAAATTGATGGGCCAGAAGTGCCGTTGTTGGATGGTTCAGCCCAAATTTGGGCTGCTAGTGTGGCTCAAGTTGGCTTACAACCGCAAACAGTAGACGATAACTCAGCGCAATGGGTTCTTGCAGAACCAATCTGGATTTATCACAATGATGCCTTTGTTTGTGCTATCCCAGCCGCAGAAACCCGCTTTAGCTATGGGATTGATTTTGATTTACCTGCAATTGGCAATCAATGGCACAGTTGGTTATTAGCGGCTGATGTCGGTGAGGCGGCTGTTAGCTTTGCGGCGGAAATTGCCCCTGCGCGTACCTTTGGTTTATTACATCAAATAGAATACTTACAACAGGCTGGATTAATTAAAGGCGGCAGCTTAGACAATGCACTCGTTTGCGGCTCTGAAGGATGGTTAAATCCGCCATTAAGATTTGCAAATGAGCCAGTCCGTCATAAGATGTTGGACTTAGTAGGAGATTTGAGTTTATTGGGAAATTTCCCCCAAGCTCATTTCTTAGCGTATAAAGCCAGCCACAATTTACATATTCAACTCGCCGAAAGGATTTTAGCGGCACAGCAAAATCCCACTGACAAAATCTGAGGGGTTTCAACGCCATTCCACTTTTAATTTCCACAGTCAAAGTCACACAAACTGCCAATGTCGTCAATTCTTGCAGAAGTAAATAGTAGCGATGCGATCGCATCCTCATCTGATACCACCCAAACTCCCACTGCACCGGAAGTGAAAAAAACCTTCACATCCGAAGAAATTCAGCAGTTGCTCCCCCATCGCTATCCATTTCTACTGGTAGACAAAATTATTGACTATGTACCAGGAAAAGTGGCTGTAGGCGTTAAAAATGTTACTATTAACGAACCTCAATTTCAAGGACATTTCCCCGGTAGACCACTCATGCCAGGTGTGCTAATTGTCGAAGCAATGGCACAAGTCGGTGGAATTGTGTTAACACAACTACCAGAATACAATGCAGGTGGACTGTTTGTCTTTGCTGGCATTGATAAAGCCCGCTTTCGTCGTCAAGTTGTCCCTGGAGATCAACTGATTATGACAGTGGAACTGTTATGTATCAAACAACGTCGGTTTGGGAAGATGCAAGCTCGGGCCGAAGTTGACGGACAACTCGCTGCTGAAGGCGAATTGATGTTTTCTTTAGTTGGTTAACAACTTGTTTGAGTGTCTTGGTACAACCGTGATATGGCAACGTGCTGAGTATAAAACCAGTTATTACAATGTCATAACTGGCTTGGCTATTGTTATATACTGAGGCTCAAATCTAAACAAGCATCACAGATTAACAACTGTCCACACAGTATTTGAAAATTTCTGAATTTTCGCTGCCCTCACACTTAACTTGCTTTGCCCGACACTTTCGATTGTTGAAGTTATCACAACTCAGCAACACCAGTTGCGATTAACGCACTGGTTTCTCACGACAGTTCTGGAGATTCACCCTTGAAGACTCTTATTCATCCAACGGCGGTAGTTCATCCTAAAGCGGAACTCCACCCTACAGTGCAAGTTGGTGCCTATGCTGTGATTGGAGCGCATGTCAAAGTTGGCCCAGAAACAATTATTGGCGCTCATGTAGTGCTGGAAGGGCCTTGCGAAATTGGGGCGCGAAATCAGATTTTTCCAGGTGCAGCTATTGGTATGGAACCCCAGGATCTCAAATTTGTAGGAGAGCCAACCTGGGTAAAAATCGGTGACGACAATGTAATTCGAGAGTATGTCACCGTTAACCGTGCCACAGGTGAGGGAGAAGCCACAATCATCGGCAGTAATAATTTGCTGATGGCTTATGTGCATGTGGCGCATAATTGCATCATTGAAGATCATGTAATTATTCCCAACTCGGTAGCTTTAGCAGGTCATGTCCATATCGAGTCTCGCGCCAGATTAGGCGGCGTTTTGGGAGTTCATCAATTTGTCCATATTGGTAGACACTCAATGGTAGGTGGGATGTCTCGCATTGATCGGGATGTGCCGCCATATATGCTAGTAGAAGGTAATCCAGTACGGGTCAGAACCCTGAATTTGGTGGGGCTGAAGCGTTCTGGAATGTCCGCCAGTGACCTGCAAACCCTCAAAAAAGCCTTCCGCATTCTCTACCGTTCTAACTTGAGTTTCAAAGAAGCATTAGAACAGTTAGAACAACTAGGAGATACAGAAGAACTACAACATTTGCGTCGTTTTATACTCTTGTCTCAAATGCCAGGAAGACGTGGCTTGATTCCAGGTAGAGGTAAAGCAGGCACAAGTGATGATTCTTAAGTTATATCTGAGAAATTAGGGTGAATTCAGCAAGTAAGAATTCAGAATTAATTCTGACTCCTGGATTCTGAATTCTTCTTTAACTCAACTTCTAATTTCTCATGGCAAAATTTTTAGTAATTGTTAATTAAAATGCGGATATTTATCAGCACTGGCGAAGTGTCTGGCGATTTGCAAGGTTCGCTGTTGATTGCAGCAATGCAACGCCAAGCTGCTGCTGCTGGGTTGGCGTTAGAAATTGTCGCCCTCGGTGGCGAAAAAATGGCAAAGGCAGGGGCAAATATTTTGGGCAATACCAGTGGGATTGGCTCAATGGGTCTTTTAGAATCTTTGCCTTATGTTGTACCCACTTTATTAGTACAACGAAAAGCGATCGCCTATCTCAAGCAAAACCCGCCAGACTTAGTGGTGCTGATTGATTATATGGGGCCAAACCTCGGCATCGGCACTTATATGCGACAAAATCTGCCAGATGTGCCTGTGGTTTATTACATTGCCCCACAAGAGTGGGTTTGGTCAATGAGTCTGCGAAATACCTCTCGCATCGTTGGTTTTACAGACAAACTCTTAGCAATATTCCCCGAAGAAGCCAGATATTATCAAGAAAATGGCGGAAATGTCAGTTGGGTGGGACATCCGTTAATTGATCGGATGCAGAATGTACCTAATCGTCAGGCGGCGCGTGCTGAATTAGGAATTGCATCAGAACAAATTGCGATCGCACTTCTCCCCGCTTCTCGTCAGCAAGAACTAAAATATCTTTTACCAGTCATTTTTCAAGCAGCGCAGACAATTCAAGCCAAGTTACCAGAAGCTCACTTTTGGATTCCTTTATCTTTGGAAAGCTTTAAACAACCAATAGAGTCAGCAATTCAAAATTACGGTTTACGAGCCACAATTGTCTCTGGTCAACAAAAAGAAGTGTTTGCTGCGGCTGATTTCGCCATTACTAAATCTGGCACAGTCAATTTAGAACTGGCGCTGTTTAACGTGCCGCAAGTTGTAGTTTATCGCCTCAATGCCGTTACCGTTTGGATTGCGCGGAAAATCCTCAAAGGTTCCATTCCCTTTGCTTCTCCAGTCAACTTAGTGGTAATGCGGGAAATTGTACCAGAGTTGTTACAAGAACAAGCCACACCAGAGAATATTACCCAAGCCGCAATGGAAATACTACTGAATCCTGAACGCAGACGGCAGACATTGACAGATTATGCCCAAATGCGACAATGTTTAGGAGATATTGGCGTATGCGATCGCGCGGCTCAAGAAATTTTGCAAATGCTAACTGAAGTGTGAAGTATGAAGTATAAATTATGAAGTGTGAAGTCTGAAGTGTGAAGTTTGAAGACATGAATTCGACAGACCTCTCCCTCTCCTAAAACGCGCTACGGTGTACACACAAATCCGGGTTGAGTGCATCTATCCCGCCTCGGAATCAATTCCGAGTCTCATAGCGCAAGTCCTCTTGGGAGGACTCAACCACAAGTTCATTTCAGTCCACGCTTTGTGGATTTTGGCTATGAGCCTGGAACTAAAGTTCCAGGCTTGATGCGGTTTCATACAGCAAATTTTCGAGCAAACTATTTTTTACTCAGCACTCAGCACTCAGCACTTATTACTCAATGAGAAAACGACGACCAATCGCAGTTGATTTGTTCGCAGGCGCAGGTGGTATGACCCTTGGCTTTGAACAAGCTGGCTTTGATGTATTGGCCGCCGTCGAAATTGATCCTATCCACTGCGCTACTCACGAATTTAACTTTCCGGGGTGTACAGTTTTTTGTAAAAGCGTAGAAGACACCACAGGCAAAGAAATTCGCAAACGTTCCAAAATTGGCAGTCGTGAAATTGATGCGGTTATTTGTGGTAGTCCCTGTCAAGGCTTTTCCCTGATGGGTAAACGGGTTTTTGATGACCCGCGTAACTCTTTAGTATTTCACTTTCATCGATTGGTGTTAGAACTACAACCAAAATATTTTGTGATGGAAAATGTTCGCGGTATAACCGTTGGCGAACACAAACAAATTCTGAAAAGTTTAATTAGTGAGTTTCAAACTCACGGCTATCAGGTAGAAGAAAATTATCAAATTCTGAATGCTGCTCATTATGGTGTACCACAATCCCGTGAGCGATTATTTCTGTTAGGCGCGAGAGGAGATGTCAACTTACCCAAGTATCCCCAACCAATTACCCAAATAGCCAAGCCAAATCAGTCAATATCACAAAATGCTTTACCACTGAGTCCGACAGTGTGGGATGCAATTGGTGATCTCCCAGAAGTAGAAAATTATGCAGAGTTATTAGAAAAAGATTGGGTATTTGCTGATTATGGCAAACCGAGTGATTATGCCTTGATACTGCGCGGTATTAGTAATTTAGCAGATGATTATAGCTGCGATCGCCAATTCGATGCCCGCATTCTCTCTTCTAGTTTCCGCACTCAACACACACCCACAACCATTCAACGTTTTCAAGAAACTCCCCAAGGCGAAAGAGAACCCATCAGCCGTTTTCATAAACTGCATCCGGCTGGTGTCTGCAATACCTTACGCGCCGGAACAGATAGACACAGGGGTTCTTTCACTTCTCCGCGACCAATTCATCCCATGACACCCCGTTGCATCACAGTCAGAGAAGCTGCACGGCTTCATTCTTACCCAGACTGGTTTCGATTTCACGTCACTAAATGGCATGGTTTTCGCCAAGTCGGTAATTCTGTACCGCCACTATTAGCCAAAGCTGTCGCCACCGAGATTATCCGCAGTTTAAATACCATCCCCATCAAACCCAAGTTTCCACAGCAGCTAGGAGATGAAAAGCTATTGCAATTGAAGATATTGCAAGCTACACAACATTATTTAAAGACTTAAAATATTCAGATAAAAATCAAGTTATATTTTCTGCGATCGCATTACTTAGTACTAGTGGCATTTTTTTGAGCATAGCTAAGATTACGCTGATATTCAACAATCTTTTGCTGTGCTAGTACATAATTCGGACTAGATGAAGGTACTGATTGCATCAATGATATAGCAGTTTCCCATTGTTTAACAATGTTTTGCCACTCTGTTGAAGATTTAGCCGATTGCGTCAGATTAGCAGCACTAATCGCTTGATTCACAGCCTCACGAAAATTATCCAGTTGAGGTGATACTATAGGCAACTGTGAATCAACTGGTGTCGGTGTTGGCTGAGATGTTATTGATAAAGTTGGTGATTGATTGTTCGAGGAAGCAGACAATATAATCTTATTTTGAATATTTACTAATTTGATTATTAAACATAAAGCTGCAATTATTGATGTAATTAATATCCAAAGCCACTTTTTTTGCTTTAGATTCCAAAATTTTTGCTTGTTGACTTGATTAAATTTTGGCTCGATTTTAGGGTTTATTTTGGATGAAGTTGCGTATACTCCCATTTCATTTCGTAACTTATTAAACTCTATATTGATTTCTGAATCAGTACTTTTTTCATATTTAATTGCTTCTTTATTGAGAGAATAAACTGATATATATCTGAGTTTTACCAAGTATTCGACATGATATATTACAGAAGAAATAGAAATATAAAAAATCCCGAATATTACTATAATTGTTCTTTGATACTCCGTATAGTAAATGATAGGTTGATTGTAACTAATATCAAATATAGGCAGAAAAAAAGTAGTCAAAAGAAATGCTGTTAAACCAGCAATAATAATCACCAGCCAGCCGTACAAACCTTCCCACCAACTCATTAATCCTGGTAATAAACCTCTTGGTTTACCTATTTCTGGAGCTTGAATTTGAGAAAGAAAAGAACCAAGGAATAAATGTAAAAAATGGTGGGTAAAAGCAATGACTGGAATAGGAGAGAGAATGATTAATATATAGAGGATAACAAATAATTCTATACTTCCGGTTAAATAAGTTACACGGTAACTTACCATTCCAGCTTTTTCGACTATAAAGATAATAACTCGTAAAAATATGGCTAAAATCAACGCTTTTAGCCAAGAAGTGGGATAAGGAAACCATATAGGCCAAGGAGAATTATTCTGTTGCTCTTTGGTAAAATCCAGAGACTTTGGCTTTTTCATAAGTGATAAAAGGGAACATCAAGGTCATAACCTACTAGTTTTAAAATTCCCAATTTATCAGCCAAATAAACATTGAATTTTTTTATATCGTATACAAAAGCATTTAAGCGGAAATGTTGACTAAGTGTTATCTACAGCAAATTTAATCTTATGCTCTAGGTAAATATAGCCATTCTAAATGATTTATGCTCATCTCTCCTCGTCTCTATTCTTTTTAGTTCATCTATCAAATAGGGATGCTATATCTCTTCAAGGCATAGTAACAATCTTTTGACTTAGCGTGGAATTGTCATATTTCTTAACAAAAATACAAAATTTACTTTACACAAAATCTGAAAAAAACACGTCTTAAAATTACCTAAAAATTCCCTAATCTTTGAGATTTTCGCAAAAACGACTTATCCAGTTACTAAGAATATGAATTTACAAGAATAAGCTATAAAACTTAACCAATTATCTTATAAATTTATAGCAATTAGTTAGTTTGGTTGAAAAATATACCACATTTTACTATTTACATCCTATATCTCAAGGTAGAGAATAATGTTTAACATTATTTTGGGCAATCTAAGCAAATTTATGTCTTAGGGATGTTGGCTCAAAATTAGCCTGCCTAATTTTTCTTTGGTGCAACTGAGGTCAAATGACGCAATCATTTAATGCAGTCCAAGAGTGGGAAAAACGTCGAGATCAAGCAACCCGCTACTACCAGGAAGGAAAACTTCAAGAATCACTCGCCCTGGCAACAAAAAATCTAGAATTAGCTAGAGAAATTTCTGATCGAGCCAAAGAGGGTTATACATTAAACGACCTCGGTTTAGCGCACCTTGGTTGCTGGCAACCTCAAAAAGCATTAGAGTGTTTTGAGCAGGCGCTTTTGGTTGCTCAAGAGATAAGTAACGCCAGCGCCGAAGCCACCGCCTTGAGTAATCTTGGTTCTACTTACAGCCGTCTGGGAAAGTTTTCGCAAGCATTGAAATATTTAGATCAAGCCTTAGATATTTTTAGAAGATTGCACGATACTCAAGGTGAAGTTTCCACGCTCAATGATGTGGCACTAATTTACACCAAATTGGGAGAACCCAAACGCGCACTGTTGCTACAAAACCAAATTCTCTCAATGCGACGATTTTTAGGCGATTTTTCTGGTGAAGCAGCAACATTAAATGGTCTTGGGTTTGCTTACAGTCTTTTAGGCAAACATGGGCAAGCCCTAGAATATTTACAGGAAGCACTTTCTATTCAAAGAGCCGTGAAAAATTTGGTGGGTGAAGCAACCACGATGAATAATATTGCTTCTGTTTACAGTGATTTAGGTCAACCTAAACAAGCACTGCTAATTTACTATCAAGTACTTTTATCTCGTCGCGCCCTCAAAGACATTTCTGGTGAAGCCACAACCTTGAATAATATTGGTTATACCTACAGCATTTTAGGTAATAACTGGCAGGCGATGAAATTTTATAAACAAGCGATCGCAATTTATCAACAATTAGGCGATCGCTTGGGAGAAATTTCGACTTTACTAAATATGGGCAGTTTGTACGCATCAACAAAACGCAAAAGAAAAGCCCTATCTTGCTACCAAAATGCCCATGAATTATCTCAGCAAATCGAGTCTCAGCCACTTTTACAGAAAGTACAGCAGCACATAGACTCTCTTTTATAGAAGTTAGTTTTGAAAATGGGTGGTAGAGGAGTCGAACCTCTCTATGACGGATTAAAAGCCCGTTGCACAGCCGCTATGCCAACCACCCATAAAGAAAAGACAAGGGAGACAAGGAAGACAAGGGGTAGGGGGAAAAGGAGACGTACTCCCTACTCCCTATTCCCCAAATCAAAATCCACCAGGGAGGTACTGCCCCTCCTATAACTGTGTTATCAGCACAGCGCCTCACTTTTCGGCTTCAGGTGGAAGGCGGAAGATGGAGGAATTGAACCCCTGGGTGTTACCCCACCCCGGTTTTCAAGACCGGTTGCCAACCATTTAGCGGCATCTTCCATTCAAGGGTGTCTGACGGGGCTTAAACCCGCTATGACTGGTTCCACAAACCAGTGCCGCGATCGCTTTGGCTTCAGACACCATCAGTGGAATCAATGGGAATTGAACCCATAACCTCCTGCTTGCAAGGCAGGCGCTCTAGCCATTTGAGCTATGACCCCATGAAGAAAGTAAAAAGTGTAAAGTAAAAAGTAAAAAGAAATACTTAGGACTTACGCAATAACTCTCTAAAACTCTTATAACTTCGTGTCCTTTGTGTCCTTTGCGGTTCGTTTTTTCATACTTTTGCGTAAGTCCTGATACTTTTGCCTTTTAACTTTTAACTTTTGACTTGTTCAGGCGAGAGTGGTAGGACTCAAACCTACAACCTTCGAGTTAGAAGCTCGATGCTCTCTTCGATTGAGCTACACTCCCATTAATTGGTAGTCCTGGCAGGATTTGAACCTGCAACTTATTGCTTGTAAGGCAATTGCTCTACCATTGAACTACAGGACTACGCAAGCGATCGACGAGACTCGAACTCGTACCGTGAGTTTGGAAGACTCTGATGCTGCCGTTACACCACGATCGCACTTCATTCTGGAGCTGGTGACAGGAGTTGTAGACGCGGTAGCGGCTTCCCGTTCGGCAAAGCCGTTCCCGAAGGGTAGGGTACCTGCAACCTACTGATTACAAGTCAGTTGCTCTGCCAATTGAGCTACACCAGCACTTGTGAAAAAGTAAAAAATTTTCTTTTTCCTTCTTTTGCCTTTTAACTCTTGCGAGTTCGCCAGTTGCTTTATGCCGGGGAACCCGTCCACCGCACTGGCTCACTTTTTACTTTTGCCTTATTTGGTGACGGGGGCAGGAGTTGCACCTGCTGATATGAGGCTTATGAGACCTCTGAGCCACTCTTGCTCCATCCCCGCATTTCACCAATGCCCCTGACTGGATTTGAACCAGCAACCTCTTCGTTCTAAGCGAAGCGCCTCTTCCGGTTGGGCTACAAGGGCATACTTTGATTTTGGTACTCCCGACAGGAGTCGAACCTGCAAAAAACTAGATCCTCGGTCTAGTGCGTCTTCCGTTCCGCCACGGGAGCTTATACCAATTCGCAATTCGCAACTAAAAAACTTAGATGTAGCAAGGATTTTAGGGTTTACATATTTCTCAGATTTTTCGTGAAATGGTATTAGTACCCCTGACAGGATTTGTAGACGCGAAGCGGCTTCCCGAAGGGTAGCTGCAAAATCTGGACTCTGATTCCAGCACGTATGCCAGTTCCGTCACAGGGGCATATCGGGATGGCAGGATTTGAACCTGCAACCTTCAGCTCCCAAAGCTGCCGCGCTACCAAGTTGCGCCACATCCCGTTGGTACTCCTGGTGGGAGTTGAACCCACACAATTAACAGATTTTAAGTCTGCCGCCTCTTCCAGTTGGGCTACAGGAGCTAGTTTTGGTACTCTTGGTGGGAATTGAACCCACAACATACCGTTTTTGAGACGGCAGCCTCTTCCAATTGGGCTACAAGAGTATAAAGAAATTGGCTGCCTCGCTAGGACTCGAACCTAGAACTTCTGATCCAAATTCAGAAATGTTGCCATTACACCACAAGGCAATAAATGGTTGCCAGGGCAGGGTTTGAACCTGCAACCTCATCGTTCAGAGCGATGCGACTTTCCAATTCGTCCACCCGGCAATGAATGGCTGCCTCGGCAGGTATCGTAGACGCGAAGCGGCTTCCCGCAGGGTACCTGCGACCTTTCGCTTAACAGGCGATCGCTACTACCACTGAGCTACGAGGCAACGCAGCCCCCCAGGTCGGAATTGAACCGACGACCTCCTGTTTTTCAAACAGGCGCTACTACCAACTGAGCTACTAGGGGATAAGAAGGAGAGATGGGTAATTACCCAGTGGACTGGTTTAATTCAACTTGAATCAGCCACTCCACCATCTCTCCTATGTAACGAGAGCGGAGGGATTTGAACCCTCAAGTCTTCAGTTTCGTAGACTGAGATGTTATCCAGTTACACCACGCTCTCAATAGGGATTAGGGGCTAGAGGCTAGAGACTAGGGGCTAGGGCTAGTGTTTTTCTCAGCACTTTGAACTCAGCACTCAGGACTTTTCAGGCGGAGAGAGAGGGATTTGAACCCTCGACGAGTATTAACTACCCGTTTCCTCTTAGCAGGAGGATGCTTTTAGCCACTCAGCCACCTCTCCACAGTGGGTCGAGCAGGATTTGAACCTGCGAACAAAATAGAACAGTTTTACAGACTGTCGCCTTTAACCAGACTCGGCCATCGACCCATAATTCCCCCGACGAGAATTGAACTCGCATCTCCGCTTTGAAAGAGCAGCGACTTAACCGTTCGTCCACGGGGGCAAAAGAATTTTAGATTTTAAATTTTGGATTTTAGATTAAAAACTCAATCTAAAAGACGCTCGCGGACTCGCTAACGCTACGCTATCGGCAATCCAAAATCCAAAATTGTGTGACGCAGGGACTAGGATTTGAACCTAGAACATCGGATTTGGAGTCACGAGGTGTTGCCGTTACACCATCCCTGCATTAGCAGTGGCGGGAGTTGTAGACGCGATAGCGGCTTCCCGTTCGGCGAAGCCGTTCCCGAAGGGTAGGGTACCCGCATATACTCGGTTATGAGCCGAGAACTTTGCCGTTAAGTTACACTGCAACGTACCAAAGGCTGAGGTGAGAATTGAACTCACGATGTCGGTTTTGCAGACCAATGCCTTCAACCACTTGGCTACTCAGCCGTTTGGGAGCCTTGACGGGAGTTGCACCCGCTTCTCTGTGCTTGAGAGGCGCAGCGACTTATCTAGTCGTCCACAAGGCTACACGGGAGTAACGAGACTTGAACTCGCAACCTATCGCTCGACAGGCGATCGCTCTCACCATTTGAGCTATACCCCCATGATTGGTATCTGTGCCTAATGTTTAGAAGGAAAAAGTAAAAAGGCAAAAGAAAGATTTTTTACTTTTATCTTTTTAATTTTTCAAGGCACAGATAATTTTTGATGAACTTGCCCATTCCTTATTCAGTTTTCAAGGTTCGGAAAAATTACTTTGCTTGAGAAAACTTTTAACCAAATAACCGACGCTCTAAGTAATAAATCTTTTGTGTATTACTGATGTATTCGGCGGTTTTCGCTTGAGCCAATTGAGAATTTTTGGCTTTGATATCCTCTACTTCTGGTTGTTTAGAAGTGAGAGAGGCTTGGTTGACTGGCAACTTTCGTTGATTCCAGTGCCTGTTCTGTATGTTTGTGTAGAACATGACTTTTACCGTTTGGAGGCTTTGTCTTTCGCCTCACTACACATATACTACATAAATACTACAAAAGATGTCAAGGGGTTGAGGAAAAATTTTTTAAAATTGCTGAAAACCCTTATATTGCTTGGCTTTTGATTTATTAACCTCTCTAAAAAGTAAAACTACAAGCTTATGATGGGCTGAATATTTTTAGGAACCTAATGTGAAAGAAAAAGACCTGAAGTTATACAGAATATTTGGTTGTGTAGCGATCGCCTTTTGTGTAACAAGCTGTAGCACGTCTGCAAAATTGGAAAATACCCAACCAATGAACAAAGTCCATGCAGCACCAGTGCCAGATCAACCAGTAACCAGTCCAACAGATGCTAAATCACAGCCATCAACTAAGCCAGAAAACCTTAATTTCCAGGTTCCGGCGAAATTTCAAGGAAAAACCTTATATAAAATAGAGCCTAGTAATCAAGAGAAAGTTATTGCCTTGACTGTCGATGATGGCCCCTGGCCAAAAACAACCTTACAAATGCTGGATATATTCAAAGCAAATAACGTCAAGGTGACATTCTTTTGGGTAGGGAGTGCTTTACAAGCCAATCCTGAAATTGCCAAGCGAGTTGTAGCTGAGGGACACGCCATCGGCAACCATACTTGGCATCACTGGTACAAGAATATGGATGCAGCCACCGCCAAAAAGGAAATTGACCGCACCTCTGAATTGATTTACAAAACAACAGGAGTCAAAACAACTTTGTTTCGACCTCCTGGGGGCTTTCTAAATAATGGATTAGCAGCTTACGCCAAAAGCCAGAAATATTCTGTAGTTATGTGGTCTTTGACTTCCGCCGATACTGACCCCCGTGCTAAACCCCAAGCATTTGTCAATAATGTATTGAAAGGCGCAAAACCAGGAGCTATTGTTCTAATGCACGATGGTGGAGGCGATCGCCATAGAACAGTAGAAGCATTGCCACAAATCATCACAGGGCTGAAACAGCAAGGCTACCGATTCGTGACAATACCAGAACTGCTAGAAAAAAGTGGAAAGTAGAAGTATGAAATTTCACACTTCACACTTCATACTTCACACTTCATACTTCACCGATTCACAAGCTTGAGCTTCTTGCCACAGTTTTTGCAAAAAGAACTCAGTGCGATCGCTCATTGTGGTGATGAACACACCCACAGAATCTTCAGCACCATTCGATAGCCAAGAACCGCGCAGGGTAACTTCCACATATTCGCTATCGCAGATACACAAGGCGATGACTTCCCGATCATCTCGTTTCACCTCCGCCTTAAGTGCTTCTACCCCTGGTAGATCAACAGGGAGCAAAAAGGAAGCAGTACTGGGTTCAACACACAAATTTTGTCCAACTCGCATAGCGAAAATTACGCGCTGTGCTACCCACTCCTCTAGTGACTGAGGAATACACTCTAAACAAAAGCTCCTTTCGGTGTAAGTTAATTTCAGCATTCCTTATGCTCTCCTGCTATTCCAGGTTTGCTTGCACATTTGTCCAAAATTGTTCTGCAAAAGCGATCGCGGGGTGAATGGGTGCTTTTGGTATTTTCCGTAGCCGCATTCCAGTCTCAGACAAGGTGCGATCGCCTTTATGGGAGTTACATCTTTCACAAGCTGTGACTACGTTATCCCAAGTATGTAAGCCACCTTTGGATCGGGGGATGACGTGATCTAAGGTCAGACGTTTGCTGCTACCGCAATATTGACAAGTGTGATGGTCTCGCCGCAAAACTTCTCGCCGATTTACTGGTGGTACTTTCCATGTCCGTTCATTAGAGCCTATTTTCAAACGAATGTGTTTTGGTACGTCAATTACTAAACTGGGTGAATGAACTCGCCATCCGCCTTCAGTAGCAAAATCCAGTGGTTCTGCTTTGTTTGTTACTAACAGCACAATCGCTCGTTTGATATTTACGCGACACAGAGGCAAGTAATTTTGCGAAAATACCACTACGGATTGCTCTAACACTTGCATTACGCTCGTCACAGCTTCACTCCTTATTAAAAAACCCCCGCTTCTGGTCTAAGTGAAGCGGGGGTTAAAAATTTACCAAAAACTTCTCTGGTGTTATATCGGTACAGCATTCTCTTGTCTGTACCTCCCGCTTATTTTTTTCAGTTGTGGTTTTGCATTCAGCACGCCTATGCCGAGATATCTAAAATCATAATTCCCCTCTGTGACTAGCCAATGAATATGGCTACCATCGCCCATAAATAAATACTCCACTTCCATAGCGGCTGATTCCCAACGCAATCGGCAGTTGGTAGCACACAAGAAAGTAGAGATGGGGTAAATGGATTTCACAGAAAATTTCACCTATTGAACATTCCTTTAAACATACTACACTTGTATTACTATCCTGTCCATACCTTTAAGGAGAAAAAGTCATGCACACAATTACTCGCACCCCAACAACCGACATGGAAGTTACTAGCATTCGCCTAGAACGAGAACTCAAAGACAAACTTAAAGAAATAGCTGGCAATCAAGGCTATCAAGCCTTAATCCGCGATATTCTCTGGAATTATGTCCAGCAAAAATCCGGTGAGTGGAAGCCGCGATTTTCACGAGCCGACATTCGAGCTAGTATAGCCGCCACCGCCCAGCAGGAAGAACGTTGTGTACTCACGGGTCAATTAATTCAACCTCAACAGCCTATGTTATTGGGACTCACTCGAAATGGGGATATGGTTCCTCTCAGTGTCGAAAGTTTAGCTGGATAGTTGTTTATTCCTGGGAAAGCAGCTTGGTTATTCATTCCGGTAACTAAGCTGCTTTCCATCTTTAGGGGTTACACCCAATCAATATTTTTTATTTAAAATATTTATATATATTTGTTAAGCCATCAACACAGAAGTCAAACTCAAAAGCAAACTGGAGTTTTAGTCACAGGTATGTGATGACACTTGATACAGGAAATGACAAGTTTGATTACCACATCATCAATAATAAACAAGAATTTTATATTACAATCTACAAACCTTGTAGAGAGGGACAAACACACTCACAACGTTTTTCCGAGGTTCTGTCATAATAGAATTTAATTTTTTGCAAAGCCACAGAGATGTACTTAGCACAGGAAAAAGATTTGGCAACAAATATTACTAAAATTAATATATTAGCCAGTATTAATGCGGGAATACTTTTGAGAGTTTTTATCTTAATTCCAGAGAAATTACGGTTTATGTATAGTTACGGACAAGCTATCCTAGGCCAAAGTCTAGTACTTTAGGTCTGCATCCAAGCCCCAAACCCTCTGTAAGCAGTACCTTAATATATTTTAGAGATTTTTATATACCCATGTATAAATTAGTTTAATATACCAGTTACTTATTCATCTGCCAAAGAAAGGGGCTATAACAGGTGAGAGAAACTCTTGATAAAAGACTTGCCACTAACTAGGGTGCAGCGACATAACTAAATGAAAATAATATGCCAAGACATTGGGTGCATACGATATGAGGTCATTATTCAAAAGCGTGCCAGGAATGAAAAAAAGTTTATCATTGCCGCCACAGTGTCCAGATGACCTAGACAGACTACAATCATACCCACTCAAGCTGATGCAGCATCAGAACGAACCAACTCTTCAGTTGGTACAAAAAATTAATCACATCATCGCCAATAACTCAGCAACGACATTGATGCTGCAAGAAATTGCCAGATTACTGGGCAATGCCTTCAAAGTCGATTGCTGTTGTTTAGTCACAGTATCTGCCAGTACAGCAGCCAGTGAATCAATTGCTGCCCATTGGTGTTCTGATGAGTATTTGGCAATGCCGTATCCCGGTCAATTATTTTCCACAGAACATTTGTTAATGGACTCGCCTGTAGTTCAATGTGCGGCGGAACCCTTCACTATTGAGGATATTTCGACTATCCAAGATAGTCTGGTAGTGGGAGGACAACACATCCAAGTACCTATTAGATCAGTTTTGGCGATTCCTACTAGGTTTGCCGGACAAATCAATGGTGTTATTAGCCTGATTAAATTCCAGCAATACGATTGGAGTGAGTCAGAAAAGCAGCTGTTAAATTTTGTTGAGTCAGCTTGTGCGATCGCTTTTTCTCAAGTCGGTCAAATCAATTTAATCGCTTCACAGCAAGAGCATTTGCAAAAAAGCGAACAGCATCAAAGCTTAATCAAACAATTAACAATCTTAAGTCGGAGCAACTTGGAGCTAAATCAAATGCTCCAGTTAGCAATTTCCTCAACGGCCGAATCTTTACAGGCAGACCGAGGATTGTTGATCTTACTGAAATATAAAGATCCTTTATTTAGAGCTCAAACCAAAAAACAAGTTCCCAAAGCCAAGGCCACTGTAGCGGCGGAGTGGAATCGGAACGTACCCAGTGGCACAACTAGTAAATCAGATGTTGAGCCGCAGTCATTTTTGGTTTCTGAGTGTAGTTTGTGCCAACGTGTGTTTACAGACTCCGGCAAAGCCGTAGTAATTGAGGACTACACAGACCTGCAAGATATGGTGACGGTTGCTTCATTGTTTTCAGTGGGACTTTTACCGTCTTTGCTGTTAGTGCCATTAGAAAATCAAGGCAAAGTTCTAGGATTTATTGTCCTGCAACAAAAAACAGCCCGTAGTTGGCAAGCTTCTGAATTAAATTTGGTGGAAATGGTCTGCGCTCAAATGAGCAATGCTATTATTCAATCACAAACATTGCGGCAAGTACAGACTTTGGTAGATGAGCGCACAGCTAAACTCCAAAGTAGCCTAGAACTGCAAGCAAAGTTGCATGAAAAAACACGGCAATATGTTGAGCAGCTACGGGAACTCAATCATCTCAAAGATGAATTTTTGAGTAACATGAGCGATCGCTTGCGGTATCCACTGACAAACATGCAAATGTCCATCAAAAATTTGCGCTTACCGGGAATTCAACCAGAGCGTCAAGCCAGATACATGGATATTCTAGAGCAAGAATGTACGAAAGAAATTAACTTAATTAACGATTTGTTGACACTCCAGAAATTAGAGTCTAAGCAAGAACGTCCCCAGTTTGAAACCATAGATTTAAATACCAGAGTTCAAGCATTGACAACTAATCTGAACTCAAAACTATCAGCTAAAGCTTTAACTATAAATCTCGATTTACCCCAAGATTCTTTAAAAATACAGACTGAATTAGAAAGTTTTAACCGGATCTTGCAAGAATTATTCACGAATGCCTGTACATACTCGGAGCCGGAAACGGTGATTAATGTGCGAGCATATCACCAAGTTGAACAATTAATTGATCAAGTTATTATTAAAGTGACTAATACAGGACGGGGAATTTCTGAAGAAGAAGCAACCTACATCTTTGATCGGTTCCGTCGTGGTAAAGGTGGAAGATGGACTCCGGGAACGGGTTTAGGGCTTGCTTTAGTTAAATCTTTAGTACAGCATTTGAATGGAGCGATCGCCGTTGAAAGTACTCCTATTCCCAATTCTGAACAAAGCCAAGTTTGTTTTACTCTCACACTGCCACAATTTTCCGACGAAAGCGAATTATAACTTCAGACCGTGACTGAACAACACAACCTCACAGCTAACCTGGATTTCACCGCCCCTATTGACGACACTAGCCTAGATGACAATTTGGCTGTTGATACAGCTAATTTGCCCCCAGTAGTTGTCCAAATCGAGAAAATAGCGGAGCGCAAACGACAAATTTCTGCCACAATCCACATTCCTCATCCTGTGGAACGTATATGGCAAGTATTGACAGATTACGAAGCCTTAGTTGACTTCATCCCTAATCTTGCTAAAAGTCATTTACTGGAGCATCCTAACGGTGGTATTCGACTTGAGCAAGTAGGCTCTCAGCGTTTATTGAATTTCAACTTTTGCGCCCGTGTCGTTTTGGACTTGGAAGAACATTTTCCCAAAGAAATTAGTTTTTCGATGGTTGAGGGAGATTTCAAAGGCTTTTCTGGTAGTTGGAGCCTAGAACCCATTTCCCTTGATGGCACTATGGGAACTAACCTTTGTTACACCATCCAAGTCTGGCCTAAATTAACTATGCCAGTGACAATTATTGAACGTCGTCTGAGCAAGGATTTGCAACTAAATCTTTTAGCCATCTATCAGCGCGTAGAACAATTACCCTAATATTTCGTCAAGTTTCCCTGATTTAACTAGTTCTAAACAGGTAAACTTGACCTTTATTATTGGTAGTAATTTTGTTTAAAATACCCCCAGGGGAATTCGAATCCCCGTCGCCTCCGTGAAAGGGAGGTGTCCTAGGCCTCTAGACGATGGGGGCATAAGACTCTCGACTGTGCTTTAGTTTGATGCTGCCTTGCTGGTAAAGTACCCCCAGGGGAATTCGAATCCCCGTCGCCTCCGTGAAAGGGAGGTGTCCTAGGCCTCTAGACGATGGGGGCATCGCAATCAAACCTTTTATAAGTTAACTAATTTTTTCAATGATGTCAACGGCTTTTGCAAAAAAACAATTTTTGTTGCAAACAAACTCAGATGCGGAGAGAGGATGCAGACAGAAGTTGTAAGGCAGCCGGGGTGCAAAGGAGAATTAACAAAGGACAAATCACAAATGACTATTGACCCTTGAGTATGAACTACCACTTTTCTGGGAACTAGTGGACAATGGAGTATTGTACACAACCAAGTATGAAACAAAATCGCAAGTTAATCAGGTACAAAGGATCTAATGCGGTACTCTGGAGAAGTAGTTTTTACACTTCTTTACAAGAGATTTTGAAATCAATCGCTCAAAATCCACAACATGGAAGCATCTCTTGAAATCACCCTACAAATGGTGATCGCCGTTGTCGCAGGTATTAGCGCCCAAGTGATAGCTGCATACTTGCGTGTACCCAGTATTGTGCTATTGCTCTTCTTGGGTATTATCCTCGGTTCTGATGGTCTGGGACTGCTGCACCCCCATTTGCTGGGTACAGGATTAGAAGTAATTGTTTCTCTAGCGACGGCAATCATTCTGTTTGAAGGTGGACTGAATTTAGATTTACGAGAGTTAGGTAGGGTTTCAGTCAGCCTGCAATTGCTCGTTACTCTAGGAACACTAATTACACTCCTGGGCGGTAGTATGGCAGCCCATTGGCTGGGGGAATTTCCTTGGAATATCGCTTTTCTTTATGCTTCTATAGTCGTGGTTACGGGGCCGACGGTGGTTGGGCCGTTGCTCAAACAAATTAATGTAGATCGACAAGTCGCAACGCTATTAGAAGGGGAAGGGGTTTTAATTGACCCAGTAGGTGCGATTTTGGCATTCGTTGTCTTAGATACGATTGTGAATGGTGATGCTGACCCAGTGAATGCCATTGTGGGTTTAGTGATGCGTTTGGGGGTGGGTGCAGCAATTGGGGCAGTTGGTGGCTACCTGATGAGTTTGGTTTTCAAACGTGCTAGTTTGCTGTCGTTTGAGTTGAAAAATCTGGTAGTTTTGGCAATCCTGTGGGGTCTATTTTCCCTCGCCCAGACAATTCGCAGTGAATCGGGTGTGATGACAACGGTCGTTGCAGGTGCGGTGTTTGCCAATTCTTCTGTACCAGAAGAAAGATTGTTACGCAGCTTTAAAGGTCAGTTAACAATTCTCAGTGTGTCTGTATTGTTTATTTTGTTAGCGGCTGATTTATCAATCGCTAGTGTGTTTGCTCTGGGTTGGGGTAGTGTTTTAACGGTTTTAGTACTGATGTTTGTGGTACGGCCGATTAATATCCTGGCTTGTACTTGGAACAGTAACCTCAACTGGCGACAAAAATTATTTTTAAGCTGGGTAGCTCCGAGAGGCATTGTATCGGCTTCTGTGGCTTCGTTATTTGCCATTTTACTAACGCAGCATGGCATCAATGGTGGAGATGCGATTAAGGCTTTAGTATTTTTAACTATTATTATGACTGTGGTTTGCCAAGGGTTAACAGCTGGCGGCATTGCCCAGTTATTGCAAATCACCTCCAAAGATGCGACTGGAGTGGTAATTGTTGGTTGTAATCCTTTGAGTTTGTTAATTGCTCGCTTCTTTCAAGAACGGGAAGAATCTGTGGTGATGATTGACACTGACCCGGAACGCTGTGAAAAAGCCGCCGAGCAGAATATTCGTGTGATTGCTAGTAGCGCCCTAGATACGGGAGTTTTGGAAGAAGCTGAACTGGCTTCGATGGGGACTTTTTTAGCAATGACGAGTAACGGGGAAGTAAATTTTGTGCTGGCGCAACGGGCGGCGGAAGAATTTAATCCTCCACGGGTGTTAGCTGTATTTCCGCGTGATCCTCAAGCTAGTAATGGCGGAAATCAAAAGACGGTGAGTCAAGCTTTTGTCAGTGAATTAACAATTAAGACTTGGAATGAGTACCTGAATGACGGGCGTGTGAAGTTAGGGACAATTACTTTGGATGCAGCAGATGTTGACGGTCAACAAGAACGCATCCAAGAAAAAATTCGGACTGGGGTGCTGCTACCGCTACTCTTAGAACGAGAAGAGCGTCTCCAAGTTATGCCAGCTAATTATGACTGGGAAGTAGGCGATCGCATTATCTATTTACTGCACGACCCCAGACCAAATTTGTTAAAACGCTTGTCTGGTGCAAGTCAATCCACACCGTTAGTTATCGAAAAGTTACCAGAATTAGAAGAAGTTGCTGTACCAACTTTGGCTCAACTTTCTACTAGCGAAGTTTCAGGAAGTTGATTTAAAACTTCTGCTGTATAAGTTTGCTGTTCTTGCCAGACAAGCGCCAGTAAATGTACCACAGCCAAAATTAAGGTAGCCACCGCCACTATGTAACTGTGGATGGTGTAAAGATGTTCAACTGTGAGGGTGTTAATCGCGCCACCGCCAGTTAAGATATTTCGCAATTGCCCGCCAATCAAGGGAATGGCTTCGATGGTTCCCAATTCAATGCTGAACCGCCAGTATCCTTCTTGTGTCCAGTCGAGGAGCATAGCTGTCCAATCTAGCCCGATCGCACTTAAGGTTAACAAAATTCCGCTTACCCAAGCAACTAGCCAACTCTGGCTAAATTGTCGCCCTAAAAACATCACGACAATCTGCACCAAGGCGATCGCAATTAAACCGTTACCTGCGATTTCGTGGGTTCGGTAAAACAGCCAGCCATAAGGCACTTGAGTGTTAATCATTTTCAAAGAATTGTAAGCGCCACCTGCTGTCGGTTCGTAATAAAAAGACAGCAAAACGCCAGTGGTAGTGTAAATCAAGCACAGGGTCAGAATTACGACTGATAATACCGTTGCGAGTCGTCGCAAAATTCTCTCGAACTGGGTGCTTTGCATGGTTCACCCCTCCTGATTTTTAAAAAATATATATTTTTATTACATTCTACATAATTAATCTAAATATTTGTTGAGGTTATTAAAGATATATGTATTTTCAAAGCAAATATTTTACCCAAACCTGGATTGCTTCTGGGGAACCGTACCAAATTCCCGGACTTCTGGGTGAGTGTCTCACGCCTTCAATGATTAGATTTTCGGCTTCTGCTAGATGGGCGGCGGCAATGGGAGTGATACCATCTCCCCAGGTATTACCTTGGCCGCAGGTTAATTGGTAACTACTGTAAGCCAACCAATTACCAGGCCGTCTTGCGCCCAGAATAGTTTTGCCAGCCACACAGACATAACGGACATTTTTGTAAAATGCGCCGGGATAGTTGTTGGTTACAAAGTCTAAATTCCAACGTGTCCAGCGTTCTTGGCTGATATGAGGTGTACCTAAAGTGATGAGGGAGGCGACTAAAGGATGAGCATTCCAAATGGATGGATGAGTTTGATTGCGGGGAGTGTAAGGTTTTTCTCCTAAATAAATCCGGGAAATCCAACCGCCGGCTGAATGTCCAATTAGGTTGATTTGCTGGGACTGATATTGCTCCAATATTTGTTTAACAGTCAGGTCAAGCTTTTGCAAAATGGATGTGACAGGCCTACCGCCAATGGTGGGGAGCCAATCGCGCCGTCTTAGTGGTACTGTAACTGTGGGAAACCCCAACTGTGTTAGGGATGTTTCGAGAGGGCGGTAGGCGATCGCACTTTCTAAATAGCCAGGGACAATAACTGTAGGTAACGGCATTTTGTGATGAAAATCCGAATTTTATAGTTAGATTATGATGTCATTAAAATATCAGTAATTAGCAATCCCTACTTATTAGCGAAACAGCTAACTTAGCCACAATTAAAAACTAGCTGATGTGATACCATGTCATCTGGATGCAATTTCTGGCATACAATTGACTAAGTGCCTACTGCCACAACTCAACTGACTAAATAACATTTATACTGCTATTTGAGTCGGGTAAATTTTAGATTGATATACCTCTAGACTGATGCGTGGATTTTCACTGCCAACTACTGTAAGTGTCAGTTGGGACTGCGTAAATCTATACACAAGATAGAAATTATTGAAGCGTTAACTATTTAATTCACATTTTGATTTGCATCTGCAACCAAAAGAGATAAAATTGCGTCATTAAAAAATTGAAACCTGACAAAAAATCTAAATTTTGTCGTTTTGAATTTTACCCAAGAAGTTATTCTCTTTAGAAGGGCGCATTTTGTACCATCAAGATAATATTGATTTGCGAAAAAACTGTAACTGAGCCGAGTGAACGATAACAGCTATGTCTTACGTCTCCCTACTAAAAAATATACCTGAAATTTTAAGCCAGCCAACTGGAATCGCTGCTTTAGCTTCAGTTGGGATTCATGGCGCTATTGCACTGATTGTGCCATTAATGCCAGTAGATCCCAGTAAACCAAAAGATGCAGCGTCATCAAAATCAGTGGGTATTTTGGAGTTAAGCCAAGCTGATCAAAATCGTTTACCCCAAACTCCTGGTACATCTCAATTTGCTGTGCAACCACAATTACCAACATTGTCGCAACAGCAACTAGCACTACAACCACAAGCACTTCCGCCTAACTTTGGTGGACAAACAACTGTCATTCCTCCCTTACCACCATCTGGTTATACACAGTCAGTAATACCATCCATACCGACTACTTCTAATAACTACCGGATCTCCTCAATGCCTGGTAGGCAGTCTATACAATTTCCCAGACAAAGTTATGGCTTTGACTCCCGTTTTAAAGTTGGGAACCAAAAATTTACTGCTGCAATTCCGAATTTTGATAACAAGCCAGTCATTCCCGAAAATTCGCAACCGCAATTACCAGATTTACCCCCAGCACAAATACCACCGGACATCCTCAATAGTCCAACTCCCAATCCAGCATATAGCTCAAGTGTGACAACTGCAAATAGCAAAGTTACTCCCCAATCTGTACAGCCTGAGCCTGAGAATAATGTGGCGACTAATCCCAACCCAAATTCGGGAACCGTCATCAATCAAACACCCAAGACAGGGGATAATACAACATCAACCGCAAATCTCCCTGCTTTAAAGCCAATCAATACACCGAACTTACCGACAAAAGCTCCTAACCAAACGCTAATAGCCCAAGTTCAATCTTACGAAGAACTGCGAAAAGAATTACAACAGAAATACCCTAATTCAGAAGAAAAACCCGTGATTCGGGATACAGTTCCTGTGAGTAAAACAGGTGTAGAAGGCACAGTACTAGGGGTTTTAGTAGTAGATCCTGATGGCAAAGTATTAGATATCAAATTCCAAGATAAATTGCTTTCTCCAGCACTGTTATTAAAAACAAGACAATATTTTAATGCTAAGTCTTTGAAGGGTGAGAAAACAATTAGCCGTTACCCATTTAACCTGCGTTTTCAAGATGGTAGCAACACTGCGGGAGATGGTTCACAACAGACACCATCAGCGACTAATCAACCAGCAACAGATAGCCAGCCAATCATTCTTCCCGCAGGTAATAGTAGCAAACTCAAGCCTAATCCAGTGGTGACATCTCAACCATTGACTACACCTGCTGGTGATAACCTGCAACCTAAATCATCAACATCTATAACTAATCGGAATCAATTATCTTCTTCTCAAGAACCTAATCCTGAACTAATTCAAAAGTTACGTGATGTCAAGGAAAAAAGAGAAAATTCTGATTCAGGGAAATAAAATTTGCCAAATGTTTGCTGATTTTATCCTGAATAATTCGTAGTGAAGCAATTCAGGAGAAACTGGATAAACAGAAACAGCAAAGTACAGGTTAATGGCGTTGCTATAAAACAAGTTACAAAATTAGCGATCGCATAAATAACAAATGCGATCGCTATATTTTAGAACCATTGTTGTTTTTAAGCTAATACAAGGGAAACTTGCTTAACTGAACCGTATTAGTCTTTAAGCAACAACAAAATTTACTAACTTACCAGGTACGACAATCACCTTTTTAATCTCCTTCCCTTCCAGATGACGCTGCACAACTTCTGATTCACGGGCGTATTTTTCCAACTCAGCTTTATCTGCTTGTGACGGAACTTGAATATCAGCCCGCTTTTTGCCATTAATTTGAATTACCAAAGTAATTTCATCAGCGATTAAAGCAGCAGCATCATAAGATGGCCAAGTTTGGGTATGCACTGAATTTTTATTACCCAATAAATGCCACAATTCATCAGCAATGTGTGGTGCAAAAGGAGCCAACAATATAATTAAACTGTGAATACCTTCGGCATAAATTGGCGAATTTTTACAATCGCTATCAGTTAAGGAATTACTCAACTTCATCAATTCCGAAACAGCAGTGTTGAATTGATATTCATCTTCCAAATCTTCGGTGACTGATTTAATGGCTGTGTGAATTGCTCGACGTAAATCTTTTTCTGATTTACTTAAATCAGCGAGTTGCGCTTTTTTACGAGATACCCCAGCCGCCACATAATCTGTTACCAACCGCCACACCCGATTTAAAAAGCGGAATTGCCCTTCCACATCAGCTTCATCCCATTCCAAATCTTTTTCTGGTGGTGCTTTGAATAAAATAAACATCCGTGCTGTGTCTACACCATACTTAGCAATTACATCTTCTGGCGCAACACCATTACCCTTAGATTTGGACATGGTAGCGTACAGGCGTTGTAATGGTTCTCCGGTTTGGGGGTCACGGGGGTCGACGGGGTTAACCAAATGGGAGGGAACCCATTTATCTTTGCCACCCTTGTTGGGATTCATGTAAGTTAAACCCTGCACCATCCCTTGAGTTAACAACCGGGCAAAAGGTTCATCAAAATTCAACAAGCCGCGATCGCGCAATACTTTAGTAAAGAACCGTGAATATAACAAGTGCAGAATCGCGTGTTCAATCCCGCCTACATACTGGTCTACTGGCATCCAGTTGTTAGTTTTGCCAGAATCAAACACCTGCTGTTCGTTCTTTGCGTCGGTAAACCGCAAGAAATACCACGAAGAATCAATGAAAGTGTCCATCGTGTCAGTTTCCCGCTTTGCCGGTGTACCGCAAGTGGGACAAGGTACATTTACCCAGCTTTCCAACTGCGCCAATGGTGAACCACCCCGCCCCGTAAATTCCACTTCTTCCGGTAACTGTACTGGTAAATCCTTGTCTGGGACTGGCACAATTCCGCAGTTCGGACAGTGAATAACTGGGATGGGTGCGCCCCAATAACGTTGTCGAGAAATCAACCAATCTCGCAAGCGGTATTGTACTCGTTCTTTACCAAAACCTTGTTCTTCGGCATATTTAACAATCGCAGCTTTCGCATCTACTGAATTCATCCCCGTAAACTGCCCAGAATTAATTAAAATTCCTGGCTCAGTATACGCTTCGTTATATTGAATAATAAAAATTCCTGGTGATGTGTATCCCTCCACATATTCAGCAATTTCTTCTTCTGTATTTGAGGTCGGCGTTAAATCAAAATCTGCCACATCTTCGGGTGCAGCAATCACAAACTCAATTGGTAAATCATAAGCCTGGGCAAACTTAAAGTCGCGCACATCATGGGCTGGTACACCCATCACCGCCCCAGTACCGTATTCATACAAGACATAATCAGCAATTAAGATTTGCACTTCTTCCCCAGTGAAGGGGTTAACGGCTTTACCACCGGTGGGGATACCGCGCTTGGGTTTGTCTTCGGCGGTGCGTTCCAACTCACTTTGATTGGAAACTTCAGTAATAAAAGCTTCCACTGCGGCTTGTTGGTCTTTAGTGGTGACGCGCTTGGTTAAGGGATGTTCTGGGGCTAAAACCACATAGCTGACACCAAACACTGTATCGGGGCGAGTGGTGTACACGCCGATTTTCTCCTCCATCCCCACAATCGGAAATTCTAAATACGCACCAACAGATTTACCAATCCAGTTTGCCTGCATTAACTTGACACGTTCCGGCCAACCTGTCAATTTATCCAAGTCGTTGAGTAATTCTTCGGCGTAGTCGGTAATCTTGAAAAACCATTGGCGCAATAATTTGCGCTCGACCTTTGCCCCACTGCGCCAAGAACGACCTTCGCTATCAACTTGTTCGTTGGCTAATACAGTTTGGTCAATCGGGTCCCAGTTCACCGCCGCTTCTTTTTGGTAAGCTAACCCCGCTTGCAAAAATTGCAAGAAAATCCATTGTGTCCACTTGTAATAATCTGGTGAACAGGTAGCAACTTCACTTTCCCAGTCGATAGATAAACCCAAACGCTGTAACTGTTGGCGCATTTGAGCAATATTTTGATAAGTCCACTTGGCGGGGGGAACTCCACGGTCGATGGCCGCGTTTTCTGCGGGTAAGCCAAAAGCATCCCAACCCATTGGGTGCAAGACTCGATAACCTTGCATTCGCTTGAGACGAGCAATCACATCTGTAATTGTGTAATTACGGACGTGACCCATGTGTAAGCTACCCGATGGATAGGGAAACATGGATAGAGCGTAGAATTTTGGCTGATTGTTTTCTGTAGGGGTATGATCTAAATTCAGTTCCGCCCAGGTTTTTTGCCATTTTTCCTCAATGGCGGCGGGAGAATATTTATTTAACGCAATATCATTACTTTTAGCCTTTAAATTCTCTGTCATGCTCAGTCTAATACTCAAATGTGTAATTTTCAGTGTTTGAGAGGGAGTTTTGAGCAGAATTTGACACTTAGAGTCTATGCTCAAAAAATTCTCATTCTTTATTATCTCTTTCTCGCTGTTTTATGTAGCTCAGAGTTAGGGAAGAAATCAGTGCGATCGCCATTAAACAATTAAAAAAAATTTATCGGGCAGTGGCTACAATGACGCTAAACTCTTATGACGAAGCAGCCCTGAAAGTCAACTTAATAGTCCCTGATGAAGTTAGCCGATATCCTCAAAGACTCAAATTACAAGCTGTCGCAGTTTACGATCGCTGAAATTGAGCAGTTAGAGCAAACAATTACCCTCAAGTCCACCAAAAACGGTGAGGTTCCTTATGTCGTTTGTTTAGTGCGCCAAAAAGCGATCAAGCTCACACCAGAGGAGGCAATTCGGCAATTATATTTACAGGTTTTGCGCGATCGCTTGCACTATCCCCTCAATCGCATTCAAGTTGAGTATGGGGTGAACTTTGGGCGCGAGGTGAAACGAGCAGATATCGTGGTCATGGATAAAGACCGTCCCAACACAGTTTATATGCTCGTAGAGCTAAAAAAGCCAAAGCTCAAGGATGGCAAAGACCAGCTACGCTCTTACTGCAACGCCACAGGTGCGCCGATCGCCGTCTGGACGAATGGCGATCAAATTTCCTACTACCAGCGCAAAGACCCCAATTACTTTGAAGATATTCCGGGGCTACCCAATGCGAATCAAACCCTAGCAGATATTCTCCAGATCAAGTTCACCCTGGAAGACCTGATCAAAAACGACAAGTTGGTGAAGGAGAATAAATCCCTCAAAACCTTAATCGAGGAAATGGAAGATGAGGTGTTAGCCAATGCTGGGGTAGATGTATTTGAGGAACTGTTTAAGCTGATTTTCACCAAGCTTTATGATGAGTGGTATTCTGGGCAAGGCAACAGGCGATCGACCCGTTCTCTGGAATTTCGCAATACGGGACAGACAGAAGCCGCACTAAAAAATAAGATTCAGGATTTATTCGACAAAGCCAAAAAGAAATGGGAAGGGGTATTTAGTGAGGATGCCAAAATTAGCCTCACGCCGTCTCACCTGTCGGTTTGTGTGTCGTCCTTGGAAAATGTCAAGCTGTTTAACTCCAATCTGGATGTGATCGATGAAGCGTTTGAGTATTTGATCAACCAGAGTAGCAAGGGCGAAAAGGGACAGTTTTTTACGCCGCGCTATGTAATCGATATGTGTGTGAAAATGCTCAACCCCCAAGAGGATGAGTATATGATTGATACGGCTGCGGGGTCATCGGGGTTTCCCGTGCATACGATTTTTCATGTGTGGCGGCAGATTTTAGAAGATGAGGGATTGCAAGCGAGTCATTTGTTTTCCCTAGAAGATAAGCCGCCCCGGTGCAAAGAGTATGTGGAAGACAAGGTATTTGCGATCGATTTTGATGAAAAGGCGGTGCGGGTAGCGCGAACGCTAAATCTGATTGCAGGGGATGGACAGACGAATGTGTTGCACCTGAACACCCTGGATTATGAACTGTGGGATGAAGTCACCGAGCAAGATGATTGGGATAACATTTACCATGAAGGGTTCAGGCGACTGAAAAAGCTGCGGCCGAAAGGCAGCAAGGACTATCGAGAGTTTCAGTTTGATGTGCTGATGGCGAATCCACCTTTTGCGGGGGACATCAAAGAACCGCGCATGATTGCCCGCTATGACTTGGCGAAAAAGCCGGATGGCAAGTGGCAAAGTAAGGTAGGGCGCGATATTTTGTTTATTGAGCGCAACTTGGATTTTTTGAAACCAGGGGGCAGAATGGCGATCGTGCTTCCCCAGGGACGGTTCAACAATTCATCTGATAAGAACATTCGAGATTTTATTGCGGAACGCTGCCGGATTTTGGCGGTGGTGGGGTTACATGGCAACACCTTTAAGCCGCACACAGGCACAAAAACCTCAGTGCTGTTTTTACAGAAGTGGAACGACGACCCCAAAGCAGGCGCACTTTGTCCCCGCAAGGATGACTACAACATCTTTTTTGCCACCATGCGAAAGTCGGGGAAAGATAACTCTGGCGACAAGATTTGGCGCAAAATTTCATCGTCTAAGGCTTCACCAAACAATGAAGAAATCAGCGATTTGATGCCGCCTTCTCCAGTGCAACGAGTCGTTGGGGTAGAGAGTGATTTTTTACAAGATGAACACGGTCATTTAGTGGTGGATCATGACCTGTATAACCACGAAGGGCTGACAGAAGACGGTATTGCAGAAGCCTTTATTGAGTTTGCCAAAAAGGAGAACTTCAGTTTTTTTGAACTCAGCCCATCTGTTATGCCGTTTGATGCTGTGAAGTATCAGAGGTTAATGGATGGGCTGGAAGCGGTTGAGGCTAACTTTTGTGATATTCAAGCACAGAAAATATGTAGGCTTGAGGCAGAATTTTATATTGCAAAAACAGGTAAAATTCATAAATTCCTGAGTGGAGAAGAGATTATAGAATTTGTTCAATATGGCACTTCTAAAGACTTAAATGAAGATGAATTAGGCTATCCAGTATTAAGACTTAATGAGTTTGAAAGTTATTTTACAGCAACCCCAGCCAAATATTGTCGTCTTATTGATGAAGATACATTTCAATCGTTAAAACTCAGAAAAGGTGATGTGGTTATATGCAGAACTAACGGCAATCCAAAGCTTGTTGGAAAAAGTGCATTAGTTACAGAAAATACCAATTTTGCATTTGCTTCTTACGTGTTCCGTGTGCAACCAAAAAAGCACCTAATCAGTTCGGAAGTTTTAACAGTTTTTTTGAATTCTCAATATGGTAGGCAGGAAATTGAGAAGTATTCTATGACGGGTAATCAGACAAATTTTAGCCCTGCCAAGTTTAGAGAAATTCAAGTTCCTCATTTTATCGATGCTTTTCAAATAATTATTAATAAACTAGTTGAAAAAGCATTTCAATTCCTTGAAAATTCTAAAATTTTCTATCAACAAGCTGAGGATTTGCTGTTGTCGGAGCTTGGTTTGAAGGACTGGCAACCAACGAAAGAAACCATTGCCATCAAGAGTTTTGCTGAGTCGTTCCTGTCCTCCGGTCGCTTAGATGCTGAGTATTACCAGCCAAAATACGATCAAGCAGAAGAAGCTATTAAAGATTGTGGTTTTTTATCTCAAAACTTAGGTTCATTGATAGAACCAATTCAAAACGGTTTTGATTATAGAGAGTATACGGAAGAAGGAACGCCCTATATTCGTGTCGGCGATATCAAAAACGGACAGATTAATTTTGACAGTGCCGTAAAAATTCCCATTACAATGGCTGATGTTGATAAACCTGTGGGTTTACAAATCGGAGATATTCTTTTTACCCGTAAAGGTAGTTTTGGTAATTCCGCAGTTGTTACAGAACTAGAAGTTAATGGGATTATTAGTAGTGAAATTATGCTTTTGCGTCTAACTTCAGTTTCTAGACAAAAAGTTTTACCAGAGTATGTCAGTTTATTTTTAAATTCAAAATTTGGTTACTTACAGGTTGAACGTCGAGTTCATGGTGTGGCTTACTACAGTATTTCTCAACCGGATTTAGCCAATTTGCTAATTCCAATTTTACTAAAACATCAGCAGCAAAAGATTGTTGAAAAGATAAAGTCCTCATTTTCATTAAAACTAAAATCAAAACAACTGCTAGAAATTGCTAAAACAGGAGTAGAAAGGGCAATAGAAACTGATGAAGCAACAGCAACCCATTGGATAAACCAACAACTTGAAGCCTTGGGGGTAAGACTAACGTGATTATGCAGGCTGAAGCAAAGAAAATCCATACAACCGAAGAGTATCTCGATTTCGAGGTAAATTCAGATATTCGGCATGAGTATATCAATGGAGAAATAATCCCTATGACTGGCGGTACTCCCGAACATAATGAAATTGCCAGTATTCTTAATGCCGCCTTAAGAGTCAGTTTGAAAGGTAAACCCTACAGTATTTTTGTAGCGGATCAACGGCTTTGGATTCCTGAACGCAAGCTTTATACCTACCCGGATGTTATGGTTGTTCCCCGTCCACTTGAACGACAACAGGGACGAACTGATACGATTACTAACCCAGTAATGATCGCCGAAGTGCTTTCAAAATCAACCAAAAGCTACGATAGGGATGAAAAATTTTCAGCGTATCGTACCATTCTCACATTTCAAGAATATTTATTAATTGATCAATATACTGCTCATGTTGAGCAATACTCTAAAACAGACTCTCACAAATGGATCTTTACTGAATATGACGATCCAGAATCGTATATTTCACTCTCATCGATTCCCTTTGAAATTCGTTTAGCAGATATCTATGAAAGTGTTGAATTTGAGCCATAGTAGAAATTGCTAAAACAGGAGTATAACGGGCAATAGAGAGTGATGAAGTAACGGCAACGACTTGGAGAAACCAGCAACTAAAAGCCTTGGAGGTCAACCGATCATGATTGCTCAACCTGAGACTAAACGTTACACCATTGATGAGTATTTAGAACTGGAAATCGCCTCAGAAACGCGCAACGAATATTGTGATGGAGAAATTATTCCTATGACTGGTGGGACACCCAACCACAACGATATTGCTGGAAATTTGTATATTTTGCTGAAATCTGCCCTAAAAAGCAAAAACTACCGGACTTTCTATGTTGATCAGCGACTATGGGTTCCTGATGCAAATCTCTATACTTACCCTGATGTCATGGTTCTACCCAAACCCTTAGAACTTCAAATGGGACGCAAAGATACTGTGGTGAACCCCTGCTTTATCGCCGAAGTATTGTCTAAATCCACCCAAAATTATGACCGTGGCGAGAAATTTGTTGCCTATCGTAAAATTCCGACTTTCCAAGAATATCTGCTGATTGATCAATATCGCATACATGTTGAACATCATCTCAAAACAGCCGCCCATCAGTGGCTATTTTCGGAATACGATGACCTCAATGTTACCCTTTCTTTGAGTACTTTGGAGTTGCAAATTTCAATTGCCGAACTTTACGAAAATATTGATTTTTCAAATGTTTGAGTTGAATTGCTAAAACAGAAGGAGACTGCGGCAGCGATCGCAATTTTACAACCATCATATAAGTGATACAATATGATGCCTCTAGAACTGTATTCTTACAGTTGTCTAGTTAAGAAACATTACTTCTCCCACTTAGGAGCAATTATGACAAAGAAACATCTGTCGGCGTTTGCACATCGCACACTGGTTATCTTTGTCACTATGATGATGTCATCGGAGTTAATGATGACGGCGGCTAGGGCGAATCATCTCTACATAGCCCAAAAACCGCAAAATACTATTCCTGAAAGGCAAAGAGCCGCAGCACAAGCCAAACAACTGCTGCAAGAAGCACAGCAATTATATGAACAAGGTACAGCCACAGGACGACAGGCAGCGATCGCAAAATATGAAGAAGCATTGAAAATTTGGCAGCAAATTGGCGATCGCAATTATGAAGCTACCACATTATTAGCGATCGGCACACTTTACTATACACAAAATGATAACCAACGGGCGTTGGGATATTTTCAACGAGGGCTAAATATTCGCCGCGAACAAAAAGACCGTTTTGGCGAAGCGATAATGCTAAATTCTCTTGCTAATGCTTACGCCAACTTAAGTCAACCAGAAAGAGCTTTGCAATTTTATAGCCAAGCATTGCGATTATTTCGTGCTGAAAAAAAACCTGATTTTGTCGCTAAAACTTTATTAGGTATTGGGGGCGTTTATTTCAATGCAGGTGAAACAAAACAAGCACTACAAGCTTATAATCAAGCCCTGGTAATTCAACGTGAGCAAAAAGATTTAGATGGGCAAGCGGATATTTTACAAACTATCGGGATTACCTATACTAATTTGGGTGAAACACAAAAAGCCTTGGAAGCTTTTCAACAGTCATTAGAAATTCAACGCGCCAAAAATGATTTGGGTGGACAAGCCGATGCACTCAACTATATTGGTGTACTTTATTTATCCATTGGTGATGAGCAGAAATCTAGAGAAGCTCTCAATCAATCACTCAAACTGCAACAACAAATTGCTGCTAATCTTTCTGGTGTAGCTTTGGCATTTAGCCTCACAAAGCAAGCTGTAACTATGAGTGGACTTGCTGGTAGCTATTCTTTTAGTGAACCACAAAAATCTTTAGAATATTATAACCAAGCGCGATCGCTGTTACAAAAAGCAGGTAATCCCCACTCGGAAGCGGAACTATTAGGTCAGGTGGCTTTTGTATATGATCGATTGGGTGAAAAGCAAAAAGCACTTGATACTTTAAATGAAGCAATTGCATTACAACGTCTCACTAAAAATCGGGCGCGGGAAGCTTTTACTCTAGATACAATTGGGGGAATTTATGCTTCATTAGGTGATTATCAAAAAGCCATTAATACTTATAACCAAGCCCTAACTATTGAACGGGAAGTGAAAGATGTTAGCGGGGAAGGCAATACACTAAAAAATATTGGTTTAGTGTATAGTTTACTTGGTGATCACAAAACAAGTATTGACACTTATAATCAAGCCCTAGAAAAATTTAAAAGTACAGGCGATCGCGATAAACTAGCTTTAACTTTAGATAACATTGGCAGTGCCTATCGGGCTTTAGAAAATTATCCCAAAGCCATAGAATATTACAACCAAGCACAGCAGGTAAGGCGTGAACAAGGCAATATAATTGGTCAAGTTAGTGCCATTAGCGGTATTGTCCGCGTTTACGAATCATTAAAAGATTATCCCAAAGCTTTAGAAGCGACTAACCAAATTTTGGCATTGGCGCAGCAAACAAAAAATAGCTTTGCCCAAACCAGTGCTGACGGTTTTTTTGGCAGAGTTTATTTAGCGGCTGGTGACTATCAAAAAGCTTTAGAATTTTCCCAAAAAGCTGCGGCTGGCTGGCAAAAATTAGGGCTAAAAACTGCCCAAGCCAATGTTATTGGGAATTTGGGTAAAACTTATAATGCCTTAAAGCAACCACAACAAGCGATCGCCACTTACAATCAAGAATTAAAATTGCGGCAGATGATAGGCGATCGTACCGGAGAAGCAGACACCCTGTATTCTATAGCTCAGACAGAACGCGATCAAGGCAATCTCACCGCCGCCCGCACCCATATCGAAAACACCATTAAAATTGTCGAAGATATCCGCACCAACGTTACCAGCCAAGATTTGCGGACATCTTACTTTGCCTCTGTGCAGAAATATTATCAGTTTTATATCGACTTGCTCATGCGGCTACATCAAAAGCAACCATCCCAAGGTTATGATGCTTTGGCATTGCAAGTCAGCGAACGTGCGAGGGCGCGTAGTCTTTTAGACTTACTCCAAGAAGCAAACGCAGATATTCGTCAAGGTGTCAACCCCAAACTACTGCAAACAGAACGCAACTTACAGCAGCAACTCAATGCCAGAGAAACATTGCGTATCCAACTGTTAAGCGGTAAATATACGGAATTACAAATTAAAAATTTAGACAAGCAAACTGAAGAAATATTGCAACAGTATCAACAAGTCCAAGCAGAAATTAAAAATAGCAGTCCACGTTACGCTGCCTTGACCCAGCCACAACCCTTATCATTAAAGCAAATTCAGCAGCAAGTATTAGATGACAATACTTTACTCTTGGAGTACTCCTTGGGAGAAGAACGCAGTTATCTTTGGGCTGTGAGCCAAAACAGCATTACTAGTTATGAACTACCCAAACGTGCTGATATTGCCGTAGCCGTGCAGAAATTCCGCGATGCTTTAACCGCCCCATCCCAAAGAACAAGTGTCGCCAGAGGCAGCAAAGCCGCAATGGAATTGTCACAAATAATTCTCGCTCCAGTTGCCCAGCAACTCGGCAAAAAACGCTTAGTTGTAGTTAGTGATGGCGCTTTGCAGTATGTCCCCATTGCGGCATTAGCAGTACCCAACAGTCAAACCTACCAACCACTAATCACAACCAACGAAATTATTTCCCTCCCCTCAGCCTCAACCATCGCTTTACTGCGTCAGGAAGTCAAAGGGCGTAAAAAAGCCCCAAAAACCGTAGCTGTACTTGCAGATCCTGTTTTTTCTGCCAAAGATGAGCGAATCAAAAACCAACCCCCAAATCGGCTATCCATCACCCCAGACTTGGATACCTTTGACCTAAAACAATTAGCACGTTCAGCCAGAGAAGCAGACATTGACTTTGAACGGTTGCGCTTTACTCGCCAAGAAGCCGAGACAATTCTTTCTCTGGTATCTAATAAAGAACGTAAGCAAGCCTTAGACTTTACCGCTAGTCGGAATTTAGCCACCAGCCCAGAGTTAAGCCAATATCAAATCATCCATTTTGCCACTCACGGCATCCTCAACAGCCAAAATCCCGAATTATCTGGGGTTGTGCTGTCGTTGTTTGATAGTAACGGCACTCCTCAAAATGGCTTTTTGCGCCTCCGTGATATTTTTAACCTGAATTTGCCAGCAGAGTTAGTCGTTCTCAGTGCTTGTCAAACAGGGTTAGGTGAAGAAGTCAAGGGAGAAGGATTAGTTGGGTTAACTAGAGGATTTATGTATGCGGGTAGTCCTCGTGTAGTCGTGAGTTTGTGGAGTGTGGATGACCAAGCTACATCGGAATTGATGAAACTATTTTATACCAATATGTTACGCAAAAATTTAAAACCTGCGGCAGCGTTAAGGGCAGCACAAATAGAAATGTTTCAGAATCAAACTTATGCTGCACCTTATTATTGGGCTGCCTTTACATTGCAAGGTGAATGGAGATAATTCGGAAAGAATTCAGGAGTCAGGAGTAATAATTCAGATAGAGTAGGTCTTTTTTCCTGCTATATAATACGGTTGTACCCCCTATTCTTTAATTAATTATGGTACAAACAATCCAAGCACGGGATATCAGTCTTTACGAACTGGAAGAGAATTTTGGATTAGAGTTAGTTACCAATAATGATTTTTTCACTGAATGGGTAGAAAACTTACCGTTACTAACAGATGTTGAAAAATCATCTTTAGACAGAAGCCAAAATATGCTCGTTCCTATGCTTTATCAATAGAAAAACCAGATGAGCTACAACAAGTTTTAAGTGTATTAAAAAAAATTAGTGAATTAATTTTATTGTAGTTATGACTAATATTTGATTTCTGAAAAAAATAAGTACACTCCGAATCAGGCTTCTTTCCTACTCCCTACTCCCCATTCCCTATTCCCTACCTACACAAATAAATTCAGAAATCAAACCGGATTCCTATATTCCTAATCTGCTAAAGTTATGACTCAAACCTTACAAGCTAAAGATATAGATTTACGCTACTTAATTGATAATTTTGGAATTCAGTTAATTTTAGATAAGCAATTCTTCCGAGAATGGCAAGAAGACTTACCTGAGATTACAGAGTTAGATAAACAACTGTTGGATAAAGTCAAATTCGGTTATTTAAATCTGCTCAATTATCCTCCCTTATTAGAAGATGTCGTCAGAATGGCAGTTGTAGATCCCATTCTTTTTATTGGTGATTTTTATTTAGCTCCATTTTATGTCAAATCGGAAGAACCTATAGATATTGCTGTACCAGATGAAGATACACTCATCAAAGGCAGAATAGATACTTTAGTCTTACAAGACCAATTATGGGTAATGATTATTGAATCAAAAAAAGCTTCCTTTTCTATTGAAGAAGGACTTGCACAAATTCTTGCCTATATGTTAGGACATCCCCATCCAGACAAACCTAGTTTTGGAATGATTGCTACAGGTAGTGAGTTTATTTTTGTGAAATTAGTTAAAGAAGAGCTACCCCGTTATAGCTTATCCAAAGGTTTTTTAATGCGTAACCCTGGCAATGAATTATACGATGTACTGCGTATTCTGAAGCGTTTAACTCAATTGGTGGTTTCTGAAAATATTAGTAACTAACAGACTGTATCAATCTGATTCAACATTCTCTGATTGTGTATATGTCTTGTAGTCTTCAATTTTATTAGCTAATCTTGCAGCCAAAAACGGACTCGCATCTTTCAGAGTTTCATAAATCTGTATAGCCTCTTCTCTATATTTCGTAATTTTTTCTTGACTCCAGTAATGTGGCGGTGCTTGGAGGTTGCTGATTCTATCTGCTAACTTAACCATCCAAATTTCTGGCGTTTGTTGTTTTATCCGCCTTAAACTATCTGCCATTTGCAGATGTTTCGCCAAACTTTTATCTTTGGTTAATGCAAGCACACCTTTGGCAACTGCTTCACCGAACTCGGTTTTTATTTGTTCAAAAGTTATACCAGTATCTTCGATGGTGTCATGTAAAACTGCACATTGAATTGCCAAATCAGCGTTAGCTACTTTTTCTACGTTTAAAGCAGCAATTAATTCCATACTGACAAAACTCAAGTGCATGATATAAGGCAATTCAGAACCGGGAATAGTTTGGTTATGATGTGCGATCGCAGCAAATTTATAAGCTTTAATATAACTCTCTTGTGACCAGTTTTTTGGATTAATTTGATTTTGATTCATGGCAAAAATTATAAATCAAATATTTAATAACTTAGAATCTAAGATCCCCGACTTCTCAAAGAAGTCGGGGATCTTATCGCTCAGACATAATTGCAGGTTATTGACTAAATTTTCTCACCAGTTATAGCTGATTTAGTGGATAATTTATTCCGGCGAGAAAAGCCAAATAAACCAACTACAAAAAGTAAGCCCATAACTGTACTTGGTTCTGGTACGGTAGTTGAAACAGGTGGTTCAGGGTTAGTTGGAGTTTCAGGTGTTTCAGGAGTCGGTTCAGTTGGAGTTTCAGGTGTTTCAGGAGTTGGGTTAGTTGGAGTTTCAGGTGTTTCGGGTGTGGGATTAGTTGGAGTTTCAGGTGTTTCAGGAGTTGGGTTAGTTGGGGTTTCGGGTGTTTCGGGTGTGGGATTAGTTGGGGTTTCGGGTGTGGGGTTAGTTGGAGTTTCAGGCTGTGGTTTGGGTATGTTAGGTAAGTTCCCAGCAAACTTAGTATTGTGAAATTCACCACTACCGGATAACGAAGAAGCTACTAAAGTTCCTTCTACATTCCCGTTATTAAATAGGACATTAGCTTTAGTTGCAAGTACACTACCATAGAACGAGAAACCAGTAGTTTTTACTTGAGTAGCATCAACAAAGTTAAACAAAATATTTTGCTTATTTAGTCCATTAAGGTTAAGTCCAAAGTTACTAATATTGACGCTATTACCTAAAATATTAAAAATTACTGTAGAGTTACTGCCTACTCCAGCAATATTCAAATAAGTGCTGTTAGAAAACTGTGAACCATCAATAGTGAAAATATTTAAATCACTATTGTTACCCTGGAGATGAATTCCACCCCATTTATACTCTGTATTACCTGTAGAACTTAACCCGCCTAAAGATTCAGAAAGATAAGTTAATTCTTGGCGTGCTGTCTCAAAATTAAGCGGTGTACCTGAACTAACACCACAGTTCGGAGAACAGTTGAAATTCACAGAAGTTTTAACACTACCACCGACAACAGCATTACCACCAAAAACTTGACCACCGTTGTAAGTTAAATCTCCACCTACTATCAGTCTAGTATCTGTGCCATTAGAATTAGCTAAACGGTCAGCAATACCAAAATTGGTGAAGGTCGCATTACCGCCAACCGCTACACGACCTTCAGAGTCGGAACTTTGATTCATGTCTCCAAACACGAATACGTTATAGTCTTGCGCGATTCCCAAATTAACAGCCATAGCTGGTTGTATTAAACTCGCTAAGGTAACTGTAGCTAGAGATAAAGGAATCACAGCAAATTTTGTTTTGTGTTTTATCGACATTGTTAGTATGACTAAATAACTGTCTTACTAATGTAGTTTCTATTCAATTAATGTTAGATAAATGCAGCATGAAATTATAGAGAAAATATCATCTCATAAAACCAGTTAAATAACCGTGTTTTCCACAGTATTCAATACAGATGATATTTTTTCATAGTATTTATACGGTGAAATCTGTCCCGGAATGTTCACAAAATCATTTCAATATATAGCCCAAAAAGATGTCCGACTTCTTGAAGAGAATAAGGGGCAGGGTGCTGGGTGTAAGGGGGAATAATCTTCCTTCTGCTGGTCGCCGAGCGAAATCGAGGGAGCATCCCACTTTTTTTAATACGTCATTGCGAGCGCAACGAAGTGGAGTGAAGCAATCGCAAAATCCCTCACTAACAACGAGTCCATGCGATTGCTTCGTCGTGCCTCCTCTCTGCGAGACGCTACGCGAACGCAATGACAGGATTATTATTTTGCTGAGTAATAAAAACTGGGATGCACCCGAAGTCGAGGTGTTACTCTCTACCTTTTTTAACTATCCTCTTGACATTATCTGAAATACATACTACAAATGTAATATAAGGGTGACAGCCCACTCAAAAGGCAAAGATTAATCCTTGCAGAACCTTGATAACTCGATAAACACAGCTATTTTCGGCATTACCCACTTTTGGGGCCGCGATTGGCGTTCGACTGCTCCGAAACCAACAAACGGACGGTTGCAGGATTTGGGTTCAATTCCCGACGGCTCCACTAATTAAATAAGGTAAAAGGAAAAAGTTAAAAGGCAAAAGAAAAGCATAATCTCTATTAATTTTTACAAGCTTGGGTCTGTAGCTCTAACGGTAGAGTTCCCGGATTCCACTTGTGTCCTAACCGAAAAAGCTTACATACTAGCTCAATAGTAGAGCGATCGCTTGGAAACGATAAGTTGCAGGTGCGATTCCTGCGTGTGTTACCACGGCTTTTTCAACTTGCATGAGGAGTGAGTGCAACTCTCACAGGGAGGGTATCGGTTCAATTCCGATCAGATCCACTCAGGACTTACGCACAAAGGTTCTCTATTAAGAATGGGTGTAATGGTTTAAGGGTATAGGGGTGTAAGAGTTGTTTACACCTATACCCTTCTCGAAAACCTTGGTTTTTGTTTTCTTACGTAAGTCCGACCACTAATAACAATTTGTAATTTAAAAGAGGTGATGCCAATGGTTCATATTCGATTTGAAGGACGTTCTGTTGATGTTGCAGAAAAACAACTAGGAATTTTTGCAGGGATGAATGATGTAACAGTCAAAGAACAGGTAGCGCGACATTTAGATGTCAAGAGCGATCGCCTTTCTGCTTACATAGTAGATCGTCGCCCTAGTGGAGACTTGATTGTGCGTCCTGAAGCTGTCTACGGTTGAAGACCCTAATTTTCCGTGTCCTGACACATCAAGCATACATACACATTGATAACGGCTCTAAGGTAGTAAAATTCGAGCGATCGATCTAGCGAAGCATGATTTCTAAGTCTCTCGCAGATTTAGCGTGCGTGTCCACTGCCAATATTTGGTAAGAACGGCCGTAGTTGTAACAAGCTTTTTGAACTCGCACGGAATTATTTAAACTTTATTCCGCACCCTAACTTGTAAAGCCTACACACTATCCAGTAATGGATATACAGGTTCGATTCCTGTCGCTCCCGCTAATGGGAGCGTAGCCAAAATGGTAAAGGCAATTGTTAAAACTGCTTTGCTAACTTGTGCGGAATTCCAATAATTGAAATTGTATTTAACTAAAACATTAATTCAATCATAGAGAGGTGAGTTCCATGATGTCCTATAACTTATGTAGCCACAAAACCCCATCAGTAAAACTATCTTTAAAGAACATAAGTTATGAGCGAACATCGTTTGAGCGAAGTTGTGATTGAACGTCCTCGTCATGGTAAAAGAATTAGTCTAAAAAAGCAGACAGGCTATAAAAAGCAACTGTATAAACTCACTCAAGAAGCAACTGAATATGGGTTATTCAATCCCTACATAATTAAAACCAACTGCAGACATAGAACAAAGCATTCTTCAGATCAGCTTGGCCCTTTGCGTCGGTTTTTGCGCTCTCATGTTGGACAACCGTGGGATGATGTTTATAGCAAACTCTGTCAACGTTTAAAGACTAACACAATGACAGGACAACACGTTATTGGTCACTTGTGGGATGTCGTTGAACGCCACGTAGAAATCATTGATGGTGTCTTGTATGGGAAGTCTTATCGGTGGTATGGAATTAAATTAGATGGGATTGACCGCAATTGCTTCTATGTTCATCCAGAAACTGGGATTCTTTGTGTAGCAAGGCGAGTAGCTCGTAGATGGAATTACCCAAGCAATAATGATGTTATTAGCATTGATGATTATCATCAATACCAAAAAATAAAAGATATATGGTATCTCGTTACTTTTGAAGATTCTCCCCCTGACCCAAAAGATGATACAGAGGATATTTTTAAAGGTGTACTGAATAGGTATTATTTAGCCGGTGGCGTTTACGCTGTGAAAAAACAACAGTGTAATAAAAAACAACTCCGATGGATTTTAAAACAACTTTCTCAAACTTAAAATTTTTCACTTCGTGTCCTAACCGTAAAAGCCTACATACTAGCCGAATTGGAATAGGCACTTGACTTAAAAGCAAGAGTTTACGGGTTAAACCCCCGTGTATGAATCAACAGCTTTTTCGACTTACATGAAGTGATTTCATGTCCGGTAAATTACTTGTGATAAGTCATTGCGAGTGTAACGAAGTGGAACGCCGCAATCGCAAGGACTCTGCGATTACTTCACTTCGCTATCGCTACGTACCCTACGGGAAGGCTTACGCCTACGTAATGACAAGCATTTAGTCGGACTTGATATGATTTTATTCATCACAAATTATGAGTTAAATGCAACTCATTGGAGGTTGCTATGTCTGTGAAAACTTTAGAAATTTTAGAACAACTCAAGTCTCTCACTGCCAACGAAACTACTCAATTAGTCAAGCAGATTGAAGCAACCTTCAATGTTGATAGTTCCACACCGAAATTAGTTCGGATTGGTAAACGAGATGAAGATGAAATTCAACCGCAAATTCAGACCGAATTTGATGTTTTATTGGTATCGGTTCCGGCGGAAAAAAAGATTACCTTACTCAAGATCATCCGTACGCTAACTGGAATGGGACTCAAAGAAGCCAAAGACTTTGTAGATTCCCTTCCTCAAGTGATGCAGTCGGGATTGGATCAAGAAGCGGCTGAAACTTTCAAACAGCAGCTAGAGGAAACTGGTGCTGTTGTTTCTCTCAAATAACATAATATCGGCAGTTGTTGCCGCGCCCCGATCGCAGAAGCTTACATAACTCTGAATCAGTTACAAAAATGCTTCTAAAACTTGCGCGGTGACAATATCACCCCGCGTGCAACATCTGCCTCCTGCAATTTTGTGATTTTAGATTGCAATCCAAAATCTAAAATCCAAAATCTAAAATTTTTTGAGGAGGTATTATGAATACTACAGAACGCGATTTGCGTTTAGAAATGCTCAACAGTTTGCTGACAACGCCTCACCGCAAACTTGAGCAAGTTGCAGAAATTCATAAGTTAATTGTTGAACTCGACCCCATATTTTACGGACATTTGGCAGTTTGGTATCAACGTTATGGTGATGTCCGCGACCACAAGGAAGTGTTTGTGGCTCATTTGCTAACTAGCAATTTGACTGAACACAGAGATGCTGGATTTATCATGCTGCAAGAGTTTCCACCTTATCAGGTGGCTCGTGTAGTCGATTTTATGAAGCAGCAGCAAAATAAAATGCCACGTTCGGCACGGACTGCGGTGCGACGTTACCTCAAAACCAGAGAAAGCAATCCGGTTTTATTCGATCGCGCGGCGCTGCGAGGACGTAAAGCAATGAAGCGTTTGTATGCGTCTCTGCACATCAAACCAAACGAACGCGCAAATGCGATTTTATTCCGCGACACTCCACCAGAAGGTTCTTTAGCAAATGTGTTGAAGCAACTGGCTAAGGCAAACAGTACCGCAGAACAAGCAAGGTTGATTGTGGAATTTAAGATTCCCTATACTATTGCGATCGGTGCAATCAAACAACTTACACCAGTTGTCTTGGTAGCCTTAATCAACAGCATGACTCCCCAAGAAGTGATCAATAACCTCAAGTCACTTCAGGCGCGGGGTGCAATGGATCATCCAGAAGTTAAAAAGCTGATTGATTTTAAGCTGGAAGAAGCATCTAAAAGTGGTCGTGTGGCTGCATTCAAAGCCCAGATTGCCGCAGACAACGCAGACTTAGATGCAGATACCGTTGCGCGACTAGAAAAAGTCACTAACGAGCAGGTGAAACGACGCGGGACAATTGCGCGTCCAACCGCTTTGTTGATTGACAAATCTGGTTCAATGGATAATGCGATCGCTCTTGGTAAGCAACTTGCGGCGCTGATCTCTGGTATCACCCAAGCAGAATTGTTTGTCTACGCCTTCGATACCATTCCCTACCCTATCACCGCTAAAGGCAAAGAGTTAACAGATTGGGAGCGTGCCTTCCAGCACATCAATGCAGGTGGTGGTACGAGTATCGGTTGTGCATTGGAAGCAATGCGGAAGAAAAAGCAGGTAGTTGACCAGATTATTCTGGTGACAGATGAAGGTGAAAATGCTACACCTTACTTCAGTGAAGCCTATAAGACTTACTGTCGTGAGTTTGCAGTGATGCCTAATGTTGTAATTGTTCGTCTTGGTACTTATTACAACTGGGTAGAAACTCAACTCAAGCAGCAGCAAGCACCTGTAGAAACTTTCACCTTCGCGGGTGACTACTACAGCTTACCTAATCTTGTTCCACTGCTAACACGTCCCTCTCGCCTAGACTTGCTAATGGAAATTCTAGATATGCCATTGCCTGTGCGTGAGGATAAGTAGAATCGAAAATGGGTGCGTTATGTTTATACGTGACGCACCTAATAACCTCAAGCAATTTTTTTTAACGTAGACGCGCAAGCGGCTTCCCGAAGGGTACCGCAAAGAGCGCATAGACGCGATAGCGGCTTCCCGCAGGGTAGGGCGCAAAGAGAAAGAAGAGATTACTAACTTAACCGTATTGATTTAAATGCAATCTATAGTACTTTTTGTAGGATGATGTAATATGAATCCTGCGTGACCCGACTCTTGGAGCCTACATACTAGTACGAGAGGAAAAGTAACACTGTCAAATGCAGTGGGCGTTTGTGAACGGGGAGTGCGAAGAACCTGGGAAGTTGGCTTGAAAGTAGCCATCTTTTAAAGAGTGTGTAATAACTCACCAGTGGAGTCCCTCTAGTAACTGAGAAAACGCAATGCTCCACAAACTTGCACGCGGGATTATATGAGAATCTGGTTTGATTTCCGAATGTACTCGTGTAAACAGGGAGTAGGGAATGGGGAGTAGGGAGTAGGAAAGAAATCTTGTCTGAATGTACTTATTTTCCCACATCAAATATTAGTCCTATATTCCAATTTTAAAATTGTTCTTTAGCAACTAGATCCCCGACTTCTTTTGAGAAGTCGGGGATCTGAAACCTACTTATGACTAACATTCGTAAGCTAATTAACCAAATTGCTAATGCAGAAGCCGAGTTATTTACTAGTGAATTTCTCGCGCCTTGTGTAAAAGGTGGACGAGTTCGCACAAAGGTGGCGGGGATGGTTTACACCTTCACACCAAAGCCGAGTAAATTTGAAGGTTGGGGTATTTTTCAGCCTGTGGATACAAAGACAGCAAAGGTTATTGAAGAAGCCGACTTACCCCAAATTGGAGAATATCTGCAACATTTTCCTCAAATCAGGCTGCGGTTAGCATATCAATTACAGGGAAAAACTTGGTTAGCATATCCGGTGAATGAAGTAGATGTGCGTCAACGATCGCAAGTAGTAAAACCGATCGCAGTACATTTAGTAACTGAGGCTGGAGTATTTGAGCAAATTATCGCTCGTTGGAATGGACAATCGTGCTGGTTTGAGGATATCGATCGCCGTACAGATCCGATAATTGTGGAAACTCTGCAATCTGCTGTGAAGCGACTGATTCCTGTGGAGGAATTGCAGTTTAAAGATTTGACTCCAGAAATTCGCATTGTATATGAATTAGCAACGAAGCGGATTGAGGGTTTTGATCAAACCAAACAAGATGAAAAGCGATTGAAAAAAGCTTTGCAGATGGGTGGTGGTGATTTAAACCAATTTCACGATCGCGGTGATTACTGGACAGTCGATTGGACAACTGCGGATGGTGTGCGTCACAGTAGTGCGATCGCTAAAACTGATTTGACGGTGATTAGTTCTGGTATTTGTCTGAGTGGACGCGATCGCGATTTTGATTTGCAATCCTTAGTTGCTGTAATGGAACAACAATCATAAGTAAAAAGTAAAAAGTAAAAAGTAAAAAGAGAATAATTTTAGTGATTAATATTTATAGCGGTAGTCAGATATTTTAGGACAGTTTGAAAGCTTGAATGCAAGGTATAGTAAGACTTTTACTCCTGCCTTCTGCCTTCTGCTATATTTTTACTTCTTACTTTTGCCTTTTTATTTTTCACTTTTAACTTGGAGCAAAGCAATAATGAGCATATTTTTTCACGAACAGCTTTATCGCAGCAATGCTGTTATGGCAAAGTTGAAAAATTATCCTGTAACAATTTGCGGTGCAGGTGCATTAGGCGCTAACATTGCAGAAAACTTGGCGCGGTCTGGTTTTGATAAACTGACGGTGATTGATCGCGATCGCATTGAAGAACGCAACCTTTCGACTCAGCCTTACTACCGTGCTGATGTCGGTGCATTCAAAGCGAAAATTTTGGCTAATAATTTATACCGCGCAATTGGAACTAAAGTTGATGCCAAAACTAAAGAATTGACATCAGAAAACACATCTCAATTACTCAAAGATAGTCAGCTAATTGTTGATGTTTTTGACAATAGTGTGTCACGTCAAGCTGTGAAAGATTATGCTGATCAATTGCAGATTCCTTGTATTCATGCTGGTTTAGCTGCTGATTATGCAGAAATCATTTGGAATGACGTTTATCGCGTCCCTTCTGATGTGAATGATGATGTCTGTGACTATCCACTGGCGCGAAACTTGGTAATGTTAACTGTGGCTGTAACTTGTGAGGCGATCGTTTCATTGATTGCTACAGAAAAGCAGCATAATTTCACAATCACCCTCAAAGATTTGCATGTGCAGTCTTTATGTTTGTGAACTCATAAAAAAAGGGAAAGTGATAACTTTCCCTGAGCTATGAAGTATCTACTAAACTCCCAGATTTAGTAGTAATAGCTTGTAGCTGACTTATTAGCCTTCTATTATTATTAAGTCTTCCATCATCAAATAAATCAGACTAAAGTCACCATTGATTGCATGACTTTAGTCACATTAAATAATCAAGAAGAAGCAAAATTAATATTTGCGTCTTTTGCTAAAGTTTGACGATTTAGAAAGTGAAAGTGGTTCGGATTGTGCCAATCACAATATCATCGTTGTCATTATTATGGTCTGGTGCAGTTAACCAGATGACTCCAGGCGTAATGCTGATATTATCGCTGAGTTTGTATTGATAGAAGCCTTCAATATGCAGTGAAGTATCAGGATCTGTACCAACAGCGTTTCTCAACCCAGTACTAGCACCTGTGACTTTTGGTTCCATCCCTACAATAATGCCACCAACACTGCCTTCTTTACCCAAATCTGGGAAGGCGAGGGTAACAGCATAGTTCCAAATGTCTAGTTCACCGCGAGGAATAGTACTACCATTTACATCAACTGCGGCTAAGGTACGGGTGTTGGTATAGCCAACCCAACCACCAATCACAAATTTGGGACTAAGTTGGAAGGATGCTTGAAAACCGTAGGAATTACTGGAAATTGGCAAATCTCCACCAGCAAATTGACTCAAAGAAGTTGGCAAAGAAGGATTATCTGCCAAAGCAGTACGCAAGTTAGCGCGGTTACTACCTGCACCTAAGTCTGCATTATAGGAATTAACGTAGGTAAAGCCGAGAGTCAAACCTTTAGTCGGTTGGACTGTTAACTGTCCGATCGCACCATACGCGCCGTTAAATAAACCATTTCCAGAGGTAGGATCATCAGGGCTACCAGCTAAATAACCTAAACTTAATTCTATTTGGTCATTAAATTGGTGTCTCAGACCAATTCCCGCACCATCAACGGGATAATATATCGGGTTGCGTGTACCAAATACAGACAATGCCCCAAAGTCACCATCACCGTCAAAAAATGGATTGACTGTGTTAGTAAAGTCATCAGCCGCACCAGCGTTAGCTTCTAGAATGACAGTGGTTTTGTCGCCTAGAGGGAAGCTATACAACAGTGCGTCTATTTCCACACTATTATTGTTTCCCGAACTGAAGGTGTCATTGTTTGTAAAGCGTAAATCCCCTTCTGGTGTCAAGGTGGAAGCCGACAAAGCATTTAAGTTAGTGGCTTGTAGGCGGGTTCTTAATAAGTCTTTACCAGTAAAGCTGGTGTTGAAATCCAACCGGATTCGATCGCCAAAAGAAGTTCCTCTATCCAGGTTCTCACCGTTGGCGCGATCGCCTGCAAAAAAGCTGGTTGGTGCAAAAATCGCAGTCCCACTGAGTTTGGTTGTGGTGGAAAACTGATTTGCTTCTAACTCAGAGGTGCGTGCTTCTAAAGCATCTACGCGACCCCTTAATGTCGCTAATTCTGCGGCAAATTCTTCTTGGAGTTTCTGTAATTTGGCTAAATCTTCTTTGGTGACTAAATCAGCCGTGGCGGTAGCTAGTAGTTCGTTAACTCTATCCAAACAAGCATTTAAACCTGCCGCAAACTCATAGCGTGTAAGTGCGCGATTACCACGATAAGTACTATTTGGATAACCTGCAATACAACCATAACGCTCTACCAATGATTGCAATGCTTGAAATGCCCAATCTGTAGGTTGTACATCCGACAATTGCGACACAGATGTAACTTGTGCCATTGTCTGTTCTTGATGGGAATTCTCAAGTGGCTTTTCAGAACTCGTAACAACTAATGGCTGATTTTTATCTTCTGATGTAGTTGATATTTCTTCGGCAAAAGTAGCATTATTGATTGATATAACGCTGCTGCTAACTGCTGAAATCAGCAGTAAATAAGACAATGGTTTCTGCATTTTCCCTCACACTTCTTTACCGTCTGTAGCACTTATAACTGTGCTATTTTCATCACACTTTTAAAAAGTATTCTCAAAATATTATCAGTACTGAGTAACTCTTTTAATAAATAAAGTCAATAAATATTTAATCTTTGACAGGATGTCACCAGTCGAGGTAGTAATAACCACGATTTACAAAAATCTGCTGTGTTGGCAGACACAAAAATATCCTGGGATAGATTGCATGAGAATGATAATTATTATAATATAGATTTCAAAATAAGTATCATTGTCAGTAGTGATAACCAGTAAACAAATCTCCTGTTGTGGGAGAAAGCCAATGACTAAGACTCGTAAAAGACAAGCTAGAGGTATTTTGCCGTTAATTTCCTTACTCACATTGCTAGTGAGTATTAGCGGCTGTAACCAAGCAAATACCAATCAAACCAATAGTGTTGAGAGTTCACCACAAGCACAAGCAACTTCTCAAACATCATCTAAAACCAAGGTTGTCACAACATTTTTACCGATTTACTTGTTGACTAAGGCGGTGGCTGGTGATGCGGCTGATGTGCAAATTTTAGTGCCTCCTGGTACAGAGGTGCATGAGTATCAAGCAACACCAGATAACGTGAAAGCGATCGCCACAGCTAATATATTAGTTAAAAATGGTTTGGGCTTAGAAGAATTTCTGGAAAATACAGTTAAAAATGCTCAAAATCCTCAATTAGTTGAAATTGATGCGAGTAAAGGTATTAAAGCTTTAAATGAAATTTCTCCGGTAGAAACTACCACATCAGGAGAAAAAGACCATGACCACGACCATGCAGAGGGAAATCCTCATGTTTGGTTAGATCCGGTTTTAGCAAAGCAGCAGGTAATGAATATTCGAGATGGATTAATTGCTGCTGATGCTAAAAATAAAGATGTTTATACAGCTAATGCGGCGGCTTATATTCAGGAATTAGACAAGTTAAATAATGAATTTCAGCAAGCTTTACAAAAAAAGCCTAACTGTACTTTTATCACTTTTCATGATGCTTATCCATATTTAGCGCAACGCTATAACCTCAAACAAGTTGCTGTAGTGGAAATTCCTGAAGATCAATTATCACCTACCGATGTCCAAAAAGTAGTGAATACAGTCAAAAAATACAAAGTTAAAGCTTTGTTTAGCGAACCAGGTGTAGATAATAAATTGCTGAAAAGTCTGTCGCAAGATTTAAAATTACAGTTACAAACTCTAAATTCTTTAGAAACAGGTGAAAAAGACCCGCAATACTATTTCAAAGCAATGAGATTAAATTTGCAAACTTTAGAATCAGCATGTCAGTAAGCTAAATATCTTATTTTATAGTTATTTTCAAAATTTAATTTATGAACTTACCTCTTTTAAAAGTAGATGGCTTAACTGTATATCAAGGCAGTTATTTAGCGATTCGAGATGTTTCTTTTGAATTATTCCCAGGAACAGATACGGCGATAGTTGGGCCAAATGGTGCGGGTAAAAGCACTTTGGTAAAAGCCATTTTAGACTTAATACCACGAAATGCTGGCAGTGTAGAAATTTTTGGTTCTCCTATTACTAAACTAGGAAATTTGCGTCACTGGTTGGGATACATGCCACAAAATTTCATTTTTGATCGCAGTTTTCCTATTTCTGTGAGTGAATTAATTGCTTTGGGATGGCAGAAAGAAAGTCAACAGCCAAAAGCCAAAACACAACATACTTTATTTTCTCGATTATGGAAACAAAACCGCGACAAAACAGCAGCAGTGACAGCAGCTTTACGACGCACTGGAGTTTATCATCTGCGGAATCAACCCATCGGAACTCTTAGCGGTGGTCAGCTAAAGCGAGTATTACTAGCTTATTGTTTAGTTATGCCGCGAAAACTGTTGGTGTTAGATGAAGCTTTTGCTGGGGTTGATATGCAAGGTGCAGCCGATTTTTATGTTTTACTCAATGAGTTGAAACAAGAAGAAGGCTGGACGATTTTACAAGTTTCCCATGACATTGATATGGTAAGTCGTCATTGCGATCGCGTGCTTTGTCTCAATCAAACCGTCGTTTGTACTGGTCAACCAGAATTTGCTTTATCACCTGAAAATTTGTTAGCAACTTATGGCCCTGGTTTTACCCGTTATCACCATAATCATAATTAAATAGAAGGCAGGAGGCTGTGGTTCGGCTACTTCGGCTGCGCTCAGTACAAGTCCGCTCACCAACCGGATGCAGAAGGCAGGAGGTTTTAGAGAGACATTATTACCTCCGCAACTCTTGGTTTTTAAGCCTCTAATATTTATTTATGGGTATTCATTCTGTCTTCTGACTTCTGCCTTCTTCATTCAGGTTCATCAAGGTGTTCAGCTACTACCTGATAAAGATGGAGAATATGATTATCGTGGAGACGATAAAATACATTGCGGCCTTGTTTGCGATAGTTAACTAACCGCATGACACGTAAATTTCTGAGTTGATGTGAAACAGCAGATTCACTCATATCTAATAATGTGGCTAAATCGCTCACACATAATTCTTTTTGCGCCAAAAAAGAAAGAATTCTTAACCGATTAGGATCACCTAAAAAGCTAAAAAATTCGGCCATACGTTGGGCTTTTTCAATATGGAGAAATTCTGCGGTAGTTGCGGGTGCAATATCACTATCTATAGTTGATATAGGAGTATTTTGAATCATTTGTTTACTTAAAAAGTATATATAGTAGATGATATGTTATGGGATTTATTAGATCCCCGACTTCTTCAAGAAGTCGGGGATCTCGCAGTCCAACAACAAAATATTGATGATATTGACTAGAATTTTTAGCCTTAACTGAAATATTTTACCCTATACTCTGACTTTCTAATTTACCTAATAACCAAGTCACTGCACCATCAACATCTGCAACTTTTTCTCCCATTGGAACTGAGGGACGCTTGACCATAACAACTTGTACGCCTAGTTCTCGCGCGGCAATAATTTTAGCGTAAGTTGCATCACCACCACTATTTTTACTCACAATGGTATCAATGTTGTGCTGAACTATAATTTTCCGTTCATTTTCTAGGATAAAAGGGCCGCGATCGCACAATATTATTCCTGGTGGTACTAAAGTATCTTTTCCAGGCGGGTCAATCATCCGCATCAGAAACCATATATCTTGAAGATGGGCAAAGGTGCTAAGTTCTTGTCTGCCTACTGTTAAGAATACTCGTTTGGCTTGGTTTGGCAAAATATCGGCGGCGGCTGCATTACTTTCTACTTCAATCCAGCGATCGCCTGTTGTTTTCTCCCACGCGGGACGGATTAACATTAATCTGTGTATCCCGACTTCATTGGCTGCCGCCGCCGCATTGTCAGATATTTGATTGGCAAAGGGATGGGTAGCATCAATTAACACATCAACTTTCATTTGACGCAGATATTCTACCAGTCCATCCACGCCACCAAAACCACCAATTCGCACATTTCCAGAGGGACGTGAGGGTTCACGGGTGCGACCGGCTAAAGATGCGATCGCTTCAATCCCGTCAATAGTTGCAACTCTCGCACCCAGTTCCGCCGCTTCTGTGGTTCCACCCAAAATTAAAACACGTATATACTCAGTACTCAGCACTTTACTTACAACGGTGGAATTTTCGCTAATATACCTCGTTTCAATGGTTCTGGTCGTTCTGACCAAGGCAATACACCGTTAGTTTTAGCGTAGTATTGACTAGCACATTCCAAAACAGCCGCCGCACTGCTATCAACATCTAAATCACCAAACAGATAAGTTAACTTACCTTTAGCGGCAAAAGCAACAACACAAGAACGGTTACAAGCACTCATACATTCAACCGCTTGAATCGGAAATTCCTCGCGCAAATCCCAATCTTGCGCCAATTGCTGAATTTGGTGCAGGAGTTTTTGACCACCACTTTCACCTACACGCTTACCATCTTGCCAAACACTGGCACAGGTCTGGCAAACAAATAAAGTATGAGTATGGGCAGAAATCGTCTCAGAATCACTTGTAATAGTAGTATGGGCAGCAGTCATCCGTACCTCGCAGATGTGATGGACTTAATTTTATAATTCGGCGGGCATTCTGACTGGGAAAGTGGCTTGTAAAGCTTCTAACTTTCCTTCACAGTTGCGGGACAGTGCCGGATTTTCACCGAACTTTCCCCCTTTCCTTTGGTGGCTGACCCCCACCAAAACCGAATATTCTAACTATCATAAACTGAGTTGAAAGTGCTTAGTAAAAATACTAGCCTTTAACTCCTAGTCTCTCTTTCTTCAAAGCTTGTGGAATTTACTTTATCTTGGCTATGCAAATTTAATTAGCAAAAGTTTTTTCTAGGTACGCTAATTGTACATTAACCTCGCTGAGATAGCTGGGATTGTATAAAAACTGATTGGGGATTTTTTTGGCTTTAACGGCAGCTTTTACCACATCTTCTGCCTTAACATTACCGCTCTGGTGTTGAAATATCAAAGTCTTACCACCGGGAATACCCTGTGATACTAAATTACCTTGATAAGCAAGGTAAACTAGATTCAGTGGTTGCATAACATGAGAATTAGCAACATTACTGGGCGACATATAAGAGTTAACAGATGTGGTGATTACTCGCCCATGTGTTGTAGTATTAGCAACATTACCATTGTGTGAGATTTTTTCACCATTCGCTTGAGCAGATGAAATTCCAACAGACAAAATTAAAGAAGCGATGGTAAGAAAAGAAGTTGTGATCGTTGAGATTTTCATAAGCTTATACCTCGGTTCTGTGTAATAGTTGGGATAAAAATTAACTAGTATTAATATTTGTTCTATAACTTAAGACTTGTTTTGCTGAATTCACCTGAATGGTTGAATTATGGCTTGGTTAAGGGAGTGGATACTTGTAAAGAGTAACTACAGTCACAGTAGTCTGATTCCAGAAAAGACGGATAAAAATTTAGCAAGTTTACAGATTAGATAAGCGTCTTTCTGTGAAATGTTTTTAGACTGGTTGGAGAAAATTAGCGATCGCTCTATTTATATTTTACGCGATCGCTTACACTAAAGCTAACAAGTTAAGACGCGATTTTGTAAGTTTAATTCCAAGCGATCGCCGGGTTTAGGTTCTAACACCTGGGTGGTAAGATTGTTGTTCTGGAAAGAAGTCCGCAAATCTTCAGCAGTCCCCACAGCCTTTAAAAAATTCACCATCAACCCTTCATAGGTTGTATCTGCCTTTGCTGCTGTAGGTAGGATAAATTGTGGTTGCAGCCATTTAGCTACTTCCAAAGCACTATTTGTTCCACGAATAATTGCGCCGACTAACGGTAATGTCAAATCAACCGTTGGCGTAATTAGCACATCCACTGGTGCAAATTGTTTTAACTGTGGCGAGTGATAGCCATGCGGCTCATAGTAAAGTGTGAAATCAGTAGCTAATTCTTTTAACAAATAACTGTTTTCGATCAAAGTCGGGCCAATAGGGGAACCAGGTAAAGCCCGAATTTCTAGTTGATCATTAAAAGTAAAAGTTTCACCATGCCCCAGACAAGTGACACAAGTGTAACCCAAATCTTGAACCACTTTGGTTGCATTCGGCGAAGCCACAACCGGAATTTTATGGTCAAGTTGCTTTAATGTCGGCACATGTGCATGGTCTGGCAAACCTTGAGACAACAATATTAAATCAATCTGCTCTGAAATTAAGCGTTCTTGTGTGAGAGAACCTTTAAACAGCCAATCTAAGCCAAAACTTAATTCACCAACCAGCCAAGGGTCAACTAGTATCCGTTGACCACTCATTTCAATTAACCAACTATTGTTGTCTAACCAAGTTAAGTACATAACCAAACCGAAGTAACACCTGCTTTTATTATTACGGATGGTTTTGGTTATTGCATATCAGTCCTTAGTCAAAGCTAAAGACTGATGAAACTCCTCAGTATGCTTGACTCCTTAGAGGTTATTGATCAAGTAAAAATAAAATTCCTGTAGTAATTATCAATTCAAAAGAATGTAATTCATCTGGTGGATAAACCAGCTAATACAGACTGCTGCTTAACAGGCTCAAACTTCCAATTAGAAAAATCCTTGATTTCCAATTGTACACCTTTAAAATTAGCTAACATCAACTCATCTCGTTTGTACCAAGCGGTAAATATTTTATCTCTGCCATCATAAAAAGTTACTGGGTCTATTTGATAACCTTCATTAACAGTTTTTAACTTTAATCCCAATAGCTTGAGTAACTTGCTGAGTATTTTGATTTGAGAAGTAACGGCTTCTTCCCTAACTAAGTTAATGCTTAAAACCCGTTTGATATGTTGACTGTGCTGATAAACAACATCTTGCAACCAAAGTAAATCAGGGTCATTTTCAATAAAAGTTCTAGCTGGGTCGATAAACTCTAGCATTCCTAAAGCTTTCATCGCTTCAACTTTGACAGTGTAAGTCTTGATATCTGGCAAGAAAACTTTACCTTCACCTAACAGTAATTGCTGTTGCCATTCATGTTGGTCTCTAACATGAAAATAATCACTTTCGTGGGTTAAATAATAGTGAATTAATAATTGGGAGTAATAACCTTGGTCATCTTTTAATTTGAGTTCTGGTGTAACCTCGACACCATACTTTTGTTTGAGCGCATATTTATGTATTTGATGACGCTCTAAATCTGTGAGAGAATTTTTAGATGATAACTGTTGATATTCTACATAATTTATATCTGGAGCGTCGGCAATAATTTTGGCAGTAGCTAATTGATTTTTGAGCTTGATGTCTTTCATTTGCCGTTTAATATCTTTCGCCTTTTGCCGCTTATCTGTCCAATCTCTTTGGACTTTGACAATTTCTAAAATTAATCGCTTGCGTGTTGCTAAATCACTAGAGTCAGTTGCTAAAAAGGCTAACCGTAAATCTCGGATAATATTATTGTGAACTGCATTACTCCGCAGCCAAATTTGATGTCCGTCAGTGCTTAATCCATCTTGCATAGACTGACGATAAAGACGGATAGAAGCATTAACTCTTGCAGATAATTTTGCCCAAGTTCGTAAATGAATTGGGTCATATACTAAAGGCAAATCTACATCTATTTTATGCAGTGGACTCAGTAAAGCTAAATTTTCTTGTTGATTGGCTTGATACCAATCAGATAATAAACGATAGTTGGTACTACCGCTACCAATTAAACCAATTCCTCGTTTAGCACACCAAACAATCCGAGGGACATTATCTCTAACTCTGGCTAAAGCTTGTCTGGCTTCGGCATCGGGAATTACACCTTGGAATATGCCATAAACTCTATCAAAATGTTGCACATCAATACTAATACCAGTTCCTAGACTGGGAGTCACAAAAATCGTGTCGTATTCACCAATCTTTTGATTAATATTACCAACAAATTCAACTGCTGGATGGTCAGGTGTATTTGTAGTTCGACTACTAATTACTAAGCTTTTAGGAAATTGATAGCGTAATTTTTCCAACCGTTCTTTGAGATAATTTTCAATAGTTTCGCAGCTATAGCGTCCAGAACGACTATCGGTAGTGACGTAGCATTTACGTCCTGCAAGTAAATCCAATTCTAGTTGATGAATTAAAGGTGTGGGGTTGGGTGAATCATAAAAGGTGATATCCCAACCGCGTGCAGGTTGCCATTGGTTGACAAGTAACCAAGGTGTGATTTTAATGCCTGATAAACCTTGCAAATATTCTAAAGATACATCTGATAAATCAGCATCTTGGGCAATGACTAAACCGCCAGTTTGTAAAACTGTGGCGATTAACTTTTGGAAATTTTTTAAGATTTTGACACGTTTATTCTTACAAGTATCACTATTTAATAAATGCCATAATAATTGCTCAACTTCATCTAAGATAACTATGCCACCTTGCCATTGATCGACATTTATTTTCCAAATGGAGTCAATACATAAACCCAAAGAAGCGGTAGTTGGACTGTCAAAGTATGAGAATAAATTATTATTATTGTTTAAACCCCATTGAATCCCAATTTTGTCACATAAAAATTTTCCGAGTTGGATTCTGTGGGTAATTAATAAGATGGGCTGGTTTTTGGTTTTAGATTGTTGGACAATATTTTGTAAAGCTGTAGTTTTACCTGTGCCTTTGGCGGATTTCACGCCGACTAAACCTGAGTTGGGAAAGGCTATTTCACCTAAATAGGGACGGTTGATGGTGAGTGCAGCCGGAATAGTTAATTCTGTATGTGGTTTGGTGTGGGCGAGGTAGATTTCTAAATCAACACTTTGGCGATAAACTTTATCGAAGGCGCTACTATTTTTAGCAACGATGAGTTCATCAACACCTTTTTCTGGCCCTGGTAATTCGATAACTTTAACTAAGCAATTTTTTTCTTGGAATAAGCAGCCAAGTTGAGCGATCGCATTATTCACTGCTGCTATAGTCTTAGGTTGAGTTTCAAAATCAAAACATATATATATGTGGCGTTTTGCAGTCGCAAACAACGCTAAATCAGGAATGAGTTGACGACGGGTGACTTTACCAAATCCATCTTTGACGACTCGATAACCGCTAGTAATTCCCGGAACTGCGATCGCAGCATAGCCTTGTGATAACAGTGCAGCCGCCTTTTTTGCACCTTCGCAGATAATCACGGGGATGTTCTGTTCCATCACCCATTCCCAAAAACCCACCGCTTCGCCGTTAACATCAACGCTGATATTCTCAGGTAAGTCGAGATTATAACGCTGTGCAGTTTCTTGCCAAATTTCCTGCGTCACCCGCAGACAAAATACCCTGGTGGGTGTGCTAGGGGGGTGTTCGTATTTGATTGGTTTGCCATTATCCTTGATGCGGGGTTGATTTGGCTTAAAGCATCCCCACTCCATTGGTTGCCAATTATTTAGCGGATCAAGTCCCCCACACCACCAACCGCCAGCCGTGATATGACTGTAACGCTGCAACCAGCCGCTTTTTAGCATACCTGTGTTTGTGCGCGGGAGTAGTTCGGAGATTAACAGATATTCGTAGGCGATCGCACCTTGGAGAGACTTAAAATTGAGTTGCGCTAGGTGTAAATCTATACTACTGCCCTTGACTAATTCTTCAAGGTGTTTGGGTTCTAGATAGTGTAGATACATGATGAGAAGCGCGAAAAGAAACAATAGGATTTAAACCTTATCATGCCTACCCCGATTTTTTTGATCGGCAACTACCAAGTTTTTTTGATGATTTTTTATACCTCGTTGTTAGAAATACAAGGGTTAATCGGTAGGTAATCTATTTTTCTTGGCGGGATCGCTCTACTAATAAGCTTGTATTGTAATAATTTGTCTGCATTAAATTTTATTTATCAGTGTTAATCCGCAAGTTTCAGGTAACGGCTTGCATATGTATAGGAAGATGCTTGCTGTGTCAAGGTGTAGAAAACCACACCAACTAGTACAAATAAAACTGAAGTCTGAAATGAAGAAACCCTGATGGTGGGCTGTTCGGCAATTGATCATAGGTGCTTTATTTCTGCTGACCTGTACTAATCATCAACAGGACTTACGCACCACAATTATCTGTGGGGATTGGGTGTGGGGGTGAAATGGTATGGAGTGAAAGGGTTTTGAATACTTATACCCTCATACCCCTGCACCCTTTACGAAAACCTTATTTTTTCGTTTTTTTGCGTAAGTCCGAATCAAATAAATTAGATTTTTTTAACTGTTCAATATTGTCTTGAGTATGATTTTGACAACTCATTTTAAAACTCTGCAAATGTAGGTGTTTACAGTTTAGTTGCGGGCAAATGTATCTCTAAAACTGGATTAAGATTGTCACTACTTTTTTGAAACTACCCAAAGATCATCTCAAGCAAGACAGCAACGCTCAAATATGCCGTTCAGTTTGTCAGTTCCAGAAAACTAGATGTGACTAACGAAGGGACATACTCAAAATTAAGGAGAAAACAATTGCACTGGCTTCTTTACTGTCACTAACGAAGACTACGAATAATCAACGTTAGCAGAACCCCAACATCGCAGAGTTTACCAAACAAAGCAGATTTTTCTGTCTTTGTTTTTTCCCGATTTTCGGAATAGAAATAGCCTTGTCCCTAACAAGGTGCCGTGAGGCGGAGTGTGATGGAAGAAAGTACAGAATTTATCTGTTATCAATCGGCGATACACCGATCGCTCACAAAGGAGTAAACTTTCTGTTGACTAGTTACATATCGCGCGGCGGTATACGTTCAATCCAATGGTTGGCGTACCAGTTGGGCATACAGAACCCACACTAGAGCTTGGCACAATGTATTCCTAATCACTCATTAATGTAACTCAAGATAATGTGGCAGTCTGGTTTGGATGAATAAAAGAGACAAGGGAGATAAGGGGGACAAGGGGGAGATTTTTGTCAATTATTGAGGATTAGGTCGAAGCACTCAATTAAACCTAACTTGAAATTACCGGGTGTGGATACTGAGCGCAGTCGAAGTATCCACACTGCGCTACAGCTTTCTTCTCTTCAGCTGATTGAGCATTGAGCATTTCGACTTCGCTCAATGCTCAATTATTGTTTCCACCTACTTATACCAATTCACGAAATTACTGATACAAATCACTTCCTCTACACCTTTGTTTCCGGTCGCCGAGCGGAGTCGAGGCGCTGCTTGCCTATCTGTATCATGTTTAGAGTGAAATGGTATTATTCTGTCCATATTTTTCTTGAATACGCTGAATTTGTTTTTGAAACTCTACGCCTTTTTCGGGGTTAACCATTGCGACAAAGTTGGCAAATCCGGTGATAGAGGCGATGAGGTTGGATGAGTTACCCCAATGCTTACCTTCTAAGCCTTCATTTTCTATTTGATGTAAAGTTGCACGGAAACTTTTTAACTTTTTCCGAGGGACATTAATTTTTTGATTAACGATAATACCTGTAACTTCTTGCTGTTGAGAGTTTCGTAAAATGCGGGTTTTGTCGGGATTGATGGCAAATCCTTCGTCAGAGATAATTGACTGAATTTGCTTGATGATATTTTTGGTATGTTTAAGATTTTCACCTGATGCAGAAAATGTTAAATCATCAACATAGCGAGTGTATCTAAACCCAAATTTTTCTGCGATCGCACACAAACGCTGATCTAAATTACGACAAATAATATTGGTAATTGCAGGGCTGGCTGGAGAACCTTGGGGAAGATGACGTTGCTTAAGTTCCACAAAGTCTGTTTTATTATCTAAGTTGCGTTCTTCCACTACAGGCGCGGTACATAATAAACCAAAAATTGTAGCTACAGATGAAGTATAACCGAACGATTGAAATAGTCCTTTAACACGCTGATATGTAATAGCTGAGAAAAAATCTTGCAAGTCGATATTAATAATTATTTCTGCACCAACATGGGGATTAGCATTAGTAATAATGGAGCGATCGCCGCAAAAACCATGTGCAGCGTCATGAATGGCAATTTTTTGTAAGATATTCTGCAAAATCCAGTATTGAGAGCGTTTTAAATCAGGCAATGGTGCGGAAATAATGCGATCGCCTGCAAGTTTTTTGGCAGTTTTAAAGTAAATATAATGTGAAATCTGAGAAGTTTTAGAAGTAAAGGTAAGAAACCGCAGTTTATCAATACTAATTTCCATAGCCGATGCAATCTGCTCGGCATTATCATAGACACCTAAATTATATTTTTTTAACTGTTCAATATTGTTTTGAGTATGCTTTTGAAAACTCATTTTAAAACTCTGCAAATGTAGGTTTTTACAGTTTAGTTGCGGGCAAATGTATCTCCAAAACTGGATTAAGATTGTTACTACTTTCTTGAAACTACCCAAAGATAATCTCAAAAAAGACAGCAACTCTCAAATATATCGTTCAGTTTGCCCATTCCAGAAAACTGGAGGTAAACGAAGGACATACTCAAGTTAAGGCGAAAACATTTGCACAGGCTCCTTAACTGTGACTACCAACATCACTAGGTAATATTAGTAGTCAACATACAATGCAGAGTTTTTACTCAAATTCAATTAGCTATCGTGACAGGATAGTGTCTTTTAACCCGGACAGGGTTTTGGTGGCAGAAAGTGGATTTGAACCACTGATCTTTGGGGACAGGCCCCAACGAGCTAACCAACTGCTCTATTCCGCAAATTTGTCTTTTAACCTAGACAAGGTGGGAGAAAGTACAGGAATTGAACCTGCAACACATCGATTAAGAGTCGATTGCTCTACCAGTGAGCTAACTTTCGGGTGTTTGATGTAGGAATCGAACCTACGACTAGCCGAGTACCTCGGATGCTCTACCACTGAGCTAATCAATCAATGGAGTAACAAGCCATTGCTCTACGGTATACGCTCAATCCAGAGGTTGGCGCACCAGTCGGGTATACAGAACCCGAACCATAGTTGAGCAGATGTATTATTACCTTGTAACTCAATGTAGCACAAAAAATTATCTTACGTAAATTGCCATTTAATTTATTTTTTATGTTTGGGCGATCGCAGCATCAATAAAACTGTAGTTAGAATAGAAAAAACAAGCTAACTGACTAATAACAGGCAATTGTACTCATCTCTATCAAATTAATTAGCTCCAGACATTATTTTTAATTGAATTTAGGCATATTTAACGGATATTTACAGCTAATGATAGAGTACGTCTGTATTTTCAATCATTAGGATACAAGTAGTTGAAAATATTCATCTACTAACAATATCTTCATTAAAATACTATGTCTGTTAATTGCTTGAAACCCAGAAATAAAAATCATGATACTGATACAGATAATTCTAATCAAGCATCAACAAAAGTAGAAATAGCTCTAGCATTAGATCAAATCAAAAGTTGTGTTTGGATGATAGGTATTCCATCATGGTTATTTGCCATCACAGACAGAAGTTTTGCGATGTTGTCAGATGGAAATTTATCACCAATAGAGATATTGCAACTATTGATGACTTGCCTCTTTTTTGTGAGTTGGATTTATTTAAAACCAGAGGAAAGTTTAACCAGCAATGATGTAGAGCCGAATGAATATGCAGAATATCTCAGTCGCAGCCAAGCCCTGAAGCTTAGGTTGAAGAAGCGACACATGATTAGCCAAGATTATATTTTACCTTTTCCTTACTATTGCCAAATCTATCACCTACTGAACTTAAAACACTTAGAAACCGTTCATAAATTCAGCCTGAATAGTTTAAAGGTTTTGAGTATCAGTCAATTCCAAACAACTCATATCGGGGGAGTGCTGAAATTTAATACCATGTTGCAACCAAATATGAATCTGTTAAGATTTTGGCGGCAACCAATAGTAGAAGTAGATTTAATTTTACATACTCCCTATACTATTGAACTGAGCATTCCTGCATATAACGATAAAAGAATCGTTGTCCTCTTTCACGCTTTCCCTATAAATGAAAAAGAACATCAATTATTTATCGATATTTATAGTGATTTAGATTGGCCGAAGCCGATATTGCAATTTGTTTTACACTGCGCCACTTGTTTGACACTTTTTGAAGATTTACCATATTTACAGGCTTTAGCGGACACAAATATCGAGCGTTTGTTTAATATAAATTCTGCTTCTAAGCATGAAACAATGTTATTGTTTAAACGATTCATAGAACTGTATGGTACTCGACAAAAGAGCATTCAGTTACCAGAATCGACATAAGTTTACTGAACAAACAGATCCCCGACTTCTTATACCATTTTGGATTTTAGATTTTGGATTTTGGATTGGGAAATTGCTTACTGGTGAGCTTTTCAGTAACCCATTTGTCGCAATCATTTTTCAAATTGGTATTAGAGGATGTTTGGAAAGTCTAAATTATTACTCACCGGGCGATTGGAAATCGCGGCTACACAGACGAAACCCACGTAGGTGGGTTTGAAAACCTTGATTTTGTGTTAGTCCACGTAGGCGGTCACTGAGCTTGCGATGCCCTGAGCTTGTCGTTCGCGTAGCGTCTCCGGCAGGAGAAGGGTCGAAGTGTGGACTTTGCTTGTGTAGTAGCGAATTCTATTCGCCCAATACTTTTCAAACATCCTCTTAGAAGATACAGTCTGTGTCGTCTAAAAAGTCGGGGATCTGAATTAATTAATAGTTCCCGTCACAGGTGAACTAGCACTAGCATAAGATTTGATGGGCATTCGACCGGCGAGGTATGCTAAACGACCAGCGACGGTTGCTAAATTCATTGCGTAAGCCATTGCTGGGGCATTTTGGGCTAGAGCGATCGCACTATTAATTAATAAGGCATCTGCGCCTAATTCCATTGCTTGAGAAGCTTCGGAAGGTGAACCAATACCTGCATCTACCACAACCGGCACTTTAGCGTTTTCAATAATGATTTGGATATTGGCGGTGGTTTTTAATCCTTGTCCCGAACCGATGGGTGATGCTAAAGGCATGACTGTTGCACAGCCAACATCTTCTAAGCGTTTGGCTAACATTGGGTCAGCATTGATATACGGCAATACCGCAAACCCTTCTTTTACAAGTTGTTCAGCCGCTTGCAGTGTCCCAATCGGGTCAGGAAGTAAATATTTGGCATCGGGTATAACTTCTAATTTCACAAAATTATTATCTTCCTGCCCTAGCAATTTTGCCATTTCTCGACCCAAACGGGCAACACGAATTGCTTCTTCGGCAGTTTGACAACCAGCCGTATTTGGTAACATCCAAATTTTTGACCAATCCAGTGCTTCTGCTAACCCTTCATGTCCTGGGGTTTTGGTTTGAACTCGCCGGACTGCGACGGTGACAATTTCACAACCACTAGCAACAATACTTTGCTGCATTTCTGCAATGGAGCGATATTTACCGGTTCCTGTCATCAAGCGAGATTGGAAGGTTTTACCTGCAATTACAAGGGGGGAGTCGGGAAGCGGTGAGTTGACTTCGACTGCATTCAGTAATTTGGAATTTGGGAGGGGGGAGGGGCGATCGCCGTTGGTAAAATTGGCAGAGTGAGTGAGCATAGGAGCGGTAGATGGCTGGGTATGAAACCGAGAATAATGGAAATGTGACAATAAAGAATCTGATTTTTGTTCACAGATTAAATCAGCAATTAAGGCTGCTGTCACAGGCGCTAGTAAAATGCCGTTACGATAATGACCTGTAGCCAAAGTCAAGTTTGCACAGTGGCTAGTACCGAGAATTGGTAATTCATCTGGGGTAGCCGGACGAAAACCCCACCAAAATTCTTGAATGGAATAATCTTGTAATTGGGGATAGAGGCGAATCGCTTGCTGAAGTAAAGATTGGATACCTGCGGGGGTGTTATTCGGGGCAAAACCCACATCTTCGCTAGTCGCACCCAAAATAATCGAGCGATCGCGCCGGGGTACGATGTAAATATTTTCGCCAAATAACACCCGTCGCAAAGGCAATTCCGGCACAAAGTCGGGTAAGCGGATACTCAACATTTGCCCTTTGCGGGGAGTTACAGGCAAAGGTAACAATTCACTAGACCAAGCACCAGCCGCTAAAACATAGTGACCGGCACGAATTACGCCTTGGTTGGTTTGTACGCCGATGACTTGTCCTTGCTGTTGGATTAATCCTGCAACTGTGATGTTATCTTTGATTTCAATGCCGAGGGATTGAGCCGCAGTTCTGAGTGCTTGGGCTAATGCTCGATTATCAACTTGAGCATCTTCAGGATACCACCAGCCACCGATGACATCATTACTCAACCCTGGCTGATATTGATGAATGGCGGTTTGATCTAACCAATAAGCAGGTGAATCACCAGCCGCAGCAGACTTTGGTGGTTGATAAACAGGCGCAAGAATGCCACAAGCCCAGTAACCAGGATTAATCCCTGTTAAATCTTCAAGTTTACTTGTCCATTCTGGGTATAAGGCACGCGATCGCCTGCACAACTTCCCCATCATCTCATCTTGGATAATTTCTGCATCTGGTGCTAACATGCCAGCAGCAGCATAAGTAGCAGCAGCCTGGAAATCACGACAAAGCACGGTGACATTTGTCCCGCGCAATTTAAGTTCGACGGCGATCGCCAAGCCAATAACACCGCCACCAATAATTAAAACATCGCTAGTCATTAGTCATTAGTCATTGGTTATTAGCCATTGATCATTAGTACACAACTACATAACTTATAACTAATAACTTGTAACCAATGACTAGTTTTGAGTGCTGAGTTTTGAGTGCTGAGTGCTGAAAGGGAGTAGACAAGGTAGAGGGGGTAGACAAGGTAGAAAGATTTCTTCCTCGTCTCCCTTGTCTCCCTTGTCTCCCTTGTCTCTTCCTACCACAAAGCCCGAATTGGCTCTCTAGTAGACTCATTCTCACTGGTGGTTGTATCAGTTGACTGACTTTCGGTTGATTGTACTTCTCTCGTAGTTGGTTCTGATGTATTGTCAGGAGTTGAAAATGATTCGCTGGGAGTTGTATTTTGAGCAACGCTGGTGCGGCGCTCAGTTGTGTTGGTGTTTAAATTTTCTTGTCTAACGCTTCTGCTGCCTCTAGCTTCTGTGGGAACATTATCTTCTTGAGGAGTGCTGGCTCTGTCTTCGCTTAAGCCACGGCTACCTCTGCTGGGGGCAGTGCTATTAACATTAATATTAGCTGGGAGAACGCGCGAGGTTTTGCCGCCGGGAGCATTATTACTGGCAGTTTGTTGCCCTCCACCCATTGGAAAGTTAATGCCTAGCAATGTACCTAATAAAATTGCCAAGCCTCCACCCATGAGAATAAGCGGTGTCCATCTACCCATATTGTTTTTCTCCTTGTGTAACCTAACCTTTTGATTTCCTTTCTTATTCGATATCCCTGATCCAATAATCCGTAAAATCCTCTGTCTGAGCGGCTAAATGCAGGTCTATTGTAGGAGAATGGGAAAGAAGCGATCGCTGCTTTTGTGACGCTAATTCACAGTCAATACATCACTTGATCGATCACACTCATACCATCACTACTAACTAACTGACTGTTTTTTGTTTCTGCACCGCCATTTTAGAGGTCAACACGATTTTGTTGCAAAACTTTTCGTAACTTAAAACCCAAATTCTTCATACAAGCCTTAATTTAACTGCATCCAGTATGGAATACAGCGCCAGACCAACGTATTGTTCGTACCCTGTGTTAGTACTTTGGGCATATTTAAATTAACGAACCGGCTTTTTGTAGTATATTGGCACATTTCCTCTACAGTTGTCTCGCATGATCTTGTCTTATGACCACAAATCCCTCTCCTCAAATTTGGCTTTATGACACAACATTACGGGATGGCACTCAATGCGAAGGGCTATCAGTGTCTATTGAAGACAAGCTACGCATTGCTAAAAGATTAGACCAACTGGGTATTCCCTTCATTGAAGGTGGTTGGCCTGGCGCTAACCCCAAGGATGTTCAGTTTTTCTGGCAACTCCAAGAAGATCCGCTCAAACAAGCAGAAATTGTGGCATTTTGTTCTACACGTCGCCCCAATACTGTGGCTGCGGCTGAACCAATGTTGCAAGCAATTTTAACTGCGGGTTCTCGGTGGGTGACAATTTTTGGCAAATCTTGGGATTTACACGTTACCGAAGGTCTCAAGACAACTTTAGAAGAAAATTTGGCCATGATCCGCGACACTATCGAGTATTTTCGCTCACATGGGCGGCGCGTGATTTACGATGCCGAACATTGGTTTGATGGTTACAAACATAATCGAGATTATGCTTTACAAACATTAGAGGCCGCGATCGCATCTGGCGCAGAATGGTTAGTTTTATGTGATACCAATGGCGGAACTTTGCCTCATGAAGTCAGCGAAAGTGTGACAACTGTTAAAAGTCATTTGTTATCTGTCACTTGTCAAAAAACAATGACAACTCCCCAAATCGGCATCCACACGCATAACGATTGTGATCTAGCCGTAGCTAATGCCCTAGCTGCCGTCATGGCGGGGGCAACAATGGTACAAGGAACAATAAATGGATATGGTGAACGCTGTGGCAATGCCAACCTTTGTTCTTTAATTCCCAACTTACAGCTAAAAATGGGTTATAGCTGTATCACAGAACACCAGCTTACTCAAGTCACAGAAGCCAGCCGTTTTGTCAGTGAAGTAGTCAATCTTGCGCCTGATGAACACGCGGCATTTGTCGGACGTTCGGCTTTTGCCCATAAAGGCGGTGTCCATGTTTCCGCAGTGCAACGTAACCCCCTGACTTACGAACACATCCAGCCAGAAACCGTCGGGAACCGTCGGCGGATAGTCATTTCGGAACAAGCAGGACTGAGTAATGTCTTAGCCAAAGCCCGCACCTTTGGCATTGAATTAGATAAGCAAACACCAGAAGCAAAACAAATTCTTCAACGCCTCAAACAATTAGAAAGTCAAGGTTATCAATTTGAAGCCGCCGAAGCGAGTTTTGCCCTGTTAATGTATGAAGCGTTAGGGGCGCGGCAAGAATTTTTTGAGGTCAAAGGCTTTCAAGTACACTGTGACTTGGTAGAAGGGAAAGAAACCAGCAGTGCTTTAGCTACCGTCAAAGTCGCTGTTAACGGTCAGAATATCTTAGAAGCTGCTGAAGGTAACGGCCCCGTTGCAGCATTAGATAGTGCCTTACGCAAAGCTTTAGTCAATTTTTATCCCCAACTCGCCAGCTTTGAATTGACAGATTACAAAGTGCGGATTCTCGACGGACACGCCGGCACAGCTGCCAAAACCAGAGCCTTAGTAGAATCAGGTAATGGTCATCAACGCTGGACAACTATCGGCGTTTCGACAAATATCTTGGCGGCTTCTTATCAAGCAGTGGTTGAGGGTTTGGAATATGGTTTGTTATTACATTCCCAAGCCGAAGCCGCAGTGAAGGCTTAGAGATTAGGGCAGTCCCGATGAAAAAATTTCACAGTCATAGATGAAAGATATCCTTACCCTACACTCCCATACCCTTACACCCTCTTTCAATTCAGGAGGCAGAATCCAAAATTGGTAAACCGCACCTTTCAGGACGGTAAGCACAACTCTTGGTTGATTTTAATATTTGTTACGTTTCGTTACACTAAAGACATCGAGAGGAAAAATTAAATCTCTCGGCAGCTTTCAAAGGTGAACGACATGAATGGCACAATTCGCGTTGGTAATCTCTTCGGGATTCCGTTTTACATCCATCCGTCATGGTTTTTGGTTTTTGGCTTAGTAACCTGGAGCTATAGTAGTGGACTTTCAGCCCAATTTCCCCAACTGTCTGGGGGGTTAGCGTTGCTACTAGGATTGATGACGGCGCTGTTATTGTTTGCTTCTGTCGTCGCCCATGAATTAGGACATAGTTTTGTCGCTTTGCGCCAAGGAATTGATGTTAAATCCATCACATTGTTTATCTTTGGTGGTTTGGCGAACTTAGAAAAAGAATCGAAAACGCCAGCCGGAGCTTTTTGGATTGCGATCGCTGGGCCGTTAGTCAGTTTATTATTGTGTGGCATCGTCACAGTAATTGGTGTGACAACGCCTGTATCGGGGCCACTAGCAGCAGTTCTTGGTGTTTTAGCTTCCGTTAACTTGGCTTTAGCACTGTTTAACTTGATTCCTGGCTTACCTTTGGATGGTGGTAATGTCCTCAAAGCTCTGGTGTGGAAAATTACAGGTAATCCCTACAAAGGTGTGACCTTCGCCAGCCGAGTTGGACAGGTGTTTGGTTGGGTGGCGATCGCTTCTGGTATACTGCCACTGGTATTTTTTGGCAGTGTAGCTAACTTCTGGAATTTATTAATCGGCTTCTTCCTGTTACAAAATGCTGGAAATGCAGCCCAATTTGCTAGAGTCCAAGCAAAACTTGATGGTTTAACAGCCGCAGATGCTGTCAACAGCAATAGCCCAATCATTTCTGCAAACCTCAGCCTGAGAGAATTTGCTGATGAACAAATTCTGCACAAACAAGACTGGAAACGCTTCTTAGTGACAGATGATGCAGAACAATTAGTTGGTGCGGTTACACTCGATGACTTGCGAAAAATTCCGACAACTCTGTGGACAGAAACTCAAGTTAAAGAAATCATGCGCCCAGTTGCTGCATCCACCACAGTAAAATCAGATCAACCCCTCTTAGAAGTCATCCAGCTACTAGAACAACAAAAACTCTCGGCTTTAGCTGTCATTCGAGAAAATGGCGTACTCGTGGGGATTTTAGAAAAAGCAGCAATTATTCAACTTTTGCAAGGACAAGCTTTAACTAACCCCGCATAAATGTTTCATCACTAAAGACTCCTTCTCACACCTCCTTCAGTTCATCTGAGGGAGTTTTTTTGTGGGAGGTGTGGGAGGTGTGGGAGGTGTGGGAAGTGTGGGAGGTGTGGGAAGTGTGGGAGGTGTGGGAGGTGTGGGAAGTGTGGGAAGTGTGGGAGGATGGTGAAGAAATCTTTCCCCCCACACTCCCCCTGCACCCCTGCGGTCTGGATGATAAATCTTTTACTAGACACGATATCACTCGGCATCTATGCCCAATTCTCGTAGTTTTGCTAGTAAAGCTGCTTGACGCTGACGTTCAATTTCCAATTGTGCGATCGCATCATCGGCACGTTGGCGTTCTTGTTCCGCACGTTGGCGTTCTTGTTCGGCTTGTTCGGAACTCCACAGCAACAAATTACCTGCTTCATCCCACCATCGCAACCAATAAATATTCATCCCTAAGCGAGTTCCGCGCCAAATTCCTAAAAACAAGTCCAATTCAGGAATCCAAAATTGTCCTGATTCTGTTGCTTGCTGCACAACGTATCGCCCATTTTCCAGACGCAGAACTTCTAAGCTGACTTCGTAAGGATTAAAAATTACATAAACGGGAACTTGTAATATTTGTTCGTAAAAATAGAGTTTCCCATAGGGAAAGGTGGGACGAATTGAATATTCGCCGTTATCGGTATCTGATAAAAATTCCATCACCACAGCCACATTTTCACCTTCGATGTTGGGTGTGTAGCTGCGCCGAATCACACCTGTACCCACTGGTGAAACACGGGGTATATATAGCCAATCAGGTGCTTTAACAACGGTTTTTTGATTAATACTAGCAACGATGCCAAAGTTAGATGCAACTAGCATTTCTGGTTGAATGCGATTGGCTGTAGCTAATGCTTCTGTTAAAGCTGCTGCTAAAAAAGGCTGTTGAATATTTTCCACTGGATCATCGGGCAGAATAAAATCATCTGGGAGTTTTTCCCAAGTGACAACAGGGTTTTGGCGCTGAGGTGCGGCTAGAACCATGATAGATAAAATGTCGCTTGTGGATTTAGAAGCTTATGCAAATATTTTACAGTGCTTTTTTGATAGCTTACCCCTACACCCAGTCCCAAGAAAGTTACTTTTATCTCTAGTTAGGGAACTCTAGCAATTAAGGTTTTGTTTCACAAGGACTTCTCATGGATAAATCCATTGTTCAGTTAGTTGATGAGTTACCCAGCGACAATATTACTGTCAAAGTTCTCAAAGCCCTGGATTATGTAGCGCCGGGACAGTGGGATAATTTGGTGGGATTTGATAATACTGTGCGTGCGATTACTGGCGAAACTGATGCGAATGTGATTCAAAGAATCCGCGATCGCGCCGATCGCATATACTTAGATCCACAAAACGGTTATCAAGCTGCTGTCAAACTGTATCAAATCATCGACAAAGCCGATGCAGCAATGGGAACTGCGGCTTTAGCTAACAAAGTGGGCGAAAAAATTAGTTTTCTCTCTTTTTTGAATAACATTACCCCTAAAGCCGATGTCACCCAAACAATTGACTTAGTTCTCAAGATTGCTGTCGAAATTATCGCCTTCTGTAAAATCAACGGGATTCCCCAACCGAACCCCCAAGAATTTGCTAATACCTTAGCGAATAATTATCAAAATGCTTCCCTGATGCGGATGGCTGCATTGGTATGTATCGATGGTATTTTACCTTTAGGCCCCGACTTTCTGATTAAAATTCAGGAAATTATTGGTGGTGCTAATGCTAGTGATGCGATCGCTCAAAACCCTGTATTCCAAGCTGTTAATAGTTCTTTACCTGGAAATAGCCCGGCTGATAAAGTTGGTTTTCTTTCCCAAGCCTTTAACTCAGTCCAAGGCTGGATGAATGGCCTTGTCGCCAAGACTGGAATCACACCACAATCAGTTGCTAGTGGTTTGAGTAGTTTTGTGCAGATTGCTGACGATAATTTAGACTTTGTAGCCGCAGTCTTAGATCAAACTACAAATTATTTTGAGCATACGGGTATTCAATCTGTTGCCCGCACCATCATTTTACAAGCTCACCCTCTAGTCAAAGCCGAAATCGCCGAAGAAGCCAAAAAACCACAAAAACAAGATACCGCATCTGCAACCAAATCTAAATCAGATACCAGCCAGTATGCAGTAAATAGCACCGTAGAAGTCTGGGACGAAGAAGACGAAGAATGGTATAAAGCCACAATTCAGAAAATTAAAGACGACCAATTCTTTATCAATTACATTGGCTATGGTTCATCTTCTGATGAGTGGGTTGGTGAACAAGATGTTCGGATTCGTGACATTGAATCATCTGATGATAATGGATTTGCTGTAGGTCAAAAAGTCAAATGCTGGGATGATGAAAACGAAGAATGGTATACTGCCACAATTGAAGAAATTCGCGGTCAGCAATACTTTGTGCATTATGTTGGTTATGACTCATCTTATGATGAGTGGCTTAATTTAGAAGAAATTTGCTAATACAGCAGGAGGTAGCGGTTCGGCTACACTCACCAAGCGGTAAATTTAGAGACGTTACATGTAACGTCTCTAAATGGTTTTGGGTTTTACTTAACTAACAAAATTCCTTCAGTTACAAGACGTGTAATTAGGGGAATAATGTCACCTTCTAAATCCAAATCTGGCGACCAGTCAGCAATATCAAATAAGCTAAATTCATCACAATTAAATAAATTTTCTACTAAGTTTTCTGGTATGGCTTTAAGGTCAATTTGTTTAGAACCAACGCGCACTTGATATTGTCCATCATCAATTTGTTTAATCCGAATCCTGTGTAGTGGCGACCAAATAAACTGAGTTGTAAATAAATTCGGAAAAATATTATTTCCCATTTGAGCGGGTAAACTAACTAATAGCTGCGGTTGATGTTGATAATTTAACGATTCTATATATCTTTGGAAAATATCAGGTTGCTGTAAAGTCGCAATTAAATGCTGACGCAATGCACTTAACTGTTGTTCTATCACATTTGTATTGCTATTAGCGATCGCGGGTAAACTTTGCCGCCAACTGACATTTTCACATAAATCTTTGATCAGCCAATCAAGCCAATCAAGTCCTGTTTGACATTCAATCCCAACAGTCAGATGAAGAGATGGCTGTTCGCAAGCCACAGCATAGTGCCAATGTCCTTTAGGGATGTACAATAAATCTCCAGCATGCAACACACATTCTAAATAAGGCGGCTGTTGTGGTTGCTGCTGTTTTGATGATGGCATATCTGCGGTAGGATATAAAACTGTTGGTTCATAAACAAACCATTGTTTTTCACCCTCAATTTGCAAAATAAAGACATCATGAGTGTCGTAGTGACAATCAAACCCTTGCTGTTTGGCTGGCGAACAATATAAATTAACGTGGGTTTCATAGCCAATTTCATGGCGCAGATTTGCTGCGAGTTCAGCGACAGCCGGTATTCGATGATGTACACCATTGATAATTAGTGTAGCGCCTTGACGCAGGCGATCGCTCCACTCTTGCCGATTCCGTGTCTCTGGGAGAGATTTACCATTCATCGAAAAGCGTAAATCTGGTTCTTTGAGTTTGTGATAATTCAATAATTCATTTAAATCTTGCCACGAAAAAAATTTTTGCCATCTTTGAGAATTGTCACTTGAAATATGAATTGCTTTTTTTGTCCAGAACTCCGTAAAAAATTTATCTACTGGAAAGTCTGCTAGTAGTTCTTGTAAATTTTTCATATCAGATGAATATTGTCAAAAGCTGCTTTCGATTCATCAATTTATTTATTAATAAAAAAGGGGCATCGTATAGCATCCCTATTTGATATGTAAACAAAAGAAAAAATAGAGATATTGGTAAACTCTTTAGGATGGCTATATCAATTAATGCCCCTTGTAAGACTGTCAAACTCAGAACTTTAATTCTCAAACACTCTCATGATGATGAGCTTTTTAGCTCCAAATTCTAATCATCATCATCATCATCTCCACTATCACTGTTGCTATTGCTATTGCTATTGCTATTGCTGTTGCTATTGCTATTGCTATTGCTATTGCTGTTGCTGTTGCTATTGCTATTACTGTTACTACTGCGGTTACGGTTGCGTCTGCGCTCACTATTATCCGCTAAGATTAGTTCAGCAGATTCGCTACCTGCTAGGTCAACTACACCAAATTCAATGGAAGATGTAGGTTTTAACTCAGATAGTGATGCAAGACTAGCAGCCTGAACCGATTGACTTCCTACAGGTAAAAACAAGCCGAAACTAGCACCAACAAGTAAACCAAGAATAATTTTAGGATTCATGTGCAACTCTACTATTAAGTACAAGATAGACTAGTACAAAAAGGCTGAAGTCTGAAATAAAAAAATTTATTTCCACAGACCTGTACTAGTAGTCAGAAAGCAAGCTGAAATTCCTTGTTTCTTCCTTAATGTCTATACTTGAACTTATGGATGAAAAAAACATGAATAATTGGTGAGAAGATTCTCATCAACTCTGTGATATAGATATTTCATTTCAATAGCACAAGATGAGATAATTTATCCGCATTTAGCCCAGGTGCGAGATGTAATTTACTATCCCAGAGATAGATGATTTTAGTCATTGCAAACTTCTACTAAACAATACTGAATTTCATCTGTACTTGCTCAAATGAGAATACACCGGAGTAACCTGGAATTATGGCAATCAACGAATACTGAGTTTTCAAAATCACATTATTTATAATATTTAGTAATTCTGTTAATTTATACCTAAAAGGCTTGCCGAGTCACAAGACTCGTAGACTAGACTAGTAGCACAACAGAACAATTTACAAGGAAAATATGATGAGCGATCGCGACTATACATTAATCCTAGACAAAAGCGGTAGTATGTCTACACCTGATCAGGCAGGCGGTAGAAGTAGATGGGAGATAGCCCAAGAGTCTACTTTAGCTTTAGCACGCAAATGCGAACAATTTGACCCAGACGGGATCACTGTATATGTATTTTCTGGCAGATTCAAGCGTTACGACGATGTGACCTCAGCCAAAGTTACACAGATTTTTCAAGAAAACGACCCTGCTGGTACTACCAACTTAGCGGCTGTACTCCTAGATGCAACCAATAATTATTTTCAACGTAAAGCAGCAGGTAAAACTAAACCCAACGGTGAAACAATATTAGTAATTACTGATGGTGAACCTGACGATCGCAAAGCTGTCTTTGAAGTAATTATCCAAGCCTCTCGTCAATTGGAGCGAGATGAAGAATTAGCCATTTCTCTGATTCAAGTAGGTTCAGATGCCCAAGCTACAAAGTTTCTTAAAGCTTTAGATGATCAATTGCAAGGTGTCGGTGCAAAATTCGATATCTGCGACACCATCACTTTAGATGATTTAGAAGAAATGAGTCTTGCTGATGTCTTGATGAATGCAATTACCGATTGAGTTGTTAATAGTCAATGATTAGTAAATTTCTGATTTTTGCCAGATGACCAATGACTAATAACAAATGACTAATAACTAATTGGAGAACTTAATTATGCTAGACAGCCGCGACTATACTCTAATTATTGACAAAAGTGGCAGCATGGCAACACCAGACCAAAAAGGTGGAAGAAGTCGCTGGGTTGCAGCGCAAGAATCTACTTTGGCTTTAGCTAGTAAGTGTGAACAATTTGACCCTGATGGGATTACTTTGTATGTGTTTTCAGGAAGATTTAAGCGTTATGAAAATGTAACTGCGAGTAAAGTTACCCAAATCTTCCAAGAAAATGATCCATCAGGAACAACCGATTTAGCCGCAGTATTAAAACACGCCACTGATGATTATTTTCAACGCAAAGCGGCTGGTAAAACAAAGCCGAATGGCGACACAATTTTAGTAGTAACTGATGGTGAACCCGATGATCGCAAAGCAGTAATGCGAGTCATAATCGAAGCTTCGCGGCGGATGGATAAAGATGAAGAACTTGCAATTTCCTTTATTCAAGTTGGCACAGATCCCCAAGCAACTCGGTTTCTGAAAGTATTAGATGATGAACTGCAAGGTGCTGGGGCAAAATTCGATATTTGTGACACCATTACAATGGAAGATATGGAAGATTTAAGTTTGTCTGAAGTGTTGCTCAACGCTATTAACGATTAGGCTCACAATTCAGCATTATGATTATTTTATCCGCGTGCATTCTTGTGCATCTGCGGTTAACTTTCATTTTAGCGATCGCTCACACATAAAAGTAACAAAGATGGACTCTATTGATAAACTATTAGCTCAAATCAAAGCGGAATATGATCCCGCCAAACCTGCGCCTACACCGCAACAGCCAAAACCCGACATAGTTCCACCATTCATTTCTACACCGCCATCTAAGTCACAGTCGATTATCGATAATATTTTGGCGGATGTAAAAGCCGATATCGAAGCGCAAGCCGCAGCTGAAGAATTGCAAAGACAGCAGGAACTAGAACAAGAACGCATCCGCCAAGAACAAATCAAAGCTCAACAACTAGAACTTTTACAAAAACAAGCCAAAGAATGGTTAGATAAATTAGATCCTTTCTCTCCCGAAGGATTATGGTTTGAAAAATTTGCTGAAGCCTACCCCTCAAAATTAGCCGCAGCAGTTGAATATTTACAGACTAATTAAATTCAATAAACCGAGAAAGGCTATATACAGCATATTTTAGTTGACATTAGGGAATTAATTCGGAAGTTAAAGAAAAGCCGTCCTAGAAGGACTGGGCTTTAGACCCAGTTTTTTGGTAACGTCCTAAAGTACTTCACGAACATTGAAACTGCTGTATGTAGTCTTGTAGAAAAAGATTTTGCGGACGTACTTAATATATCAATAATCGCTAATATAGATTTTGCGATTAGATTATATTTGCTTTGATTGTGCTGAACCGACCTTTACCTGAACGTTCACAAATTCGCAGGCGCTTACCGAATCAGCGTTGGCAAATTTACCCACAAAAAACAGATTTAGCTGAAAAACTGGCAGTTTCCATCCATCTTTCTCCCATTATCAGCCAGTTATTAATTAATCGTGGCATTGAAACACCAGCGCAAGCACAAGCATTTTTAGAACCAGAATCAATAGTTTTACCTCCACCGTTAGAAGAGTTTCCTGATTTGGCGATGAGTGTGGAGTTACTGCACGAGGCGATCGCATCTCAAAGTAAAATCGCTATCTGTGGCGACTATGATGCAGATGGTATGACTAGCACTGCATTATTATTGCGGAGTCTCCGAGCTTTGGGCGCACGGGTAGATTATGCTATCCCTAGTCGGATGCACGAAGGTTACGGTATTAACAAACGCATCGTCGAAGAATTTCACAGCGAAGGTGTCAAGCTCATTCTCACTGTAGATAATGGTATCTCTGCTTATGAACCCATCGCTAGAGCCAGAGAACTCGGCGTAAAAGTCATTGTCACCGACCACCACGACATCCCGCAACAATTACCCCCAGCCGATGCTATCCTCAACCCCAAACTCATCGCCGAATCTTCACCTTATCGTGGTGTGGCTGGTGTAGGTGTAGCCTATATTCTGGCAGTATGTCTCGCACAACAGCTAGGCGAAACTAGAGGCTTAATTCAGCCAATGCTAGAATTATTTACCCTGGGAACCATTGCAGATTTAGCGCCTTTAACTGGTGTCAATCGTCGTTGGGTAAAACGTGGTTTGAAGCATCTGCCTAAATCTAAGTTACCAGGTGTGCAAGCGTTAATTCAAATAGCCGGCGTGCAAGCGAAGCATGACGGAAAAGGTAGACAAGGTGGACAAGGGGGACAAGGGGGACAAGGTGGACAAGGTGGACAAGGGGGAAATATAGCTACCTTGTCTACCCCCTCTCCCCTGTCTACCCCCTCTCCCTTGTCTCCCCCCTCTCCCTTGTCTACCCCCTCTCCCTTGTCTACCCCCTCTCCCTTGTCTCCCCCCTCTCCCCTGTCTCCCCCCTCTCCCTTGTCTACCCCCTCTCCCTTGTCTCCCCCCTCTCCTCCCCCCAAATCCCTCAAACCAGAAGATATCGGCTTTCGTCTCGGCCCCCGGATTAATGCAGTTGGTAGAATTGGTGATCCGCAGACGGTGATTGATTTGCTGACTACCGATGATATGGGAGTTGCACTGACAAGAGCAATGCAGTGTGAGCAAACGAACACCAGCCGTCAGCAAATGTGCGAGGAAATTGAACAAGAAGCGATCGCCTATGTCGAATCAGAATTTATCGCCTCTTTACCACAAGACCGAGTATTACTGGTTATCCAACCTGAATGGCATCATGGGGTGATTGGGATTGTCGCCTCTCGCTTGGTAGAACGTTATGGTGTGCCTGTATTTATTGGGACTTATGAAGATGAAACACATATCCGTGGTTCGGCGCGGGGTATACCTGAATTTCATGTGTTTGAAGCCTTGGAATATTGTCGGGACTTGTTAGGTAAATTTGGCGGTCACAAAGCGGCGGGTGGATTTTCTTTACCAGCAGAAAATTTAGAATTGGTGCGATCGCGTTTAATTGATTTTGCTAACCAGTGTCTAGAACCGCAACACCTCAAGCCACTGCTCAAAATAGATGCTCAAGCTAACTTTAACCAAATCAATCACCAATTGTTCCAGCAATTAAATGCGTTGCATCCTTGCGGTATCGATAACCCCGACCCAGTTTTTTGGACTGCAAATGTCCAAGTTATTGAACAGCAAACCATAGGCAAAGGTCATATTAAAGTGACATTAGCCCAAACTATTAATGACAAGCAATATACAATTAAGGCGATCGCTTGGCGTTGGCGTGATTATTATCCTTTACCGCAACGAGTGGATATTGCTTACAAGTTGCGCGAAAACACTTTTAACGGCAATACTACCATCGAGTTAGAATTAGTCGGCGTGAGATTAACAAAAGCCTCATCTCAAATCTTTTACACTGCCTCACCTAACCCACTCAAAGCCACTTTTGAGTACAATCAACGGCAGTATACTTGTGGCATTTATCAAAATAATTCCTTCCCAGAACTCAGAATCAAAAATTCTGAAGGCAAAATCCTAGTTATGCAGCCAGAACGCACAATCGGCTTGTTGGGAACCAGTCGTGAAGCAGCAATAGAGGTTGATGTGTCTCAACCGCAGTATGATTCCATTATTCAAGCAGCGTTACAAGCATTATCATACATACAGCAGAATTCAGGAGTCAGAATTCAGAATCCAGAATTACGATAGTGTTTATCCGTGGCTTTTAGAATTAAATAGTATATTTTATTACTTTTATATACTGTAAATGCTGAGTCATGAATACTGATGTTTCACTCAGCACTCAGCACTCAGCACTTTACACTCTTACAGGTTGCCGTTGCGAAAAGCCAATACAAAAATTACAGCAGGGCCAGCAATGACAATTAATGCAACAGAAAGCAGTTGGAAAATAACTTCCCAGTTGATGCTGGTGAAAGTGCTAATAATACCGTCTAACATTTTTTCTCTTTCCTCCCAATTGTCTTAAAAAGTTCGATAATCAATCAGTTGCAAAACCCGCAATTGATCATATCCGGGAACGGTGTGTGATTTTTAATTTACTTAACAAAATTATAGGAAAAAACACAAAATGGCAAACTGGCAATGTGTCAAGCAATGTGGAGCCTGCTGCAATCTCGACCCTAGCGATCGTCCCGACCTAGACGAATATCTCGCGCCGGAAGAGTTGGAACTGTACCTGAGTATGGTAGGCGAAGATGGTTGGTGTATTAATTTCGACCATACCACGAGAGAATGCCAGATTTATCCCAATCGCCCACGTTTTTGCCGTGTAGAAGTCGAATCATTTCAAGATATGTATGGCATTGAACCAGAAGAACTGAATGATTTTGCCATAGATTGCTGTCGCCAACAGATTGAAGGGGTATATGGCGATCGCTCTTTAGAAATGCTGCGCTTCGACAAAGCCGTGGGGATTTAAACTTATGTGAAGTTGATTCTAATCTACAACATCTTTTTTAGCTCTTAAAACTCGATATTGTTGGGTTTCGCTATGGCTCCACCCAACCTAACATCTTTTTCAGCAAGCCCTATTTCGTGGGTGAGTATCAAACATTAAAATTTGGTAGTTGATTTAGCAGAAAATCTATACACAAACCGTAAATCTGACAGCCGCAATAAGCCAAAATTCTTATAGGCGAGAATTCGAGAAGATTGAACATGGACATCAAAAACGGCTTCATTGGTACTGTAGGTAATACACCCCTGATTCGGTTAAACAGTTTTAGTGAAGAAACAGGATGCGAAATTCTGGCTAAAGCCGAGTTTCTCAACCCTGGTGGTTCAGTCAAAGACCGAGCCGCACTGTATATTATTGAAGATGCAGAAGAAAAAGGTTTACTTAAACCCGGTGGTACTGTAGTGGAAGGAACCGCAGGTAACACTGGTATTGGACTGGCGCATATTTGCAATGCTAAAGGCTACAAATGCCTAATCATTATTCCTAATACTCAGTCCCAAGAAAAAATCGATGCACTCACAGCGTTAGGTGCGGAAGTTCGACCAGTCCCTGCCGTTCCTTATAAAGACCCGAATAACTATGTCAAGCTATCTGGTAGAGTTGCCGCAGAATTAGATAACGCCATTTGGGCAAATCAGTTTGATAATTTAGCGAATCGCCGCGCCCACTACGAAACCACAGGCCCAGAAATTTGGACACAGACAGATGGTAAAATAGACGGATGGGTGGCTGCAACTGGTACAGGTGGAACCTTTGCTGGTGTGGCATTGTACCTGAAAGAACAAAATCCGGCGATTAAATGTGTTGTTGCCGATCCTCTGGGTAGTGGACTTTATAGCTATATCAAAACTGGCGAAATCCATTTAGAAGGTAATTCTATTACTGAAGGCATTGGTAACAGTCGAATCACAGCCAATATGGAAGGCGCACCTGCTGATGATGCCATTCAAATCGATGACACAGAAGCTTTGCGTGTCGTTTACCAATTGCTACGAAAAGATGGCCTCTTGATGGGTGGTTCGACAGGTATTAATGTGGCGGCGGCTGTTGCTTTGGCAAAACAATTAGGCCCTGGACACACCATTGTCACCATTCTTTGTGATAGTGGTTCCCGCTATCAGTCACGCATATTTAACCGTGATTGGCTGGCTTCTAAAGGACTATCAGTAAATTATTAACAGGAAATAGTTCGACAAGCTCAGTGATTACCTGCGCGGACTAGTCAATAGTCAATGGACATCTCCAGTTGACTGATGACTATTGACTATTGACAAATGACTATTGACAAATGACAAACATCACTCAACCATCAAATTCAGGGGCTAGTAGTCAAGCATCTACTCACAGGTGTGTGCGGGTGTGCCAAAATCGCACCTGTAAAAAGCAAGGCGCGGCTAAGGTTTTAGAGGCTTTGGCAAATTTACCAGTCCCCGCAGATGTGACTGTAACAGCTAGTAGTTGTTTAGGACAATGCGGTAACGGGCCGATGGTGTTGGTTCTACCGGATATGGTTTGGTATAGCGGTGTGCAAGCCGATGAAGTACCTCTATTCGTAGAACAACATCTACGCTGTGGTGAAAGAGTCAAACAGATGCTTTATTATCGGTTTCATCCTCAAGGATAAATAAATATCTTGCGCCAAGCGACTGAAGTCGCGGCTACACAAACAAAACCCGCACTTCGACAAGCTCAGTGACCACCTGCGCGGGTTCTAAATCCTTAATTTTGTCTTAGTTTACGTGGTGTGCAACTTTCTCTCAAACCTAACCCCCAACCCCTTCCCTCGTAGGGAAGGGGGGGCAAGATTCAAAGCCTCTCCCCGAAGCGGAGAGAGGTTTGGAGAGGGGTTTCAAGAATAAGTCGCACATTGCTAGTTTGTATAGCCGTGAATTCCATTAGTCGGGTCTAGATGCAAGAGATGAATAAATCTACAGCAAATTTTAAGTGAGTGAAGTACACAATTGTGTCCTCAAAGCTAGGTAAAAAGTCTATTATCATTCTGACTTCTGACTTCTGACTTCTGACTTCTGAATTCTGCTGTAATTACAAACAACTAGGTCTGCTCTATTGTTGACTCAAGTGAGGCATCCGATGAATATTCAGCAGCTACGTCAATCATTAAAAATGAAGTGGCTGGGTTACTATCAACAAAATCGTCCCTGGCTAGTAAAAATGCGAGTTTGGGGAAATTATCATGGACTAAGAAGACCATCATCTGGCTTTATTTTGGCGACTTTATCTGTTCTAGAACCAGAGTTTGAGCAGATGCTGAGTTTTATGATGGATCTGAATAATAATCCTGATGATATAGTGACAGCTTTGGGGCTGAATTTTAATCCTGATGAGGAGTTGCGTTTAACAAACTTAGATGAAGCTGCGCCGATAAAAGAGTTTGCTGAAAATAAATCGCTTGAGGAACAACCGGTGCGATCGCTCGCTACAGCTAACGATATCATTCCTCAATCTCCAGCTACCATCCAACATCCCGAAAACATCACTTCTGACTCGCCACAGGCGCACCAACCCTTACCAGCCTTTGCAGTTGCGACTAAGGTGAGCCTCAAATCTTCCCATAAATCACGCCAAAATAAACCAATCTCAGCTTTAGCCTTGGCTACAACAGTTCCCAGCAACGGTAAAACTGTCGCCTTAGCAGTGGAACTTCCTAATTATGGCAAACTAATGCCCAGAAGCATTGTAGTTTCTCGCCAAACAGCAGTAAAAAGTCATACGAAAACCGCACCATCTTTGATTGAGACTACTGAAGTGTCTACTAATGGCAAATCACCACAAAATTTAAAAACTCAGCCTTTGACTCATACTCATGCCCGTAGTCTAGCTTCTTGGGTAGATGAATTTTGTCAAGGTAGAGGGTGAAAAGCAATTAGGGACTTCCAACTTAAAAAATATACTATCACTGTGTAGGCAGAGCGGCAGGGAGCAGGGGAAGAGGGGACAGGGGAGACAAGGGAGGAGATGAAGTTTGACTCAGTAAGTTGGTGCAATAGGAATTGGGAACAAAGATTGTCTGTGAAGAATGGGTATAAGGGTGTCAGGGTTTTGAACACCTATACCCCTACGGAGAAGTCAAAAGTCAGAGAATTTTTGACTTTTGACTTGATTTTGCCCCTACACCCATTCTTTGCAAAAGGCTCTAGCAATCAGCTTGCTTTTTTAATTTGTCTGTGTTAGGTTTTGTTTGTACTCTAAACAACGGTAAATCGCTCGATAAACCGATGTTTAAGGACACGATATCACAGCTAAATGGGCGGTAATTATAGGAGAGTACTGGAGTTAACCTCTAGGCTCTCATCTTTCTTATGAACAGCAAAGGTTGCGATCGCTATTTCGTCAGCAGTGAAATTAGCAAGTGCGATCGCTTAGTAACTTGAACGAACAATATTTTTTGATTTATGACTAAAGTTTTAATTCTTGATGCTAATCAGCAACCCCTATCTCCAGTACGCATCAGTCATGCCAGAGCATTATTGTCTCAAGGAAGAGCAACTGTCTTTCAAAGATATCCCTTCACAATTATTTTGAAAGAGTCTTTTTCGCAAATCCAGCTAGAGCAACTTGGTTTTAAACTCCAACTCAGTACTGTTGTTACCAAACACAAAAAAGCGGGAATGGATACAAGTGCCTTTGGCAAGCGCAGTTATCGTTAACAGAAAACAGGGGAGATATGCAAGTTATCACTCCTGGTTATGATGTCAACTTCCCCTGAATTAATAGTATACAACTGTAACTCTATAGATTTATAGTATTTTATAAACTCTGGAGAAATATTCTCATGACTAGCTTGATATTTCGCTACTTAATTGATCGGTGGCGATCGCTAATTCAATTTCTCAATCTATCCTTACAAAAATCTCCCAGATTGCGCTTTCATACTACACCTTTGCCCATAGCTGGAGCTTTCATTACAGGTCTTTGTTTGAGTTTGTTGTTTGCAGCTTGCTCATCACCATCTAATGTGAGTACTCCTAATGCTAGTGCCAATCCAGTTAGCAATTCAGCACCTCAAGAAGCTAAGGTAATCAGATTTGGTTATCAAAAATCCCTGATTTTGCTGAAGACTAAAGGAGTGTTAGAAAAGCGATTTGCGCCAGAAGGAAAATCTGTAGAATGGATTGAATTTCCTGCCGGGCCACAACTACTAGAAGCGATGAATGTTGGTAGTATTGACTTTGGTCATGTCGGCGAATCTCCACCAATCTTTGCTCAAGCCGCAGGTGCCGCATTGACCTATGTGGCTGGTATTGCACCTAGTCCAGCAGGTTCAGCAATTCTTGTCCCAGAAAATTCTCCCATTAAGCAACTGAGTGACCTAAAAGGTAAAAAAATCGCCTTTCAAAAAGGTTCTAGCGCCCATTTATTACTAGTTCAAGCTCTAGAAAAAGGGGGAGTAAAATATAGTGAAATTGAGCCAAAATATTTACCACCCGCAGATGCACGAGCAGCTTTTGTCAAAGGTAGTATTGACGCTTGGGTAATTTGGGACCCGTTTTATGCAGCAGCCCAAAAAGCCACGAATGCTCGTGTACTTGTTGACGGCACAGGCATTAATAAACAAGGGGGATATTATATCGGTAGCCGTAAGTTTGTCACCGAAAATCCTCAAAGTGTGAAGGCCATTTTAGAAGAAATTCAAAAACTAGAAGAATGGTCAGCACAAAATCGAGATGAAGTTGCCCAAACTCTTGCACCTGTATTGGGTATTGACTTAGAAACAATGAAAAAGGCAACTAGTAGACGTAGTTTTGGTGTAGTGCCAATTGATGACAATCTCATCAATCTACAACAAGGAGTTGCTGATACCTATTATCAACTCAAGTTAATTCCTAAAGAGGTGAAGGTTAGAGATGCACTTTTAACCAAAGAACAATATGCGGCATTTTCACCCAAGACGTAACACCGTTTCAGTCATGAAAAGTTGCAATTACATCACCTATCTTTACCTATGAGCAATCCTACAGAACTTTTACAATCGCGCTATGGTGAACTTCCTTTTAATTCCCAAATTGATTGGAATGAATCACTGACAACCTTACTATCTCATCGTTCCATCCGTTCTTATCTCAGTGATCCTCTACCACCAGGAACACTAGAAATTTTAGTCACAGCCGCGCAGTCTGCATCGACATCTTCTAATCTGCAAACCTGGAGTTTAGTGGCCGTTGAAGATTCCCAACGTAAAGAAGAACTATCAAAACTAGCGGGTAATCAAGCACATATTCGACAAGCACCGCTATTTTTGGTTTGGTTAGCAGACTTGGCGCGACTGAGTTATGTTGCCGATAGTCGCGGTATCAGCCGTGAAGCTTTAGACTATTTAGAAATGTTTGTTATGGCAACTGTGGATGCTACCTTAGCTGCTCAAAACGCCACGATCGCAGCTGAATCTTTAGGCTTGGGAACAGTATACATCGGTGGGATTCGCAACCGCCCAGAAGAAGTAGCACGCATCCTCAACTTACCTTCATCTGTATATGCGGTATTTGGTTTATGTGTGGGTTATCCCAACCCCGAAGTAAATGCAGCCATCAAACCACGTCTACCACAGTCAGCAGTGCTGCATCGAGAAACATATAAATTAGCTGAACAAGATGAAGCGATCGCCCACTACAACGACATCATCAAACAGTTTTATACTGAACAACAGATGAACATTGCTGGGGATTGGTCACAACATTCTTCAGAGCGCATTGCCACAGTAGAATCTTTAAGAGGACGCGATCGACTGCGTGAAGCCTTAAATAATCTTGGTTTTCAGTTGCGATAAAGAAAAATTCAGCAGTCAATGAATAATATTAGGAACAGGCAGAGGTGAATAGGACTTACGCAAAAAAACGAAAAAATAAGGTTTTATAAAAGGGTGTAAGGGTGTAAGTATCCAAAACCCTCACACCCAATCCCCACAGAAAATTTTGATGCGTAAGTCCTGGTGAAGATAAACCCCTACATTTATATAAATGTAGGGGTTTTAAAATGCGCGATCGCTTACTAAAGTGAAACCTTACCCTAATTTAAATTCAAATAATTTATGACTTATACCAATTCACGAAATTATTGATACAAATCACTTCCTCTGTACTTCTGCTTCTGTTCGCCGAGCGACTTGTACCGAGCGTTCGCGCAGCGTCTCCGTCAGGAGAAGTCGAGGTGCTACTTGTATATCTCTATCATTTTGAAAGTGAGATGGCACTATACCAATTTAAGAAAAGAATGCGACAGATAGAAATCAGGAAAGTCTTACTGGAGGTAGATTTTTTAATTGCGTTAGCGAGCATCATTGCGAATTGGTATTAAGCAGTGAGATGAAAAATCAAGGGTTGGGTAAAGAGTGAAGAAGTGTAGGCATGAAAAACCTCTCTCCCCAGAATGATGATCATTTTAATAACTGTTTATTCTCTTCTCTAGAAGTTTCTTAACAATATGAGTCGAAGCATACCCTAGGACTATGTTTGTGGCTATAACTCTTGAAAATACTTACTCAGCAATCTGCAATGCGTTAGCGTGTACCGCTACCATGCTGGCTATCAGGAAGTCCATAATTTGGCGGCACATAAACATCTGTTAACTCTTGAAAATTACCATTAGAGCTTGTAAAACTGCTATTTTCGGTATTAGTCAAAGCATTAGCTACTAAATTGTGAAAATTTACTCTAGCATCAGCAATTTTCGGAATCGCTAAACAGGCGCTTACACACAATATCAAAATACTTGTGATTTTTAAGTTTGTCGCCATCAAGTTTCTATCTATTTTTTGCATTCTGATTTCACCCAGTACTTTTTTTACCTACATCCGATGCGGAATTAGTTTCGCGGAAAAATTAAACTTTAGTAAAATTTTTTATTTCTCAGAAAAATCTTTGAGTAAAAAACTTGGGACAGAAAATCTGCTCAACACTTAAGAAATATACCTAAAGGTTGCTAACAGACATCAGCCAAAAGTTAGAACTCGTAGCGATGATGTTGTTCGAGGTTCGTTAATTACCTCTAGAGTCAGGCGCGGAAACATAAAATCTTAATATATTCTTTATATTTCTGCGGCAAACCCCCATCTTGACTCGTAGCAAATAATACTAAAAAACTCAGTATTTCCGAGGTAAATTGGGTACATCTCCGCAAAAACCAGGAGTTGAGAGTACAAAAATGGCTCATTTCGTGATTTCTTTATCAAAATTTAATTTATGAAAGTAAGTATAATTCAAAATTAGTTTAAGTAGTGTTACTCATATATAAATTTTTAGACTAAATAAATCACAATACAATAAATCTTTACATGCTCAGTGTAGTACAATTTTACTATAAAAATCCAGACATAAAACATTCAGCCATTGGTTACAATGGCTGAGACTATTGTCTATTGTAAAAATTACTGATTTTTTTAATTTTTGCTGACCGTTCAAGTCAACTCATATCGGTTTTTACCTAAGTGTTTAGCCCGGTACATAGCTGAATCGGCTTGTTTAATCAGGGTTTCTGCATCTTGGCTATTTGTCGGATAAACACTGATGCCAATACTGGCAGAAACTTTAGTGGTGTATCCTGATAGCACAATTGGTTCGGTTAGGCTGGCGAGAATTTTTTCTGCAACTCTAGCCGCCACTGAAACTTCAGGAATTGCGCGGAGAATGACTGTAAATTCATCACCACCCAGCCGGGAGACAGTATCACTACCGCGCAAACAATTACTGAGTCTTTGGGAAACAATCACCAACAAGCGATCGCCCATATCATGCCCCAAAGTATCGTTAATATGTTTAAAGCCATCCAAGTCAATAAACAGCAGTCCCAGCAACAAGTTGTTGTTTTGCGACCATTGTAAAGATTCTTGAAGTTGTTCAAGAAAGAATTTGCGATTCGATAAGCCTGTCAGGGGATCGTGATAAGCCAGATACCGTAAATGGTCTTCTTTGAGTTTTAATTCTGTATTAGAGCGAAATAACTCAGCCGCAGTGCGTCGTAGTTCTTCTTCCATTAGCTTGCGCTGGGTAATATCTCGAATCACTCCCACTAAGAAAAAATTACCAGCCGCATCTTTGTGGAGCGATCGCTTCGTAGCAATTAGATGGGTTTGACCCGCAGCATTAGTAAATTCTTCTTCATTTTCGCGCGGTTTTTGGGTGAGAAATACTAAATCATCTTGTTCTCGAAAAACATCAGCTTCATGGCGTGGGAAAAATTCATAATATGACTTTTCCAGCAACAGACTATCAGGATAACCAATGAATTGGCAGTAAGCATCATTTAAGACAATCCACTGATGTTTTTCATTTTTGACAAAAATGGGGTCAGGAATAGAATTAATGACTTGATGCAAAAACTCCTTAGAGCGTTTCAATTCTTCCTGCATATATGCAATATGAATAATCATCCAAATTGAGGCGCTACTCAAGCCAAGAGTTGCCGGGATTAATGGTAGCCACCAACCCAGTAAAAAAGCTAGATAACTACTTAAAAAAAGTATAAATAAAGATACTAAAATACTGGGAATACTTTTACTAAAAGTCTTAATCTGCCAAATGATTAACGAACCCAAATAAGACCAAGTAAAAATCCATAAACACTCCCATAATTTCGCCCAAACTCTTAATAATGGTCTTCCTGTCAAAGCAGAGGAGATTAACTCACTCACAAAGTAAGCTTGCAGTTCAATCCCTGCTACTGGCTTGGTTGTACCTAACATTTGGCTAGAGTAGGGAATAAATGCAAAGTCTTGCAAACTGGGAGCAGTGGAACCAATCAACACAATGCGATCGCGTATCCAACTAACTGGCACTTTGCCATCTAAAACATCACTCATGGAGATTTGACGGAAATTACAAAATTCACCAGCAACTTTTTTACATGATGGTTTAGGAAAATTAGATAAAATTTGATAGCCGCGATCGTCCGCCCTCACATAACCACCATCATTGGATTGAAAACGGGTAAGTATAGCCTTGCCTAATCGGACATAATCACTCTTTTTAGCGGCTTTTTTTGGGGTAATTTTTTGGTCTTGTAAATAGAGTAATGCTAACTTTAAGGCAAAACTTTCATAGTGTTGATCATTCATGTGAAGATACAACAAATTTCGCCTGACTTTGCCATCATAGTCGTACAGTAAATTATTAAAACCAACTTGGTTTGGGTTCAGTTTTAGAGGCGGCAGAACACGCATATTGCGGTTCTGGTTTAATAGTTGAATACCGATTAAATTTGGCATTGAACTATAAAGATTAACTAGTTCTTGGTGTCCTGGATTGACTGCTAAATCTCGATATATATCTAAGCCAATCACACGAGGTTGATGCACTTGTACTTTCTGCAATAAATCAGCAATCACGCCATCAGGAATCGGCCAAGAACCCACTCGCCGCAAAGAATCTTCATCAATTGCTACAATCGTGATCCGTTCTTCTGGTTCTTCGGTTGGACGTAAGCGAAAAAATTGATCCAACCCGGCTAACTCTAAGGATTGAAACACTCCGACAAAGCGTAACAATATAATGCAGGTCGCCACAATACCAGCAACAACTAATTCTTTATATTTTCGCTCAAGTGACTGTTGCAGGTTCCAACTCAAAAATAACCTGACAAAATGCTTGTCTAGCTGCTTATTCATTCCCAATTACCTAGTAGGGAGAAATACTTTCAATTACTACAGATATCAAAAACTAGCCGACACTCAGTAAATATCCCGAAGATGCTCCAGTGTTGATTGGAGAAAATTTTATCAGTATTGTTATCTTCCACCAAATAATTTGCAATAGTGTTAGCAAAGAATAACTCATCATGATTAATGATTAAGCAAAGGTTAACCAGTATTGCTGTATCAAAGAAGAACAGGTGCAGTATAAATATTGATTGCTAATAAAAAGTATATTTTCGTTATCGAAAAGGTAAATGAAGGATTTTAATAATTTGTTGTCACTTATACTAACGCTGAAAAAGAAAATTGCAAAAAAATAAGTCAACTGGGAATATGAATTGTGATATTCAGCCAGTTGACGAGCAAAAGTGAGAATTAATTTAGAAAAACAATTGCGCTGACGTTGATTACTTAAAATATTTAAAATTTGTTGGGCCGGTATAACCAGTAATCTTGGCTAGTTCTGTGAGGTTTTGCACGCCACTATAAGTTTGACCATTAATAATCCAAGTCGGGAAGGCTTGGATGTTTGCAGCGCGACACAATTCTGGTTTACCTTTAGGACTGTCGCCTGCACACTCAACCTTCACTTTCTCGTTAATAATTTGGTAAGCTTCTTTACCAAAAATTAGCTTTTGTTCGTGGCAATGAGGACACCAGTAGGCAACATATTCTTTCGCACCGGCTTTGGCTAAATGTTGTGCTAGGGCGATTTCGGCTTCTCCAGAGTTGGTGGTAATTTCCCAACCGTATTCCGGGTTAGGCGTTTGTGCTGGTGTCGGGATAAAGGAAATTCTTTGTTGTCCGGTGGAACCAGGCGTTTGTGATGTATTCACACCTGCATACACACCCAAAGTCCCAATCAGTGTCACCATTGCCACAATCAAAGCCGTAAATAAAATTTGTCCGATATCTTCCCAGGTACGTCCCAGAATTGTGAGAGTTAACAAACTGAGGGAGAAGAATGCCGAGGCTAAACAGTAAGGACACAAGGCTTTGATTTGAAAAGCCAGCACATACATTAAATAGCCACTGAACACAGACATGGCAATTGCTCCCACCAACAACAGCAACCAAGTCCAATTTTCGATTTGTTTACGCTGGTTGCTGTTCTCAGAGTTGACAACTAAGGGCGCTAAAGCAAATATCACCATACTGATATATGCTAAACATCCAAATAATGCCAATGGCTGACCGAAAACCGTACCCCAAGGGCTGGAAAGTACGTCATTACAACCTCTCGTGCCAGCTTGTGCTATGCAGGCGGCGCTGCCTCCTGTTAACTTTTCAATGGTGAGATAGCCAGTGACTAAAGTACCACATCCGGCGATCGCGGCAATTATTGGGCGCGACCATTTATGAATCCAAGGAGTAGAACGGCGGCGAATCATAACTGCGAAGTCTGAAGTATGAAGTATGAAGTCTGTAGACACCTTTTGGGTGGCTTCCCGGAGGGTAGTGTGAAGTCTGAAGTATACAAATCCTTCCTACTCCCCACTCCCTACTTACTAAGAATGTAACTTTATTTGTTGGGTTGATTTGCTGGGGCTTTTAGAGTTCCAAGTGCGATGGGCTGCTTCAACAAATTGACTGACGCGAATCGGATCAATTGGTTGCTCAATGCGACCATGACGTTTTAAGGAACTAGAAACTATCACCCCATCTGCTGCCTGCAACAGTGTAGCAACATTTTCCCAGTCGGCTCCACTACCGATAAATACTGGTGTGCCTTTGGCTGCACCGCTCGCTAGTTCTAAATCTTCCTCGGTGGGAGGACTACCTGTCGCCCAGCCAGATAAAATTACTGCGTCTGCTAAACCGCGTTCAATTGTGTCTTGAACCGCAACTGTTAAATTAGGTGAACTTAAAGGCCGGGCGTGCTTGACTAAAACATCTGCCAAAATTTTGACATCAGAGCCTAATTCTCGCCGATAGCGCAATAATTGGTGGGCTTCACCTTCAATTAATCCTTGGTCAGTGGCCATGACTCCAGTTAACACATTCACTCGGATAAATTGCGCCCGCACACAACTGGCGATCGCGATCGCACTTTTGGCATCATTCCGCAATACATTTAAACCTATCGGCAAGGTTACTAAATTTTGTATCCTCTGCACTACCACCGTCATCGCACTCACAACGGCTGGGTCTACTTGGTTTTTGGTAAATGGCGCGTCGAAAAAGTTCTCGACAATAATGCCATCTACGCCGCCACTGGCAAGAGCAGTTGCTTCTTGTTCAGCACGGTCAATTACGGCTTTTAGGCTCCCTCCCCAACGGGGTGAGGTGGGTAATGGCAGTAGGTGAACTACGCCAATAATTGGTGTACGAGTTTTAAAGGTCTGATATAAGTCCACGTCTTCAAAAGATTATTCAGAGATCAGGGATTAGGGATTGGATTTTAGGATTAAAATTCACCTAGCTCCTATTTTCTCGTCTTACGTCCCTACTTCCTTGATTAGCATTCATGTTTTCTCTGGCACTGGTTTTACTACCTCCATCTGGGGATGGAATTTGGCATAAAACGTTCCATAAGATATGTTAAGATAAAACCTGGCTACAAGAGGAGTTTGCCACTCATAAGACGCAAGGCACCTTCCCGTGGCTTGGGCATCTTGCCTGAGCGTTAGGGTAGCATTACTGCTTGATTAGGCGTAGTCGCCAGCGCGATTTCCCTGAGGGTAGCGACTTCTCACAACCAGCCTTTTGGGCGGCTTCCCGACGGGTAAATTAGCAACGCATACGCTACGGTAGTGTAAAATACTAACAGGCGATTTGTTAAAAAATATTACAAGTGTCAAAAATAATCAAAGACACTCCAATTTACCCTGGGAAACAAATAGTAGACATATCATAACATGGCCTCAATTTGTATAGGTCATAGCAAAGACAGTTACTGGTAGTGGAAAAATCCACCTAAGTGTTGTCAGCTTCAAGGCGTGCATCACAAAGAGCGAAGTCACTGCGCTTTGTGTGACTAAAAGAAAAAATCTTAGATATGAAAGTATGGGTGAAAAGCCAACAATAGCAATATCTCATTTGGGCTGCGAAAAAAATCGAATAGATACAGAACACATGCTAGGGCTGCTGGTAGAAGCAGGTTATGGCGTAGATACAAACGAAGAGTTAGCAGATTACGTTATCGTTAATACTTGTAGTTTTATTGAAGCAGCAAGAGAAGAATCTGTCAGAACTTTAGTAGAATTGGCAGAGGCTAATAAAAAAATCGTGATCACAGGCTGCATGGCGCAGCATTTCCAAGAGCAATTATTGGAAGAGTTGCCCGAAGCCGTAGCCGTGGTTGGTACAGGTGATTATCACAAGATCGTCAATGTGATCGAGCGAGCTGAACAAGGAGAGCGCGTTAAACAAATTAGCGCCGAACCAACTTACATCGCCGATGAAACCACACCGCGTTACCGCACGACAACAGAGGGTGTTGCCTACCTGAGAGTGGCTGAAGGATGCGATTATCGGTGTGCGTTTTGTATTATTCCGTATCTGCGAGGTAATCAGCGATCGCGTACCATTGAATCAATTGTGGCCGAAGCCGAGCAGTTAGCCAGCCAAGGCGTAAAAGAAATCATTTTGATTTCTCAAATTACTACTAACTACGGATTGGATATTTACGGTAAGCCCAAACTCGCCGAATTACTCCGAGCCTTGGGGAAAGTGGACATACCTTGGATTAGGATGCACTATGCCTATCCCACAGGATTGACCCCAGATGTGATTGCGGCAATCCAAGAAACACCCAACGTCTTACCTTACTTGGATTTGCCATTGCAACACTCTCATCCAGAGATTCTGCGCTCCATGAACCGTCCTTGGCAAGGGCGAGTCAACAATGAAATTATTGAGCGCATTAAAACTGCACTACCAGAAGCTGTATTACGGACAACCTTGATTGTTGGTTTTCCCGGTGAAACCGAAGAGCATTTTGAGCATCTACTCAACTTTGTGCAGCAGCATGAATTTGACCATGTTGGTGTTTTTACCTTTTCACCAGAAGCAGGAACCCCCGCCTACAGTCTGCCCAATCAGTTACCCCAGGAAATTATGGACGAGCGGCGGCAGAAAATCATGGAAATTCAGCAGCCCATTTCTTGGCGGAGAAATCAACAGGAAGTCGGCAAAATCGTTGATGTCCTGATTGAGCAAGAAAATCCTGAAAGTGGGGAATTAATTGGTCGTTCTAGCAGAAGTTCGCCCGAAGTTGATGGTTTGGTGTATGTCACAGGCGCAGCAAAATTAGGAACCATTGTGCCTGTTGCAATTCGCAGTGCTGATACTTATGACCTCTACGGTCAAGTTGCCCTCAGTTACACATAGATTTCGATTTCCCAATCTAAACAAAAAGTCAAAAAGCAAAATCTAGGAGAGTTGATGAATCTTTCGTTTATTGAACTAGGAATTTCCCAAGAACGCGCTGAACAATTAGAAAAAATTGGTTTTACCGCACCGACTAACATTCAAATCCAAGCTATTCCCCAACTGTTGTCAGGTCGGGATGTAGTAGGACAGTCTCAAACTGGTACAGGCAAAACAGCAGCCTTTTCTCTACCAATTTTAGAACGGCTGGATGTTAGCCAAAGAGCCGTGCAAGCTGTAGTTTTAACCCCAACCCGTGAATTAGCAATTCAAGTCCATGATGCTGTTAGCCAATTTATTGGTAACAGTGGCTTACGGGCTTTAGCAATTTACGGTGGTCAATCAATTGACCGTCAAATTATGCAGCTCAAACGCGGCGTTCACATTGTTGTCGGCACTCCCGGCCGGGTGATTGACTTGCTAGAGCGCGGTAGCTTGAAATTAGATCAAGTCAAGTGGTTTGTGTTAGATGAAGCCGATGAAATGTTGAGCATGGGCTTTATCGATGATGTGGAGAGAATTTTGTCCCAAGCACCCCAAGAACGGCAAACAGCATTGTTTTCGGCCACAATGCCTCCGTCAATTCGGATGTTGGTGAACAAGTTTTTGCGATCGCCTGTTACCGTTACTGTTGAGCAACCAAAAGCTGCACCCAACAAAATTAACCAAGTAGCTTACTTAATTCCCCGCCACTGGACAAAAGCCAAAGCATTACAGCCAATTCTGGAAATGGAAGATCCAGAAACAGCTTTAATCTTTGTGCGTACCCGCAGAACTGCGGCAGAACTCACCAACCAACTGCAAGCTGCTGGTCACAGCGTGGATGAATATCACGGTGATTTGTCCCAACAAGCCAGAGAACGTTTATTAACCCGCTTCCGTAATCGTCAAGTGCGCTGGGTAGTCGCCACTGACATTGCTGCACGCGGTTTAGATGTTGACCAACTATCCCACGTCATTAACTACGACTTACCCGATAGCGTAGAAACCTACGTGCATCGCATTGGTCGGACTGGTCGTGCTGGTAAAGAAGGTACAGCCATTACCTTGGTTCAGCCTTTTGAGCGTCGCAAACAGCAAATATTTGAGCGTCATAACCGTCAAAGCTGGCAATTACTGTCTATTCCCACCAGGGCGCAAATTGAAGCACGGCACATCAACAAATTGCAAGAACAAGTCAGAGAAGCCCTAAGCGGCGAAAGACTAGCTTCCTTCTTACCGATTGTCAGCGAATTGATTGAACAGTATGATGCTCATGCGATCGCTGCTGCGGCACTGCAACTTGCTTATGATGAAACCCGTCCCGCTTGGTTAAGCTCTGAGGTGGAAGTTCCCGAAGAAGTTCCCGTCGCTAAACCCAAAATCATGAAGCGTCGTGAATTTTCTGGTGACAGAAACCGTTCTTGGAACAAATCAGATGCTAACAACGGTGACGAAGGACGCTCCACACCCAAGCCCAAACTACGCTCAGGTCGTCGTGAAGCCCCCGTTTCTGCCAATCAAAAGCTAGGTTCTTCTGGCGCGAGAGAATCTGCTTCTTAGGTAGTGAGTGCTGAGTGCTGAGTGCTAAGTGTTTTGATGTGTACTCAGGACTCATAACTTACAACAGTCGCTCACCGTTTCTATCAGCTTGTAGGAACATAGATAAAGATGAACTTTCTATAGTTTTATGTTCACAATTGCAGATTTAGAGCAGCTACAAGCTGAACATCCAGAATGGCAGATGGAACTGGTAGATGGAAGCATCCTAGTTATGGGGCCATCAGATTATATTTCAGAAGAAATAGGGGCTGAGTTAATTCGCTTACTCGGCAATTGGGTACGTCCACGTAAGCTAGGAAGAGTTACTGGTTCTAGTGCTGGTTTTATTCTGCCTAGCTTGGAAACTAATCATGAAAAACGCAATCTCCGCGCTCCAGATGTATCCTTTGTGCGTGCTGACAGACTCAAAACTAGCAAGCGCGATTTTGTAGAATTAGTACCTGACTTGATGGTAGAAATTAAATCCAAGTCAGACCGTGTGAAAACATTAGAAGAAAAGATTCAATTATTTTTAGAATTTGGTTGTACTGTTGGGATTTTGATTGATCCAGATGAGTTGATATTAAAAGTTTATCGGCTGAATCAAGCACCAGTAATTTTACAAAATAACAATAAATTGACACTACCAGATTTACTTCCTGGTTGGGAGTTAACGATATCAGAATTGTGGCCGCCTGTATTTGAATAAGAGGCTAGAGGCTAGGGACTAGGGACTAGAATTTAGAGAGTTAAACAGCAGATAAACTTGCCTTGTGTTGATAAAGTACTTATGACTCAAGCTCTACGCAAAACAGTAACGTTTGCAGAATTCGTCAGTTGGAAACCTGATGGAGAACTCTATGAATTGCACGATGGAGTAGTTGTTAAAATGGCACAACCATTAGGAGGTCATGAAGAGGTTACAGGCTTTTTATCTATACAGTTAGCTGTTCAGTGTTATCAATCACGCCTACCTTATTTGATACCTAAGACAGCATTAGTTAAGCCAATTGATAGCGAGTCTGCCTATTCACCAGATATTTTAATATTAAACCAAGCTAATTTGATGAACGAGCCTTTATGGCAGCAAGAATCAACTGTAAGCCAAGCAGCTTCTATTCCATTAGTTATTGAGGTCGTAAGTAGTAATTGGCGCGATGATTACTACAAAAAATATGGTGAATATGAGGGAATTGGCATTCGTGAATATTGGATTGTAGATTATTTAGGATTAGCTGCTAAAAAGTTTGTTGGCGACCCGAAACAACCGACTATTTCTATTTACTCGTTGGTTGATGATGAGTACCAAGTGATTCAATTTAAAGGTGATGATTGCATCGAGTCGCCAACATTCCCAGAGTTAAATTTAACTGCAAAACAAATTTTTCAAGCAGGTAGTTAATTCAGCCAAGGACGAGTAATTTTTTCTAATTCTGCGATTTCATCGTTATTTAATGTCCAACCTAAAGCGCCAGCATTTTGTTTGACTTGTTCGGCTGTTTTTACACCAGCGATGGGAATCACATTACCTTGGGCAATTAACCAGTTTAGTGCAACTTGCGCCGGGGTGCGATGACCTACGGTCGGTCGTAGACCATCGCGTTTTTCGCCAATCTCACGTAATAAAGATATCACTGGTGCAATTTTTTCCAAGCCTTCTTTACCAAATTTTGGGTCTATCTTTCTAGCACCGCTTAATTTTTCGAGATTTTCCGGCGTGTATTTACCTGTGAGTAATCCTTGGGCTAGAGGACTGTAAGCTAAAATTGTCACACCAAGCTCACGGGCAGTTGCAATAATACCACTACTTTCTACTTGGCGCGTAAGTAAAGAATAACGTACTTGGTTGACAGCTAAAGGAACGCCCCTAGCTGCTAATATTTGATGAGCTTCTCGCATTTGGGAGGCTGAGTAATTACTGACACCGACTGCGGCAATTCTGCCTCGCTGCACTTCATCGGCTAAGGTATTCATCAGTGTTTCTTGGCTCAAAAAGAAAGCAAACGGCCAATGCACTTGATACAATTCAATTGTTTCGCGTTGCAGACGTTTGAGGCTTTCTGTTAAGGCATCACTTACAGATTGTCCGGTAAATCGCCAAGGCAGAGGGCCGAATTTTGTGGCAACTTGCACAGGTTGGGTCGTCTGTTTGATAAATTGCCCTAAAAATTTTTCTGACAGTCCCATTCCGTAAACTTCGGCGGTGTCAAAAAAAGTAACACCCGCTTCTAAAGCTGCTGTAAAAGCTGCTTGTAATTGTTCGGGGCCGTAGTCACTGCCATAATTCCAAAACAGTTTATCGCCCCAAGCCCAAGTTCCTATACATAAGGGTGGAACAGTCGGGCCATTTTTGCCTAATGTGATGATTTCCACGATCGCAATATCTATACATTTACATTTCTTTACTTTTTTAGTGTAGCGTTAAGGACAAAAAGGCGAATAGGGCATTAGATATAGTTAATTAGGCAAAATTTTTCTGTTTTACTGAGTCCAATCCTCTAATACCAAGTCGGGAATTTGAGAAAAATCCTTATGGTTACGACTCACCATCACTGCATTTGTCGAAAGAGCGATCGCAGCTATTCGTAAATCTTTTTGTAGTCTTTTCTTATTTAATTGTTGGTTTTCTCTGAGTAACTTTTCATAGTAACTGTAGGCAGAATTGTCAAAGTTAAGTATTCTCACTCCTTTGAAATACTCTTGAGTAGTCCAAAGTTTTGTATAAAGGTTTACTAAATTTTTAGATTCAGTCCGGTCATTAATTTTGACTACCCAACCGTTAAAAATTTCTTGGACTGTGACAATTGTGATAGCCAAATTAGGATAAACTTGAGCAACTTTAGATATGACAGCTTGGTTTCCTTGAAGTAACAGCGAAACATGGTCTGTATCGAGTATATAAAGACTCATCCTACATTTCTTTAGTTAAATTGCACCCTCAGCTATTTAATCTTCATCTACTGCGTTACGTTCTGCTCTAAGACTATCGGCAATTTCAGTAAAATCTGTATCATCTTTAAATACACCTGCAAATTTCATCCAGGAATTTTCTACTTCGCTTTGATTTAACGAAATTTCTACTGGAATAATTTCTGTCTTTTCCAGACGAGTTGACAAAAGTTTTTTTAATTCTTGTACAGCTTGTTCTTGAGTCGGTGCTTCAATCCGAGTGTTGGGAAATTCCAAGACGGAAGCTATGAAATTTCCTGCATCACTACGTTCTAGTAAAATATGTAAATTTAAATTTCCTGATTGAGATAAATATGCGGAAGATAAATTGATAACCATATATTTGCATAGAGGAATATTGAAAAATAACTTATTCTTCTACAAAGACTAGTTTAACTCAATCTGTGTTTCTTGAGATGATAGTTAGTGCGATCGTTCTTTACTATTCAGCTTATAACCGTTCTACTCTTCAAAATCCAGCGCATCGGCTAAATCTAGAGGTTCTTCTAAATCTGAATCTCTTCCTTCTAGTTCCAATGTCAACTGTTGAGATATGGGTTCTAATTTAACATCTCCTTTTTTAGAGACATAATCCACCAGCTTCATCCAATCAATACGACCGTTACTCGTAAAATACTGCATAAATTCAAAAGTCATCTCATTGACTTTTGCATCCAAAGTAGACTTAAAAAGTTCATCCTTTTTCTTTGCCTCTTCTCCGATAGGCACAATCATCTCTTGATAAAGGTTGGGATTTTCTGAGATAAATTCCCAAAACTCTTGCCCCGCATATTTAAAATATGTTTTATCAGCATCTACATCTTTCTTCAAAGGATTACTATCTTTGCCATACATACAACCATTAACCGCAATTATATTGCTTGTAACACCTTGTTTGATTAAAAACTGTCTAGCTTTTTTAAAATTATCTTTCATCTTACTAATTTGGTCAGAATTACCCCAATTAGTACCAGATTTAATCCCTACAATATAATAATTTTCATCCCTGCTAAACTCTAAATCAATACTGTTGAGCTTTGATTTAAAACCACCGTACAAAGTTTCAGATATATGTATTGCAAAGCCTTCTAATAAATTGCCAAAGATGGTTTCTTCTTGTGAAGAAAGGAAGGCAGTAATTATACTATCAACAAAATCTTGGGCGCGTTCAATATTTTTCGCCTTGAATAAATAAGGGTTTTTTCGTTTCAGAACATCTTTGAGCTTTAATTTGCTCAACTTCTCAAATCTTTTGTCATAGAAAGGTGTAAGAACGTATCGAATCAAATAATCATGATAAATTTCAGAGTTTGCGCCAGCCACATTTAATTCCTCATGCTTTTGATTACTGTTATTTAAAATTTGATTATGAGAAACTGCCGTTTTAATATTCAGTTCTGCTAATTCACAATATTCTCTTTTAATTTCAATCCCTACATAATTTCTGCCTAGTTCTTTAGCAGCTACGCAAGATGTTCCTGAACCTGCAAAGGGGTCGAGTACTACATCATCTACATCAGTGAATAGCTTGATAAACCATGAGGGGAGAGTTTTAGGAAAAGCTGCACTATGATTTTTATTGCCACATTCAGTTGCTAAATGTAAAACATTTGTTGGATAGGCCATTTTCCGCTCTACCCAATTAGAAATATTTTTACCAAATCCACTGTCAACTTTAGAATTATCACGTCTTTTATCTGTCTCGCTCAAATTCTTGAGACGTGACTTTGCCCAATCTCCCATAGGAACCATGACAGATTCCTGATACATTTTAAATTTCTTTTGCTTGTTAAAGTGTAAACAACGCTCCCAGGAATCTCGAAAACGATTAGACCATTTGCCAGGATAACTATTTTTTTTATGCCATATATATTCTTCAGTCCATAACCATCCTTGCTGCTGCATTCCTAAAATTAAATTCAACACGTATGAATGTCTTTGACCATCAACAACTTTCTCTTTAATATTAAGAATGAATGAACCTTCTGGTTTGAGAACTCTTTTTAGTTCTAAAGCTCTTGCTAGAAACCAATTTGTATATTCATCGGGTGAAATTCCTCCATAGGTTTTTTTCCGACTATCAGCATAGGGAGGTGAAGTAATAATTAAATCAACGCTTGCAGAAGGAAGTTTTTGGAGTACTTCTAAACAATCACCAAGAATCAGCTTGTTTTTCCAGGCTTGTGGGTTATTCTGATCAATGAAATCCAACTCTTGAATAAGAGTTTCCTCAGATCCCAAGGTAATATTTAGTGCTGCTTCTGCCATTACCGAACCTATTAAAATGAAATCTTGCTTGACCAAAATATACTAAAGATAAGTATGCAGCACTCTATACTACCTCAAAAGATGTATAAAGCTATGTCAGTTTTTTGATGAACTCAGCTATTCTGGGTGATTAATTGCGTGTTGTACCAAGTTAGCTGTACATAAAGCTCCACTGCACGGCTATATTGCTATTTTAAGCCGTCCGATTACCACATCAAGCCCAGGCGATCGCTTGATTGCAACTACCGCAGTTTACCACCAGTTGACTTTAGCTACAGCCGATACCCAACAATTTAAGTTTGATTGTTATAGACGGAGTGCGATCGCAATATCTATACGTTTATATTTCTTCACTTTCTTAGTGTAGCGTTACAAAAAAACGTGCGAACATAACATTGGATCTAGCCATTTTGTGGAAACTCCTCTGTTTTACTTTGTTCAATCCTCCAATAGTAAAGCAGGAATTTGAGAAATATCCTTGTGGTTACGAGTTACCATTACGCCATTTCTTGAAAGAGCGATCATTAGTTATTACTCAATCAGGACTTACGCATAAGCTAAGGAAAATCGAACCACAGAGACGCAGAGTTCACGGAGGAATGAGAGTTGGGGGTTTTTTGCGTAAGTCCTATCAATGTAAACAAGCTTCCGGTCTAAATGGTAAGAGGTACGCCATGAGAAGGATCGCAACTCTTGAACTAAAAGTACGAGATGCGATCATGTAGTTATTTAGTTCACTTATCTCCGGCTTTTAATCCTAAGTAAGCGCCTAAAGCCATTTGTGTTAGGTCGAAAAGAAATGGACGCACAGTTGGGTCTATAAAAGCAAGTATGAGCGTCCCCGTGACCATAACTAGAACGGCAATTCCCAGGACGTTATCTCTGGTAAGTTTAAGTTGAAATTTTTGTTTTATCATTTTACCGTAGGTCTTTATGTGGGGAGATGGTTTTCCTGTACTCAGAGCCTACACAAAGTGATGAGTAAAACAAAGCAAAGTGTAAACCCTGATAGCGGTACCTTAGCAGCTTGAATTTTCCGCTAGGGTTACTGGTATTGCCATACAATAAAGTGAAGAATCTAGCCGCTTAAACAGGGGATTTATTTATGTCCCACCCAACACTTAGTAACCAAGAAGTCGCTCGACGTGGAAAGGAACTCTACGAAAAAAGTATCCGTGCCACAGTTGAGACACAAGAAAACATTGGCAAAATTATCTCGATTAATGTTGAAACGGGAGATTACGAAATCGGTGATGATTTAGTCGAAACGAGTCTGCGATTAAAATCCAAGCAACCCAATGCAGCACTTTGGGGAGAAAGAATTGGTTATGATGCCGTTTATGCAGTTGGTGGTACATTGCTCAGGACGGCACAGTGATACACGGAAATGTAGTTGGACTTCAGGCAAGAATGAGTTTGATTATTCTTCCCCCAGAAGGTTCAGGTGTAGAAATCGAATGCGTTATTGATACAGGGTTTGAAGGGTTCTTAACTTTGCCGCCTTCTGTAATTGCTACTCTTGGTTTGCCTTACCTCATAAATATCAACGCCAACCTAGCTAACAATTCCAGTGTGGAAACTGATGTTTATTTGGCAACAATTATATGGAATGGTGTAGAGCGTAATATTGCAGCACTAGCAATGGGTCGTCGTCCGCTCATTGGAACTGCTTTGCTGGAAGATTATCATCTTGGCATAGATTTTTGTGAAGGCGGTACGGTTCTGGTGGATGAAATTCTATAACTTGAAAGCATCTCTACCGGCACAACGAAAAATTCATCACCCGAAATAGCTGGGTTTTTGGAATATCGAACAGTTTATCTTTAATTAAAGAGAGACTATTTTGATAAACCATCCAGAAAACTAACTATGGCAAGCGGTGAAGTGTTTGATAGTGAAACAAAATACCCAGTTGCGCCAAGGGTCAATTTACCGACTATGTTTCGGCTTGGCTTGTTTCAAATGGGGTTGAGTATGATGTCTATCTTGACTCTGGGAGTACTCAACAGGGTGATGATTCAAGAAATAGCGATTCCGGCGACGTTGGTGGCGTTGGTGCTGGCTTTACCTGCGTTTGTGTCGCCTTCGCGGATTTGGTTTGGTCAGATATCGGATGCGAAGCCGTTGTGGGGTTATCACCGGACAGCTTATGTATGGGTGGGGGCGGCGATATTTGCGATCGCGGCTTTTTTAGCGGTACAAGTAATGTGGCAGTTAAATAATGCTGCGAGTATTTCTGGTGACGGCTGGACTTGGACAACTGACACTATCGGCTGGACTGCGCTGCTATCTTTAATTTTTGCAATTTACGGTTTGGCAATTTGCGCTAGTGGTACGGCTTTCGCGGCTTTATTGGTAGATGTGTCGGAAGAAGATAACCGTTCTAAAGTCGTGGGTGTGGTTTGGTCAATGCTGATGGTGGGAATCATCGTCGGCGCAATTATTAGTTCTAGCTTGCTCAGGCAATTAACCCCAGAAGCAACCCCAGAAACACTACAGGCATCAATCAACCGATTATTTACAATTGTGCCAGCAATTGTCTTTGGATTGGCGATCGCAGCCACATTCGGTGTTGAAAAAAAATATTCCCAATATTCCAGCCGTTCCACATTAGTCAACCGCGAAGACAGCATTACCCTAAATGCAGCGTGGAAAATCTTAACCGCAAGTCCCCAAACAGGTTTATTTTTCACCTTTTTGGTGGTGATGACACTGTGTTTGTTTATGCAAGACCCAATTTTAGAACCTTATGCGGGTCAGGTGTTTAAAATGCCTTTGGCGGAAAGCACCAAATTGAATATTTATTATGGTATGGGTTTGCTAGTTGCTTACGCTGTGGCTGGATTTTTGATTGTGCCACGTTTGGGTAAACGCCGCAGCGCCAGGTTAGGTTGTATGTTGGTGGCTTTATGTGCCGCATTATTGGGAATTTCGGGATTTACCGCCAATGTAGCTTTCTTAAAATTTGGGTTGGTGTTGTTTGGTTTAGCGACTGGTTTCTTAACTACAGCAGCAATTAGCTTGATGCTGGATTTAACCGCCGCCGAAGCCGCCGGGACGTTTATTGGTGCATGGGGACTGGCGCAGTCGATTTCTAGGGGTCTTGCCGTGGTGATTGGCGGTACACTTTTGGATATTGGTCGCAGAACTTTGCCCAGTTTGGAATTAGCTTATGGGCTGGTATTTGCCTTAGAAGCAGTGGGAATGGTACTTTCAATTGGATTCCTCAACCGCGTCAACATTACAGAATTTCAAACCAGTACCAAGCAAGCGATCGCATCTGTCTTAGAAAGCGATCTAGACTAATTTTAAAGTCTGAAGTGTGAAGTATGTAGACGCTTTTAGCGGCTTGCCGCAGGCTAGTCTGAAATGATCATTCCCACTTCCTACTCCCCACTCCCAACTCCCCACTCCCCACCATTGCAATGAATGATTTTTGGTTAACGGTGCTTGATTTTGCCCAGACTACAACTACCAGGGTGGGCAAACAACTGATGCAAGATTTTGGACAGGTGCAGGCTTTACAAAAAGCGGATGGTAGTTTGGTAACACGCGCCGATAAATGGGCAGATCAAGAAATTCGGGATGCGATCGCCGCTAATTTTTCTGGTTATGGTATTCTCAGCGAAGAATCTGACAAGACCTTTCCGGGGACAGAATGGTGTTGGGTAATTGATCCTTTAGATGGGACAACGAATTTTACCCGTGGTATTCCAATTTGGTCGATTTCTTTGGCTTTGCTGTATCAAGGTACGCCTGTTTTTGGGTATATCCACGTACCGCCATTAGGGCAAACTTTTCACGGTTTTTGGCAAGGTACATCTGGGTTAGCAACACCCACTGGCGCATTTCTCAACAATCATCCCATACATACCAGTGCGGATGCTCCCAGCAGTCATCACTTTTTTAACCTTTGTTCCCGCAGTACAGCCGTTATTCAACCAAAATTTCCCTGCAAAATTCGGATGTTGGGTGTGGCGAGTTATAACTTTCTCACCGTTGCGACTGGCGCAGTGTTGGGTGGAATTGAAGCGACACCAAAAGTTTGGGACTTAGCCGGCGCTTGGGTAATTGTGCAAGCGGCTGGTGGGAGTTGGAATTCTCTTAAATCAGAGCCATTTCCATTGATTACAGGAGAAGATTATAGCGATCGCTCTTATCCTACCCTAGTTCTCAGCCGTTCAGAATTGGCGATCGTTTTTGAACCATTTCTCAAAGAGTTGAAAATTTAAGATTCATCAAAACACTGATAGAACAAGCCTAGACCCACTTTTTGGGTTTAGGCTTTTTTGCTTGAACAGGACTTACACACAAATGAATGGGTATAGGGTGTAAGGATTTTGAATAATTACACCCCTACACCCTCACACCCTTATACCCATTCTTAACAAACAACTTTTTTGGGTAATTCCTATTTAATAATCCTGATTGGGTTGAAGACCTATTGAAACTTATAAGTTACATAATCTAACCCTGACTCAGTAATTAACCATAGGTGTATGTTATCCAATCTAGAGCTAATCCGTGAGTTCGTAGACCAAAGCATCCAAAAAAAAGACATTTTATTATCTAACCCAGCTTTAACAGCACAAACCGTCTATAAAACTAATCAACTCACAGCAAAGTCTCAAGGTGTAATTGCTACAGCCAATTTAAACCATCCAGCTTCGGAGTTTTTAGTTCAGCCAAATTCATCTTACTGGGAATCAATAAATCAGACATTATTAGATTATAGTTATCTGATTAAAGGCGAGATAGACAATCGCGGTTTTTATCATTATCAATATTGCGAAGTTCCCAAGGGCTATCAGATGCACTGTACTCAATCTGTATTGTTATGGCGTGCTTGGTGGAAATATCGTAAGCGAGTTTTAAGAAGTACTATTCCTTTAGATTTGCTTATTCAAAATCGTGATTCTTGGTATCCTATCCGAGATTTAATTATTAGTGATGGGTTACTTTATATCAAAACTTTAGGTAGCGAAATCGCCATTCATTCGGAAGATTTGATAATTTGGTTAAGTAAATTTGAAATTAATTTTTCTCAGGAAAAGACTGAATTTGCTCAGATTGATAAAAATTTGGCAATGCAGAGTTAAACACAAAGTAATTAGAACAGTCTCAACACCTCCCTTGTCCCCCTTGTCCCCCTTGTCCCCCTTGTCCTCCTTGTCCCTCTCATCCCCTTCCCCAATAAGACTGCTATACTAATCACCGGTGAGTACAGTATCTACCAGTAAAGTAGTATGAAAGGACTCTGGCTTGAAAACCAACAACTGCAACTACGCACAGATATTCCAGTTCCAGAACCGCAATTAGGGGAAGCGTTGGTACGTGTTTTGCGGGCGGGAATTTGTAATACTGACCTGGAATTGCAGCGTGGTTACTATCCATATACTGGGATTTTGGGACATGAATTTGTTGGTGTTGTGGAACAAGGCCCAGAGAACTTAATTAATCAACGGGTAGTAGGCGAAATTAACGCCGCCTGTGGTCATTGTCGCTTCTGTCTTCGAGGACAGCCGACGCACTGCGAAAATCGTACAGTACTGGGTATTGTGAACCGTCACGGGGCTTTTGCAGATTATCTGTGTTTACCTGTAAAAAACTTACATCTTGTACCGGATAATGTACCTACAGATGTTGCAACTTTTACTGAGCCTCTAGCAGCCGCTTTGGAAATTCAACAGCAAGTGGTTGTTTGTCCCGATGACCGCGTGTTAGTGGTAGGCGATGGTAAACTTGGTCAACTGGTAGCGCAAACACTGGCGTTAACTAACTGTGATTTGTTGGTGGTGGGTCGTCATCTTGAAAAACTGGCGAACTTAGCCGCGAGAGGAATTAAAACGGGTTTAGTTGATGCAGTTAAAGATAAAGCTTTTGATATTTCTGTAGATTGTACAGGTAATCCCGAAGGATTTGCGATCGCTCGTCGTGCTTTACGTCCCCGTGGTACCCTAGTCATGAAAAGTACCTACGCAGGCAACCTCAGTTTAGATGCGTCGTCTTTGGTGGTAGACGAAATCACCCTCATCGGTTCCCGTTGCGGCCCATTCCCGGCGGCACTAGAATTATTAGCAGCAGAAAAAGTTGACGTAAAACCTTTAATTCACGCCCATTATCCCCTGACAGAAGGTCTTACAGCTTTTGCAGCAGCACAACGTCGGGGCGTGTTAAAAGTGTTGTTGGAAATTAGTAAAGTATGAAGTGTGAAGTATGAAGTATGAAATTGAGAACACCCTCATACCCATAAACCCCTACACCCCCACACCCTAATATAAATAAGGATTTGTCTTTGCTTGATAGTCCATACAGTTGATTGCATCTTCTGTATTGGCGACAGAAGGGTGTACAGTACACTTGAGGCGATAGTCATCGGTAAAAAACTGGCACCCAGGACAGGGAATTTGGTGCATTTGTTTGGCTGTGGCGACACTATCTCGTGCTGTACTCCACAAACTCCACGCCACGAGAATCATTAAACCCCATGCTACAACAAAACAAATAGGTACTAAAAATTTTTGCATCCCGTGAATGAGAAATATAATCGCTTCCAACACGGCTATTCCTGAATAAAAATCAACGCTTAAAAGTTATGTTACCGCAGTGCTTAGGGTCGAGTGCTAAGTCATAAGTAATATTTAGCCTTATTTCAAGTACTGTGAGTTAGCACATTTTAGAATAAATTTTGACTCAAAAACCAAACGCCAGAAATCCGCCATCAACAGCAATACATTGTCCTGTAATGTAAGATGCGGCGGGCATACAGAGAAAAGCCGTAATACTTGCGACTTCTTCGGGTTGACCTACACGCTTCATTGGGGTACGAGAAAGGACTGCATTTAAAGTTTCAGGATTTTCCAGTAGAGGTTCCGTGAGAGGAGTTTGAATAAACCAGGGTGCGATCGCATTAACACGAATGTGATCACTTGCCCATTCTACAGCCAGCGATCGCGTTAACTGCACAAGTGCGGCTTTAGTCATGCCATAAGGTGCGCCAGTGCGAACACAAATCAGTCCAGCCACAGAACTGATGTTGACAATACTGCTGTTTTCACTTGTTTTTAGTAAGGGATAAAACAGTCGAGAAAGTTCAAATATAGAAGTGAGATTAATTTGAAATATCGTCGCAAATTCTTCTGGTGTGTAATCAATTGCTGATTTGCGAATATTTGTGCCGACGTTATTCACCAAAATATCAAGTGTTCCAAAGGTCTTACTAACGTACTCCTGCATTATTTGACGACCTTCAGAAGTTGCCACATCGGCTGCAACTCCATAAACTTTTCCCAGAGAATGCCAATTATTCATCTGTTGCTCAATTGTTTCAGCATTGCGAGCCACAATTATTACTTCTGCACCTAAAGCCAAAAACTCTTGAGCAATTGCTAAACCAATTCCTTTTGTGGCTCCGGTAATTAAAGCTTTACGTCCAGCTAATGTCCAGCGTTCACGAACTGACTGGTGAATCAAGTTTTCCACTGTAGTATTCCTTGTTGCCTTTAGATGTTTCTAGACAGATGAATTATGACTATTTAATCCATCTGTCAAGTATTGAAATTATTTATGTATTGCGAAGATCGGTTGCGGTGATGCCTTCTAGTGCCAAACCATAACCAATGCCTTCATTAACCAAGCGTTTCAGCCTTTGAGTCAAAGCCACACGGGTGTATCTTAGATTTAATGTGGGCTGTTTGGCGAGTTTTCTGGCAATTTCCCACGCCCGTTCCATCAGCTTGTCTTGGGGTAATATTTCATTGACAACATTAAGTTCATAAGCTTGTTTTGCTGTCAGTGTTTCTTGAGTCAGTAAAAAGTAGCGTCCGCGAGAAAGACCGAGTGCCAAAGGCCAGAGGATATGCACACCGTCACCGGGTACAATACCTGCATTTAAATGTGGCATATCTTGAAATACAGCGTTTTCAGATGCCAGAATAATGTCAGTTGTGAGAATATACTCACTGTGGAGTAATGCTGCACCATTAACGGCGGAGATCACTGGGACTTCGATATCCAAGAGGTTTTGTAGTACTTTTTTACCTTCCCAATAAGTTTTATCCCACTCACGAGGATTAGTGACATCTCCTAAACTGGCAAAATCGATTTCAGCCATCCAAGCATCGCCAGTACCTGTGAGGATGACAACACGATTATCTCTATCTCGGCTGATGTCATAAAAGGCATCGGGAAATTCTCGGTGAGTTTTGCCAGTGAAAATTAGCGAACCGCCGTTGGTGTGCATTCTTACTTCGAGAATGCCATTTTCATCTCGGTAGAAATGCAAGTTCTCGTACTTAGTGAAATACTCAGGTTGATTCAAAGTCATAATCTGTTTGGTGTTGGCATAGCTGTAAATATCCGCAGTTCAATCTATGCTTTTGACACCAGGAATTATTTGATTGAAATCAAGTCTGAGATAATTCTTTATTGTGTGTAATTTTTAGAGTTAGTTGGAAGCAATTTTTGATGTAAGGTAATTTGCCGTTTTTTGCGGGTAATTACACCGTCTTTTTGAAGTTGACTCAAGACGCGAGAAAATGCTTCCTGACTCAACCCCATATCTTCAGCAATTTCCTTCAAAGGTTTTTCTAAATTGACTGTGTTTCCATGTGGATGGATGGCAATTTCTAAATAATGAAGTACTCGCTCCCGCGCCGAGCGAATACTCCGTAGTTCTAGCAAAACTTTTACTTGATGAAATCTTCGTGCCAACTGTGCTACGAGGACTTCTGATAAATCTGGATATTGGCGCAAAGTTGCCAGAAAAGCTGGCTTAGGAAAAGTCGCAATCCGAGATGGAGCATCTGCGATCGCAGTACAATCATAAAATTCACTGAACAAGGCCGCTTCCGCAAAACTCTCTCCAGTTCTCACCTCATAATGCTTGATAGATTGACCCGCACTAGTATAGTGCATCAGTCGAATCTGCCCAGATATGACAACAAAAATGGCTGTAGTCAAATCACCTTGATGAAAAAGAATCTGTCCAGCAGTTAAATTTTCATAGGTGATAGCCATTTTTATTCTGATACTGTCTGGAAGTTGGTCAATGTTCAAAAAATTGATCATTTCCTTGACAAACAGATAAAAACGTGTATTACAACCATTGAGATGACCTCGGATTCCGCACTTTTCTAAACTCCAGCGTGACCTAATGCTAAACCAACCACCAGCATTCCCAGCACGAGGAATGGTTGGGCGCTGGCTTGGTATTTCACGTCATTCTTTAAGGGGTCACGCAAAAAGTACATATCCTGGAAAGTGATTTGGGGAATGATTAACAACACCAAGATGGCGGCGTATAAATTCTCATGGATACTGACGAGATAAGCAGCCATAAAGCCTTGGAATAAGTCAATCATCAAAACACAAATCCAGGCGGCGGTGGTGACACCAAACATAACTGGTAGTGATTTTAATCCTAATTGGCGATCGCCTTCGACACTCTTGAAGTCGTTGACAATAGCAATGCCCAACCCAGCCAAGCTGTAAATTAAGGTGAGAACCAAAACTTGCCAATTCAGTTCACCAAACAAAGCATGACCAGCCCACCAAGGTAAAGCAATGTAACTTGCACCTAAAGCATAGTTACCCAGCCAACCATTTTGCTTCAGTTTCAGAGGAGGGGCAGAGTAAATATAAGAAATAAATGAGCCGAAAATTGCCAGTGCTGCAACGGTTGGAAATTCATGACCCGCCCAGATATCCAGCACGTATGCCAAACCAATCCCCGATACTAACAATAGTAAAATCTGGGTTACTACCTGGGGTACAGAAATTGCGCCGGAAGGGATGGGACGGTAAGGTTCATTAATGGCATCAATTTCGCGGTCATAAAAATCATTCATGGTTTGGGTGTAACCAGCCAGCAGCGGCCCCGACAGTAACATACAAGCTGCGGCTTTCAAGACATTTTCTAGAGTCCAGGTATAGTTACCAGAGGAAGCTGCACCGCAAACCACACCCCAAATTAAAGGAATCCAGGTAATTGGCTTCATCAATTGCAGGCGAATTTTCCAAATGGAAGTTTCTCCTGGCGCTGCGCCTTTCATTCCTAGTAGCTGACGAGTTTTGGCAGTGCGTTCGTTTGTGGCTACTGTTCCTGCTTCACTAGAACTATCTATTACTGAGTCTACCGCCTCAGCCGGATTGGAATTGGGGGGTACGGGAGTTGATTCAGTCATAAGATTATGTATGGGAAAGTATGAAGTATGAAGGATGAAATTTGATAGCGATAACATCAACAGATAATCAAAATCAGATAGAAAAAGGCTTTTAAGCCCATAACCTGTCACCTGTCACCTGTCACCTGTAACCTGCTATCCACTTCATCCTTCATCCTGGTTTAAAAAGAAATAATCAAATAATTATTTTGGAATTTTGCGCCAGTTACAGGTCTACCAGTCAAGGCTGGTGGTAAGAAGATGTTCCGCCGTTGGTCGCCGGCTTCTACTGTGACTTCTGGCCCTACCTGGGTAAGTTTTACCTGTTTTTTATCAAATCCAGGCAAAAATAAGCGTACCTGACGGTTATGGACATCGATTTCGATGGGCTTGGGTACTTGGCTGGCTTGTGCTGCAAAGTTGGGTAAGGCATCTACTAGGGGTTGCCAGTTACCTTGGGTCACATCCGGCACAACATTTACAGATAGCGGTGCAAAATCCGCCGTTAAATCTGCTGTTGTCTGGTCAGCAATTTGGATAACTCCACCTACCGTCAGACCAACTTGTTGTGCGCTTCCCCACAAATAACGAGCAACTGCCACTTCTATGGGGTCATTGGTTGTTACCAAAAAGGCTGCAACTCTTTTGGGGTCAGCCAAAGCCGCTTTACCCTTGTCTAAGAAATCGTTGACTTGGTTGGTGGGTTGAGCAAAGTTATCTGCTGTCCAATTGACGTTGAAAAAACTGGTAATTAGTGGTTGTATTAATGGCGATTCAGAAATTGTCTTGCCTAAATCGGAATTGACAAACAACTGTCGAAATCGCCGCACATACCAACTGAGAGATTCTGGCAAACCCAACAGCCGCAAAGTAAAAGAATCACCAGTGCCATCGTAAATAATTGCATCATATTTGCCACTGGCATCATATTCACGGATAGCATTTAAGGCGAGGGCGCTGTCCATTCCTGGCAATGCCACCAGTTCTTGACCGTAAACCTCTTTAAAAATGGGTGTACGGAGGTATTGTGCCTCTAGTTTTTTAAGTTCTTCCCAATTGCGTTCTAAAAGTACAGATGCAGACAACTGTACTGCTTGCAAATTAGGAGCAATTTCTTGAGGGTCAGCCGAGAGTGTAGTTTCTAAGAGGATAGGTAAAACTGGTTCTGCCAGTCCTGCTAGAAGTACACGTTTACCTTGACTTGCCAATAGTTTAGCTGCGGCGATCGCTACTTTGCTACGTGCGATGCCGCCTTTGCCCAAAAATGTCAATATTAGGGACATTTCGTGATTTCCAATTACCGCCTGTTGTTTCCACTCCAACTTAGCATTAGGCAAATACTCTTAGCTTCCGCATTGAGTTTGTCCTAGCTACACAGGTTTGATTTCGTCTTCAAAAAACCAAGTGGCGCTATTATCTTCAAACTTCACTACTATACCAACGCCGCTACCATCAGTCATTTTGTAGCCTTCGATAACGCCGACTTTACCAAGTTTTTGAGCAATTGAGCTAGATACGCGATCGCGTAGACGATACACCTTAACCTTTTGTCCGATTTCCATGCTGCCTGATTACAATGCAATAAACCAAGTCTCAGTTTAGCGGAATCTGGGACTTATCTGTCACTTCGTTCCACTCCAAATTAAAATTAAATCAACACGCAATCAGGTATAAAACCATGTTTGTCACAGCGCAACAGCTAGAACAACAAATGCCCGATGCAACTCGGTTGTTGAGTGATGAGCCGGAAATGGAAACTTCGTTGCATTATGCACAGCTATTACTGTTAGTTACTTGTTTAGAATGGCTGTGGCGTGACCAAAATGACTATTTTATTGGTGCAAACCTGACAATATACTTTAGTCGTCAGCAATTACGAAATCGAGATTTTCGTGGCCCAGACTTTTTTTTAGTGAAGGATACAGAAAAGCGCCCCCGCAATTCTTGGGTAGTTTGGGAAGAAGACGGTCGTTATCCTGATTTGATTATTGAATTACTCTCGGAAAGCACAGCTAACATTGATCGGAATTTAAAGAAAAGTCTCTATGAAAACCGATTTCACACACCTGAGTATTTTTGGTTTTCACCCGAAAGTCTAGAATTTGCTGGTTTTGAGTTGATTGGCAATAAATATCAACAAATCGCGCCTGATGGGCGTGGCTGGTGTTGGAGTGAGGTACTTGGTCTGTATTTAGGTGTAGAAAATGCTAAACTCCGTTACTTTACTCCTGAAGGGGACTTAGTGCCAACACCAGAAGAGGCGGCGCTAAACCTGCAACAGCAAGCAATTGCAGCATATCAACAAGCAGTCGAGGCACAGCAACAAGCAGTCGAGGCACAGCAACAAGCAGTCGAGGCACAGCAACAAGCAGTCGAGGCACAGCAACAAGCAGTTGAGGCACAGCAACAAGCAGTCGAGGTACAGCAGCAGTTATCTGATACTGAATTAAGATTGCAACAAGAACAGGAGCGATCGCAACGCTTGGCAGAATATTTGCGTTCTCTGGGTGTTGACCCAGACACTATGACTGGAGGTAGCAGCAATGTATCAAACCGACCCGCCCCGTCCGCCACAAGGAACCATGCCAACAATGTATGATTTACCCAGTGAATTAATTGGGGAATCAGGGTTGCCAGACGAATTTCATTGTATGCAAGCAGATTTACTAACTGAAACTTGTCAACCTGCTAACTATTCATCAGCAGAAATTTTACTGGCGAGTGACTTAAACCTTTACTATGACCCCCGCCATCCATTGTGGTACAAACGTCCTGATTGGTACATGGTTTTAGGAGTACCGACAGCAGAACAACAGCAAGAATTACGTTTAAGTTACGTTATATGGCAAGAGGGTGTTGCACCATATTTAGTAGTTGAATTACTTTCCCCAGGTACAGAACAAGAAGATTTGGGACAAACACTGCGGGAAGCCAACAAACCCCCGACTAAATGGGAAGTTTATGAGCGAATGTTGCGCGTTCCTTATTATGTTGTCTATGACCGCTACGAAAACAATTTGCGGGTTTTTCAGCTTAATGGTGCTGGTTATAAGTCAATGGCTTTAACAGATAATCAATTTTGGTTGAAAGAGTTAGATTTAGGCTTGGGTCTTTGGCAAGGTACTTATCAACAGACAACGGGTTTATGGTTACGCTGGTATAACACCGCAGGTTGGATACCCACGCTAAAAGAACAAGCCCAACAAGAACGCCAACGGGCTGAACAAGAACGCCAAAGAGCCGAACAAGAACGTCAACGGGCTGATAAACTGGCAGAGTATTTAAGAGCGCAAGGAATTGACCCAGATAATTTAAGTTAAGCTGGTGATTCTCGCTTCCAGGCTGAGAATATGGCATTTTTATCTAAAAATATGGTTGCTGATGACGATGAGGGATTAATTGTCTTTCAAAAAGAATGATACAGTCAATTGCAGTTTTGCCCCTCTTATAGTATAAAGTTCGCTAATAACTCTCCCGTAGTGTGTGGTGGTCTGGGAAAATGACAACTGTGTTGAAAGATGATGCAAAGTGGTTACAGGCAAAACGCTACTGGGAATTACTCCATGTATTGGTTAAGCGAAATCTGAAAGTTCGTTATCGAGGCTCTTTTTTAGGAGTGTATTGGTCGCTATTAAACCCACTCATTATGACAGGGTTATATACTGCCATTTTTGGTGCTGCTTTTGCCTCTTATTACAACAACTCAATACTCAACTATGTTTTAGCTGCGTTTACGGGGCTGATTGTAGTTAACTTTTTTTCAGCATCGACATCCCAGGCTTTAAGTAGTGTAGTTGCAAATGGCGCTTTGCTGAATAAAATTCGTTTACCCGTCAGCATCTTTCCAGTGTCCATGATTGCTGCTAATATATTGCAATTTACAATGGGGGCTTTGCCTTTACTAGCATTAATCACTTTAATTTATTCCAAGAATTTGGTGAATGTCCTCGCACTACTGTTTCCATTTCTGTCGCTTGTGTTAGTCTGTACGGGAATTGGCTTTTTAGTCAGTGCGCTGTATGTCTTTTTCAGAGACTTACCCTATTTTTATGAATTAGTTACATTCGTTTTTTGGATGAGTAGTCCTGTTTTTTATCCAGCAGCTATTGTTCCCAAACAAGTTAAGCCATTTTTAGCATTGAATCCCTTTTCACCAATCATTGAAAGTTTACGGCAAATTACCCTATCAGGCAACTTTCCCGATTTAAATTTAATTTGGGGTGCTTTACTTAGTGGCATAATTATTTTGACACTAGGATGGGCGTGTTTCCAAATGTTACGCAATCAATTTATGGATTTGTTATAAGTAGATGGAAGTAATTCGTCTAGATCAAGTTTCGCTTTGGCGACGGACACAAGAAGAGTTTTCTTACGACCTCAAGAAAACTCTGTTATCTGTTTTGGAAGGCAAATACCGTCAGCCAGCCAAAAAACTGGTACTAGACAAAATCGATTTGGTTGTTGACCAAGGAGAAAAAATAGGAATTATCGGAGCGAATGGCTCTGGTAAGTCAACAATGCTAAAAATAATTTGTGGAATTTTGCAACCCACATTTGGTACTGTTAGAGTGCGTGGAAAAATTGCACCCTTAATTGAATTAGGCGCAGGATTTGACCCAGATATTTCTGTAATGGATAATATTAGTCTTTATGGTGTACTGCTGGGTTTTTCTAGAGCCGAAATGAAAGAGCGAACTGGTTCAATTTTAGAATTTGCAGAATTGCACGACTATGCTTTAGCTCCGGTGAAAAGTTTATCATCGGGTATGGTTGCAAGACTGGGATTTGCCATTGCCACAGATGTACAACCAGATATATTGATTCTTGACGAGGTTTTGTCTGTAGGTGACGAAAGTTTTAGAAATAAAAGTCAACAGAGAATTAATAACTTCTGGGATGGTAATGCCACTATTTTGGTAGTATCCCATGATTTAAGTTTTATTAAAAATTCCTGTCAACGAGCTATCTGGTTGAATAAAGGACAAGTTAAATTTTTGGGTAGTGCTGACGAAACAGTAGAGTGTTATTTGCAATCAGTAAAAATAGCAAGTGAGTAGATTTAATAGGGTTTCAGCTATAGCTATAATCTTAGACTGTAGCTTGATTAACGAAAAGATGCTGTTTCAGCCACAAAATTAAATTACATATATGTAGTTAAAATTTATGATAAATAAATCACACTTTAACAGTAGTCTAAATATTCAAAACTGGGGAACCTTTGATGTTTCTAATTATGGAGATTTATTATTTCCCCTCATACTAGACTCTGAACTAAAAAAGCGTATTTCTGGGATAGACATTACACTTTATTCACCCAAAGGAGGGCAATTTGAACCTGAATTAAATAGAACAGTAAAACGGATTATTAGGATAGAAGAAGAAGGTTTTTTTAATCAAATATTAAACTATAGAGGAATTATTTTAGGGGGAGGCGATATCATACGGTTTGATGATGCTGCTATGGTACCTATTTATGAAATTTCTCAAGAACTAGCAGAACAAGAACGATCATATCGTGTCTTTATAGAAGATTTAGCAAAGCTATCTCAATTTATTCCTGTAATTTGGAATGCAGTGGGGATACCTTTTGAATTTGACGAGAAGCAATCTTCATTAGTAAGAAGAAGTATTGACAAAATAACTTACATAAGCGTAAGAGATGATTTGTGTAAACAGAAATTAATTGAGGCTGGAATCAATAAGGAAATTCATGTGGTTCCAGATACTGCTTTTTTGATTTCTCGTTATTATCCTAAAAGTATCCTTGAAGATACACATAAAAGACTTATTCAAACTAAGCAATTTCCAGGTTTTGGTAAGGTTCTGTGTCTTCAAGTTAGCTATGCTAGTATACAGAATATTGAAGAACTAATAACAGCAATTAACAGTATAATTTTAACAAAACCCGAATTAGAAATTGTATTTCTACCTATTGGCTTATGCCATAACGATCAATTAATTTTGCGAAAATTACAGGAAGGTATTACAAAAAGAACATTTTTATTAGAGGGTAATATAGATATAAAAATGATAGCATCTGTTATTGCTCATTCCGATTATTTTGCAGGTACTAGTTTGCATGGTAATATAACTGCATATTCTTATGGAATTCCTAACTTATTACTGAACTTTTCTAATTTAGAAAAACTCAAGGGTGTGGCGATGATTATGTGTATTGAAAATATTATCATCACTACACCTAAAATATTAAAAAGTTCATTACTTAATTTGATTCAACAGCAAAAACAAGACAATAGTAATTTATCAAGAATTTTCACAAAAATCGACAAACATTTTGATAGAGTTGCAGAAATTTTACAAACTTCGCCAAAACTTATTTTAGACATCAGTGAAGCAATTCAATATGTAGATGATGCTAGTAAAGCCGCACGGTTTTATATTACAAATGCAACAATAAAAAGCCAAAATAAACAGATAGAAGAATTAAAACACGAGATACAAGAAATCAACAGACGATTAGAGCGATCGCATTCTCAACTGCAACATACACATTACGAGTTAGAGCGATCGCAAATCGTGATTGCAGCAATGGAAAGTAGTAAATTTTGGCAGATGCGAACAGTGTGGTTTAATTTTAGACGTGCTATTGGTTTCGTAAATCCCAATGTTTCTTTCCGTCAAAGTTTATTCTCAAGGGTAAAATATCTGTTGACTATTTTTCGAGTCAAGGGATTGAGTTACTTATTTTATAAAATATTCAAAAAAATATTCTTCAATTTCAACTATACACTAAACCCTGTTTTAGCATTGCCAGGTGTTCCTCATGCTAATGATATTGACTATCAGAGGTGGTTGAACATAAACTACCCTACTCAAGATGCTTTAAAAAAGATGCCTTCACAGGTAGATTTATTAACTTACAAGCCTCTCATTAGCATTGTTATGCCTGTTTTTAATACACCTGCAAATTTTTTGCGGGAAGCTATTGATTCCGTCTTAAATCAGGCTTATCCATATTGGGAGTTGTGTATTGCTGATGATGCTTCCACAGATAATCAAATCAGACAAATTCTTGAAGATTACTCATCAAAAGACTCTCGGATAAAAGTTGTCTTTAGAAATGAAAACGGTCATATTTCGCGTTGTTCTAACTCAGCTTTAGAGCTTGCTAGTGGTGAATTCATCAGTTTACTTGATCATGATGATATTCTAACTCCTGATGCCCTATATGAAGTTGCTCTGTTGCTCAATCAGCATCCAGACGCAGATATGATTTATTCTGATGAAGATAAAATGGCTGAAAATGGGAACCTTCAAGATCCATTCTTTAAACCAGATTGGTGTCCTGACTCATTTTTATCTCGAATGTATACCTGTCATCTAGCCACTTACCGACGAGAATTAGTAGAAAAAATTGGTGGTTTTAGAATAGGTTATGAAGGCAGCCAAGATTATGATTTGGTTTTGAGGTTAACAGAAAAAACAACGCGAATTTTTCACATACCCAAAATACTATACCACTGGAGAATTCATCCCCAATCTGCTGCAAGCAAAGCTGATCAAAAGCCTTATGCTGTCATAGCAGCAGAAAAAGCACTAGCAGATGCGCTTGTTAGACGAGGTGAAGATGGACGAGTTACAGAAGCTAAAAGCCTTGCAGAACATCACATAATCCGATACACAATTAAAGACTATAAACTTGTCAGTATTATTATCCCTACAAGAGATTTGGGTAATACTTTAGACAAGTGTCTAACATCTATTTTTGAAAAAACAACTTACCCAAATTACGAAATTATCCTTATCGACAATGGTAGCCAGGAAGAAAATACGTTTAGAATTTTTTCTAAATGGCAACAAAAAGAACCCAACAGGTTCCAATGCCATCGTCTAGATATTCCTTTTAACTACCCCAAAATCAATAACTATGCTGTAAATCAAACCAAGGGAGATTACTTACTGTTTTTGAACAATGACATTGAAGTAATTACTCCTGACTGGATAGATGCAATGGTTGAACAAGCTCAAAGACCGTCTATAGGAGCTGTTGGAGCCTTACTTTTATATCCTGATGATACCATTCAACATGCTGGCGTAGTTATAGGTATTGGTGGAGTGGCCGGGCATAGTCATAAAAATTATCCCAGTGATTCACCAGGATACTTTGATCAAATCGCAACTGTAAATAATTATTCGGCTTTGACAGCAGCTTGTTTAATGTGCCGACGAGAAGTTTTTGAAGCAGTAGAAGGTTTTGAAGAAAAACTTGCAGTTGCGTTTAATGACGTTGACCTATGTTTAAAAATTGTTGAAAAAGGTTACAGAAACATCTATTTGCCACACGTTATGTTATATCACTATGAATCTAAAAGCCGAGGTTACGAAGATACACCCGAAAAGCAAGCAAGGTTTCTCAAAGAAACAGAGTATATGCAAAACAAGTGGAAAAAGTTTATTGACTACGATCCCTGTTATAGTATTAACTTGACATCTAAACACGAAGATTACAGCCTTAAACTAGAATAAGTAACATAATGAATTTAGATTTTATTGCTAATATAAGCTTTTTAAATAGCTTATATTTTTTACTTAAAGAAGTAGCTAAAAACTTCTATGAATCTTAACTAATTTTTCAATATATATGACTGAAATTTGAGTAGAAAATTAAATTATATGAAATCAGAGAAACTTCTTAGAATAGCATCTATTATTATATGTATATATATATTCCTTGCCTTTCTTAACTTACCTTCAGGAATAAGAATAGGGCTTGACCCGTCTTGGCAATATGCAATTAGTCGTGCTGCTTTAAATAAACTTTATTTTGGAAAAGATATTATATTTACCTATGGGCCATTGGGTTATTTAATTCATGGTGCTGTACTTGAAAAAAACTTTTATCCGATATTAATATTTCGTATAGCTGTTGAATTAATAACCTTTTGTGTCAGTATTGCAACAATTAAAATTCAAAAAAGCAACCTCGACAAATGCTTACTGTCTACTAGTATATTTTTAGCTTACTTATTTGGTTTATCCATTGATTACAAGATAATCTTTGCATTCATAATGGTTTTGTCCTGGAACAATATTATTAACAAAAATAATATTAGAATATGTGCTTTGGGGCTTGGCTCATTATCAGGATTATGTTTACTTACCAAGTTTAACATTGGAGTTTGTACATTAGGAATAACGATTTTGATACTTTTATCCGAGGTCTGGAAAAGTTTCAAAGTTCAATCATATCTATCACAAAGTTTATTTGCTGTTCTAGATGCTATCATAGCAGCATTAACTGTTTCTTTATTATTATTGAACCCAAATTTAGTAGGCAATTTTAGATTGCTTACTGTATGCGTATTTTCTGCCACATTTTTAGGAATTCTATCTTGGTTATTTCAAACAAAAGTAATTTATAAAATAAATCAATCTAATTTATCAGAAAAAGTAATTTATAAAAAAATTGACTTTAAAAATACTTTTTATTTAACATATACATTGGGTATTTTTATAACCAGTATTTATATATCTCCTCAGTTACTAGATTATTTCAGGGGTTCGTTTGAAATTTCTTCTGGCTATTCTAGTGCCATGAGTATAGTTGGCTCGGCTTGGGAGGTAGGATTTGCGATTTTAGGGATTTTAATAATACTTATACTACTAATTCAAATTATACGTCAAAGTCAAGAATACTTAGGTCTGAGTTTGGCTTTAGCTTTTACTTTATGGATGAGTTTTAAACATGGCTATGTGCGCCAAGATGGACATGTTTACATTTTTATACAATCCTTCCTCATAATAGCTGCTATAAGTATCACCAAATTAAGCAATAAGTTTAAAACTTTTAGAAAAATCACATTAATTTATTCAGGAATAATTATTTCTATATATTGTTTTGCAACATCTCCTTTTGGCAATTCTAATGCAAATATCGGCGTAAAAATAGTTAACGATTTTAAACCAATTAATGTTATTAACAAAGTATTAGCTTTAACAAAAACAGAAAATCTACGTCATAACATCAATACAAATAGTAGTTTAGAACTAGCAAAGGTTAAATTCTCTGAAGAGTTATTACAAGTAATCAATAATCAAACAGTAGATATTATACCTTGGGAAATTTCACTCGTTGAATCAAATAATCTTAAATGGAAATCAAGACCTATATTTCAGTCTTACTCTGCCTATACTAAATTCCTTGACACAGCTAACTTTAATAGTATATCAAGTCAGACACCTAGCTACATCATATATGGTTTTAATACTATTGATAACAGACATCCTTTTTTTGATGAGCCATCTACCTTCTCTTACATAGCTTGCAATTATAAATTATCATCTAAATTTAATGAATTGATCAGTTTAAATACATCGGAAGTATCTAATTTGCTATTGCTTGAAAAACGGGATAAAAATATATGCTTATCATCTGTAGAGAGTCAAGAATTAACAATAAAATGGAATGAATCTACGAATATTTCAGACTCATCTCATTTAGTGCGAGCATCTGTAAAATTCAACTACTCATTTTTAGGAAAAATATACAAAATGATATTTAGATCGCCTCCTGTAAAAATTGATATTCTTTTCAAAAATGCTAGTAGCCATTCTTTCAGAATAATTCCAGAAAATTCTGAAAATGGTATAATCATTAGTCACTTACCGTTAAATGATATTCAAGCTCTTTCATTCTTTAAGGGGAAATGGAACCAGCGAGTGAGATCCTTTAAGTTTTCGGCTGTTAATCCTTTTTTGTATAAACAAGATATTCAAATAAAAATGGATACTTATCAAGTAGATCCATCTATTCAAATTAAAGATAAATCTCTTGATATAACTAACCTGAAAGGAATCAAGTTTCTACAAGAACCCACTGAAGAATATATCGGTTCATTGGACTCTCCCGAAGTTAGCTTTAAAAGAGGAGAAGAAATATATTTATATGGATGGATAGTATCTAAGAGCAATCCTCAACAGGCAGTTTCAATTCTTATAACATATAGCGATGCAAATATTCCTCTAGCAATGACTAAAACAAGTTGGGATAGATACGATGTTGGAGAATTTTATAAAAATCCAAACTATAATCAATCAGGTTGGTCAATATCTTTAGACTCAGATAATATCCCTAAAGATAATCATGTTGTTAAAATTTGGATTTACGATCCCGTGAATAAAGTTGCTAGACGATTTCAAAACCAACAAGACTTAAAACTAAATTATCTTTAATAAATGGCAATTATATTTTGAATTAATATTTTAGTATTTAAGATCTGATTATTTCAGGCTTGTATTTAAGGGGTGAAATCTATTTATGTTCAAAAAATTTTTTTCCTTAAAGATTTTAAAGTTCCTGCTAGGTGGTGGTTTAGCTGCGGCACTAAATTTAGCGTTAATTTTTTTACTAATTGAAAAGTTCAACTTTAATACTCCTTTATTACGAAATATTGCTAATGTATTTTCAATAGAAATTTCTCTGGTATTTAGTTTCTTCATATATAGAATTTGGGTTTGGACTGGCGGAATCTGGAATTTTAAAGAAGTATTTTTACGACAACTTCCTCTTTATCATGTTTCTGCTGGTGTAGCGGTGATTGCTCGAATTTTTCTGATATTCCCGCTTTTGGATTGGTTCGGTGTTAACTACGCTATCAATACTTTAATAGGTGTGCTTTTAAGTGCCTCTATTAATTATTTAATTAGTGATAGGTTTGTTTTTAAAAATCCATCTAAAAATAATAACCATCAATCACAAATAATAAACTCATCAGATACATATTATCCCGAATCCTTAGCTCCCGCTTTATCAGGAAATTCAAAAGTCAGGAAGGCTGAACCCCAAAAGTTATCAAAACCTATCAATACTTTATCACTAGTAATTCCAGCTTATAACGAAGAAGATTGTATAGTTCAAACTGTTAATACTATTAGTCAATTCCTGGAACAGGAAAATATAGATTATGAAATTTTAGTTGTGAACGATAACAGTAAGGATAAGACTGAAGAATTATTGCAGCAAATGAATTCTGAAAATATTAGACTGCGATATATAAATAATTATTATCCTAATGGTTTTGGTTTTGCAGTGCGCTGTGGGTTGGAAAATTTTACAGGTGATGCTGTAGCAGTAGTTATGGCAGATAGTTCAGATGCACCAGAAGATATAGTATCTTACTACCATAAACTCCAAGAAGGTTACGATTGTGTTTTTGGTTCTCGCTTTATTAAGGGCGGTAAAGTAATTGACTATCCTAGCCATAAATTATTTATAAATCGTTTAGCAAATTTGTTTGTTCAAATATTATTTGGTCTTAACTTCAATGATACAACTAATGCCTTTAAAATTTATCGCAAAGAGGTGATAGAAGGAATTTCACCATTAATATCTCACCATTTTAACTTAACAGTAGAACTACCTCTTAAGGCAATTGTTAGGGGGTATTCTTATACAACTATTCCTATAACTTGGCGCAACAGAACTACTGGAGTTTCTAAGCTAAAACTCAAAGAAATGGGCAGTCGATATTTGTTTATAGTTCTGTATATTTGGTTAGAAAAGCATTTATCTCGTGGTGATTATCATCTTAATCATAAAAAAACTGTTGTTAAATCAAAGGCTTAAAATAAATGTCAGACAGGATTTTAATTTTAGGAGGAGCAGGTTTTGTTGGTAGTTCTTTGGCAATTAGTTTAAAAAAGCAAAATCCTCAGTGGAAAGTTATATGTTTTGATAATTTACGCAGACGGGGTTCAGAATTAAACCTTCCTCGATTCAAACAATTGGGTATTGAGTTTATTCATGGGGATATTCGTTCGGCTAGCGATTTAGAACCCACAAATTTTCAGGTCGGTACTATTATTGACTGTTCTGCTGAACCTTCCGTACTAGCAGGATTTTCCTCTCCGCAATATGTCTTACAAACGAATTTAGTAGGAACTATCAATGTTTTAGAACTAGCTAGACAAATTCAAGCTAGGTTATTATTTTTATCCACTAGCCGTATTTATCCTATTGAAAAACTGAAGTCACTTAATTTAATAGAATTGGCAACCCGCTTCAACATTGCATCGCAACAAACAATACCTGGAGTGTCTGAATTTGGGATTGCAGAAGAATTCACACTCCAAGGCCACCGCTCTTTATATGGTACAACTAAACTTGCTTCGGAAATGTTGATTGAAGAGTATAGACAGGCTTATGGTATTCAGGCAATAGTTAACCGTTGTGGCGTAATTACAGGACCTTGGCAAATGGGTAAAGTTGATCAAGGTGTTTTTGTGTTGTGGCTGGCTGCACACTATTTTGAAAAATCTTTAAGTTATATAGGCTATGGCGGTACAGGTAAACAAGTTAGAGATTTATTACATATTGATGATTTATTAACCTTGATTGATTACCAATTAGAAAATTTCTCGGACTTAGACGGAGATGTTTTAAATGTTGGTGGAGGTGTAGAAAACAGCTTGTCTTTGTTAGAGACTACTAAACTATGCGAAGCAATTACTGGTAAATCTATTTTGATCAAATCAGAAGCAACAGCTAGACAAGGTGACATACCTATATATATTACAGATGCTTCTAAAATAATGGCTAAGACTGGATGGAGAGCAATTAGGAATCCAGAACAAACTCTGCAAGATATTTATAGTTGGATTCTTGAGAATGAAACAATTCTCAAACCCATTTTATCTTAAGATGTTTATTATAATTTGACTTGAATCAATATACTATGCCTACGGTTGTAATTACTGGTTCCTCTGGTCTGATTGGTTCGGAATCTGTTCACTTTTTTGCCCAACATGGTTTTCATGTTGTAGGTATTGATAATAATATGCGGGCAGTATTTTTTGGTGAATCTGCTTCTACAGACTGGAATCGTCGCATCTTGGAAGATAAATATGGTAATAACTATCGTCACTATGATATTGATATTCGAGATCGCTCCGCAGTAGAAAACCTGTTTCAAGAACATTCTTCTGATATTGCTCTGATTATCCATACAGCAGCACAACCATCGCATGACTGGGCTGCTAAAGATCCACATACAGATTTTACAGTCAATGCTAATGGTACTTTGGTACTACTAGAAGCTACTCGGCAATATTGCCCAGAAGCAACTTTTATATTTACTTCAACCAACAAAGTTTATGGCGATACTCCTAATTATTTGCCATTACAAGAATTAGAAAATCGCTGGGAAATTGCAGCAGATCATCAGTATTTGGAAGGAATTGATGAATCAATGTCAATTGATAATTCTAAACATTCCTTATTTGGTGTTTCTAAAGTTGCAGCAGATGTATTAGTTCAAGAATATGGCAAATACTTTGGGATGAAGACTGCTAGCTTTAGAGGCGGTTGTCTAACTGGCCCTAATCATTCTGGCGCTCAGTTACATGGGTTTCTAGCGTACTTAATGAAATGTACTATTTCTAATGAAACTTACACAATATTTGGCTACAAAGGTAAACAGGTCAGAGATAATATTCACAGTTATGATTTAGTAAACGCTTTTTACCACTTTTATCAAAATCCTCAGTGTGGAGAGGTATACAATATCGGTGGTTCTCGGCATAGTAATTGCTCTATGTTAGAAGCAATCTCAATTTGTGAGAATATCGTAGGCAAAAAGTTGCAATATACTTATACAGAACAGAATCGCTCTGGTGATCACATTTGGTATATTTCAGATGTGAGAAAATTTCGCCTTCACTATCCAAACTGGGAATACAAGTATAACCTTGAACAGATATTAGAAGAAATTTATTATGCTCAGGTATCTCGAAAAGCCAGTTAATTTTAAGTGATAAAATAATCACATCAAAACATCCTCTTACCCAAAATCCGTGAAGGACACCGATACAACAATACCTGAGATATTACTAATAGAACCGCAAGTATTCTCCGACTCACGCGGCTTTTTTTTTGAATCGTATAACCAGCAAAAATTTACTGATAAACTTGATCATCCTTTTAACTTTGTGCAGGATAACCATTCTTTTTCTAAAAAAAATGTGTTACGCGGACTTCATTACCAAATAATCCAACCACAAGGTAAATTAGTGCGGGCTATTGTTGGTAGTATTTTTGATGTAGCTGTAGATGTTCGCAAAAGTTCACCTACCTTTGGACAATGGGTAGGATATGAACTCAGCGCCGAAAATAAACGCCAATTGTGGATACCACCAGGCTTTGCTCATGGTTTTTTGGTACTTTCGGAAGTGGCGGAGGTGCTTTACAAAACTACAGATTACTATGCACCCCAAGGCGATCGCACTATTCTATGGAATGATCCAGATTTAGCTATAGACTGGCCTATCCAAGAACCACCAATATTATCAGCTAAAGATAGCAACGGTCAGGCATTTAAAAGTGCAGAAATCTATGAATGATTCAATCTGACTGCTGGGTGCCAACTATAAAGGAGGTCAATAACTACACAAATCTCGCTCCAAAAGACAAAATCATGACTCTTGCATAGCCTGATATAGACCTACTTGACTCAACGCACTGTTGCAAAAGCTATTTTTGAGGTCATCCATGAAAATAGCTTGAGGATAAAACATGAATAAGTATAGGCAAAGTAAATGATGGAGCAATACAAAATAGCAGCTTACATAACAGCTTATGAAGATTCAACAGCAGTAAAAAATTGTATTAATGCAATTTTTAATCAATCTATAGCTGTTGATAAGCTACTAATAGTAGATAACTCCATACAACAACCTTTACTTCATCTTGCAAATCAAGAAAATATTATCGTCAAGTTTCATCCCGAAAATATAGGAATTGGTGCAGGACTAACTTTGGCAATTAAATGGGCAATTGAGGAAGAATATGATTTTTTATGGGCTTTTGATCAGGATAGTGTAGCCCATGAAGATTGTTTAATTAGACTTATAAGTGTTTACAAAACTCTTACTAAGTCTGATTATTTAATTGGGATACTTGCGCCAGCCGCATTTGATCAGAGAAGTAATAAAAGCGTTGATGGAGCAATATTTGATCAATATCACTTTCTTGCTTATAAACCTTTAAGTGAGGAGAAATATTATGAATGCGATTCACCTATTACTTCTGGTTCATTAATCGTTTTGAATGCAGCCAAAACAATCAGTTATCCTCGTGCAGATTTATTCATTGATGGTGTTGACCTTGATTATGGCTTGCGACTAAAACAACAAGGTTTCCATAATCTGATTGTCCCTCAAGCCATCATGTATCACAATTTTGGTAATCCTATTAAAATAAATTTTCTCCAAAAAGAGCGTTACATACAAAAATACTCAGCTTTACGGCACTATTATATCTGTCGTAACCATACTTACTTAGAAACTCGTTATGCTCAAGGCTATTATCGTTTAATAAGTGTCCTATGGCGGATAAAATATATGCTGAGTACTATGTTTTGGATTATGTTTTATGATTTAGAGCATAAATATCTCAAACTCTGGGCTTGTCTATTGGGAACTTATCATGGTTTAAAAGGTCAGCTTGGGAAAACTTGGTCATGATTTAATATGGTTGAGATTTTGCAGGATAGCAACGGTCAGGCATTTAAAAGTGCAGAAGTCTATGAATGATTCAATCTTACTGCTGGGTAGTAACGGTCAAGTCGGTCAAGAACTACAAAAAATCTTGACCCTGCAACACAAAATCATCGCCTCTGCACGCCCTGAAATAGACCTGACTCAACCTGATAGCCTACGCCAAATCATCAGAGATATCCAACCAAAAATTATTATTAACGCTGCGGCTTACACTGCTGTAGATAAAGCCGAAACTGAACCGGAACTAGCTACAGCCGTAAATGCAACAGCAGCCGAAATCATCGCCCAAGAAACTAAAAAACTGGGTTCGTTTTTAATTCATATTTCTACTGATTACGTTTTTGATGGTCAACAAAGTCAGCCATACAAAGAAACTGATGCAACTAACCCATTAAATACTTACGGGAAAACTAAACTTGCAGGAGAAATAGCCATTACTCAAACAACTCTCCATCACATTATTCTCCGCACAGCTTGGGTTTATGGCAGTTTTGGTAAAAGTAACTTTGTCAAAACAATGCTGCGGCTGGGTAAAGAACGACCAGAAATCAAGGTAGTCACAGACCAAATTGGTAGTCCTACCTGGGCGCGAGATATCGCTGGGGTTATCGCCCAAATCATCCCCCAGTTAACACCAGAAATTGCTGGCACTTACCACTACACCAACAGTGGCGTAATTAGCTGGTACGATTTTGCTGTGGCGATTTTAGAAGAAGCCCAACAATTAGGCTTTCCTCTCACAGTACAGAACATTGTCCCCATTGCCACCGCCGAATACCCCACCTTAGCTCGTCGCCCTGCTTATGCTGTGCTGGCTTGTGGGAAAATATCACAAGTTCTAGGAACTCACCCACCTTATTGGCGACACAGCCTGAGACTCATGCTCAAAGAATGGCTCTCTAAATCTTGATCATTATGAAAGCACTAATTCTCTCTGGCGGTAAAGGTACACGTCTACGCCCACTCACCTATACAGGCGCAAAACAACTTGTTCCAGTTGCCAATAAGCCAATTCTATGGTACGGAATTGAAGAAATGGTGGCGGCTGGGATTACTGATATTGGAATTATCATCAGCCCAGAAACCGGGAAAGAAGTACAAAACAAAACCGGAGATGGGGAACTGTTTGGAGCGAAGATTACCTACATTTTACAAGACCAGCCAGCCGGGTTAGCTCATGCTGTAGCGATCGCTCGTCCTTTTTTAGCAGATTCACCCTTTATTATGTATCTGGGCGATAACCTGATTCAGCAAGGGGACTTAAGTGATTTTCTCGAAAAATTTACTCAACAACAACCAGATGCGTTAATTCTTTTACGTGAAGTTGTTAATCCTAGTGCTTTTGGTGTAGCTAAGGTTGATGACACAGGCAAAGTCTTACAATTAATTGAAAAGCCGAAAATTCCCCCATCAAATTTAGCCCTAGTAGGTGTTTATTTCTTTTCCCCCATTATTCATCAGGCCATTTCTTTGATTCAGCCTTCCCAACGAGGCGAGTTAGAAATTACTGATGCTATTCAATGTTTAATCAATCAGCAAAAACAAGTTTTAGCCTGCAATTTAGATGGTTGGTGGCTAGACACGGGGAAAAAAGATGATTTATTAGAAGCGAACCGTTTAATTCTAGATACTTATTTAACGACATCTAATTTAGGTGAAGTGGATGAGAAAAGCCAAATTATTGGGCGAGTACAAATAGGCGCTAATTCACAAATTATCAATTCTACAATTCGCGGCCCAGTGATTATTGGTAGCAATTGTTATTTAGAAAATTGCTTTATTGGCCCTTATAGTAGCATTGCTAATAAGACCACCCTCATCGACACTGATTTAGAACATAGTGTAATTTTAGAAGGTGCGAAAATTGCTGGAATTGACCAGAGGATTATTGATAGCGTTATTGGTCAACGTGCAGAATTAACTATTGCTCCCCGCCGTCCTAAAGCTTTACGCTTTTTGATTGGTGATGATTGTCACATTGAACTGACATGATTTACTTTTTAACAGTTAACTATTACTCGACTAATTTGTTAACTAAATTAATTAATTCCTTACCCTCCAGTAATCAGATTAATTATAAATTCATCATTGTCAATAATTCTCCAGATGATTCTGAGATTAGTAACCTAAAACATGAATTTGTACAGATTATTCATGCTGAAACTAATATCGGTTTTGGTCAGGCTTGTAACTTAGGCATAAAATATATTTACCAAGAAAACAAGCAAGCAATTATTTGGATAATTAACCCTGATGCTTATTTACCAGAAAATTCTTTAGCACAAGCCAAAATATTTTTTGATTCTCATTCTGAATTATCAATTATTGGCTCTATTATTTATACACCTATTGGTGAAGTCTGGTTTGGTGGTGGTAACTTCACTCCTACTACGGGTGCTATTCTCAGCCAAGACTTGTTAACCAATACAGATAAAGATTATATTACTTGCGATTGGGTTTCTGGCTGTAGTTTAATTATTAATTTAGGCAATTTCTCAGAAATACCTTTATTTGATCCAGAATACTTTCTTTATTATGAAGACTTTGATTTTTGTAGACGCTATGCCCAACAAGGGTATTTGATAGCAGTCACAAAAAAAATTAGTGTCATTCATCAGCCTTCTTCCATTACTAATCGCAATATTTTCCTGAAAATTAAATACAGCACATACAGCTATTTATTAACATTAGAGAAATATACAAATACAGCAGTACGAATCGTTAGATTAACTCGACTGATTTTGTATGCTTTCCTTTTATTACCTATTAAACCACAAATGGCACTAGGAAAAATTAATGGTGTGTTAATCTATTTAAGGCGATATCTGCCTCAAAGCTAGTGTTATTGTTAAAAGTGGGTCTTGTACAGCAATGCTTAAATGAATAAGAAAGAAAGTTACTTATCCAATCAAATAATTATTAACTTATCGATACTTTTAGCTAAACCAACAGGCATCAGTAACTATGCCCAAAATCTTTTTCCTTATTTAAAATTCCTAAATCCAACCTTATTAACTGCCTACAATTATCCTGAGTTTAGTTGTTATTCTGTACCCAATAATCTTACTCCTGCTGATGGGACAATGGGGCATTTTCGCCGTTTAGTATGGACGCAATTACAGTTACCGAAGATTTATCAAAAGTTGGCATCGCAACTGTTATTTTCGCCTTTACCAGAAGCACCTCTATATAGTAACTGTCGTTTTGTCGTGATGTCTCACGATTTAATCCCGTTGCGTTTTCCTAAACGCTTTTCGCCACTAACACCATATCATCGTTATTATGTTCCGCAAGTTTTGAAGCAAGCACAGCATATTGTATGTAATTCTCAAGCTACGGCTGATGATATTGTTAGTTTTTACAAAATTCCAGCTAGTAAAATTACGCCTATTTCCTTAGCGCACGATCGCACTCATTTTCGCCATCTCAATCTACCAACTCGCAATTACTTTCTCTACATTGGTAGGCAAGACCCTTATAAAAATTTACAACGCCTGATTAGTGCTTTTGCCGCACTCCCAAATCATCAAGATTATGAATTATGGTTAGCAGGGCCAAATGATCCACGTTACACCCCAATTGTGCAATTGCAAGTTGAGGAATTAGGTATCACTCATCAAGTCAAGTTTCTCAATTATGTAGATTATCAAGAATTACCAATCATTATTAACGGTGCGATCGCACTTGTGTTTCCTAGTCTGTGGGAAGGCTTTGGTTTCCCGGTTCTCGAAGCAATGGCTTGCGGTACACCAGTCATCACCTCGAACCTTTCTTCTTTACCTGAAGTGGCTGGAGATGCAGCAATTTTAGTTAATCCCTACAAAATTACAGAAATTACTGAGGCGATGCAATCGATTGCGACAAGTTCAGAATTGCGATCGCATCTTTCAACTCAAGGTATCGCCAGAGCAAATTTATTTAGTTGGGAAAAAACTGGTAATGCAACGGCTGAAGTTTTAGCACGTTATTTGTGAAAATTAGGGGGTGGGGGGTAATAATACTTTGAGCTTATTCTTGAACAACTTCCACCAGTTCCTCAATCATCACATCAAAAGTCCTGGCTAACTTTTGAATGGCGGTAAAATCTACAGTTGCTAATCCTGGCGATCGCGCGTAAGTCCTGAGAGTGCTGTACACTACACCAGAACGGTCTGAGACTTCTTTCAGTGTCCAGCCTTTCTCCGCAGCAAACTCTCGAATCTTGAGGCGAATCATTCCCATAAGTTACTTGACAACTGACTGATATAAATCTTTTAATAATTATACTCTATAAAAAGACCGCCTTCCGGCCTGGAAAACTGAAAGGCGATCGCATTGTTTACAAAAAGCATACCGTAAACACCGATAGGGTTCATTCTACCGAAGTTACAGATATTTTCATGGTATCATCACTTAAGTCCAGGACACTTGTCATCCGTGCATCAAAAATTGTTCATAAATCTTTATGTATTAATTCACTAGCAAGATTTGTGACTGAAGAAGCAATTTGTCTGATGTTTCGCATTGGCTTTGGTGATATACATACAATCGAATGCTGGAGGTATGTAGTTTACATCCATGCAAAGGGTGTGAGTAGGTTTGTGAGTTATGCTGATTTTCCGCCGATTTTGGGCGTAGAACCACCGACACCTGTTGAGTTTGTTAAATGGCGTAGGCGGTGGCGTAAACAACATGACTATGCCTACAGAAAGCACGCGCCTGAATGGTGGACAGAATTTTTTATCAATGAGTTTTGGCAAGCTCTTTCTGAACAGAACTTACAAAGTTGGGGTGAGTTAATCGCTTTAATTAAATTTGCCTTTACAGAAGAAACTTTGCAGGAACTCAGAAAGAGTTATCGCTTAGAAAAATCATTATTAAGCTGATTTATATTTCAAGTAAACATATTTGGTTGAAATAGTCATTAGTTATTTGTATTGCCAAATGACAAATAACTAATGACTATTTCAGACTTGTTGAAGCTGCTCTTGTTAAGGTACAGGAAAGAATAATTAACCGCAGATAAACGCGGATGCACGCAGCGAAAAGTTTGCGCGTCCGGGTTTCCCGGCGCAAAACTTTTCAAGACAGATGGAAACAGATAAATTTGTACCTTAGTAGACTAGGAAACGCGAAAACAGCTATTCAGCAGTTTTATTTGCTGCACGATGAGCGCGTGCTTCGGCTGAAGCCATAACTTCATCAAGATTTTCGAGAATTTCGCCAGGGAAATTTTCTAAAATTCTTGTAGAAATTGCAACTCTACCTTTGCCTTCATCCAAGTCAATAATCACAGCTTTAATTGTTTGACCGACTTGAAAAACTTTTTCGAGAGATTCAATAAATTTTTGGCTGACTTGCTTAATATGTAGCAAGGCACTCGTCCCATTTAAATCAACAAACACTCCGAATGGTTTAATGCCAGTTATCTTACCTTCAACTAGCTGACCAATTTCTAACAAACTGAAATTACTCGAACGAGTGGCTAAACGTTGAGAAAGAATAAGTTTTTTATTGTTGCGGTCTACTTCCAAAAAGCCAGCCGTTAAAGTTTTACCTTTCAGTGCTTCTAAGTTATCACGTTCGGTTAAATGCGATCGCGGAATAAACCCGCGCAAAGATTGAAAATCAACGGTGACACCACCTTTATTTACACCTGTTACCCGAACTTCTACCGTCTGGGAATTTTCTTGCATTTGTACGACTTTTTCCCAGATATGTTGAATTTCTAACTGTCGGCGAGAAAGAGTTACTTGACCTTCGGCATCTTGTTCTCGGATAATCAAAAACTCTAATTCTTCATGTAAAGGCAGTACCTCCGATAAATCGGTAACAGCTCTCAAAGAAGCCTCATCGCGGGGAATATAAGCCGACGACTTGCCACCAATATCAACATAAGCACCATCGGGGTCAAGCTGGAACACTTTACCGTGAACCACCTGGCCTTTTTGAAACTGGTAGTCGTGTTTTTCTAGTGCTTGAGCAAAATCGTCCATTGTAAACGACGAATTGGCTTTTTGAGAAAGTTTCGATTCGGAATTCATGACTAATGAAAATTAATTGTTATTTAGCTATGACCACTGAATTTTGAGGTGGGTCATTTGTCCTTGGTGATTACCAATGAACAATGACCAAGGACAAATGACGTTCAGTTCAATTGACTAAACAATTGTTGTACCTCAATCCAAGCATCAGCAGCAGCTGTTGGATTATAACTGGCACGACGATCGCAAAAAAATCCGTGGTCAGCTCCATCGTAGCGGAAGACACGATGAGGAATTTTGTATTTTTCTAACTCTGCTTCAATTTCTTCGGTTTGTTCTCTGGGAATGCTGGGATCTTCCATCCCAAAAAAGGCGTAGAGTGTGCCGGGAATTTCTGGAGTCCGCGTTAAAGTAGCCGCGCCACCTCCCGGTGTGCTATTAGTAATCCTCGCGCCGTAAAAAGATGCCGTAGCTTTGATATCCGGGAGAGTAGCCGCTAGGTAAGCTACATGACCGCCAAAACAAAAACCAATAGAACCAATGGCGTTTTGTTTGACTTGCGGCAAAGTTTTGAGATAATCAATGGCTGATTGAATATCGCTGAGTAATTGTGATGCTGTGGCTTGCTCCCAAGCGTATTTTCTGCCAACTTCAATATCTTGTGGAGTGTAACCCGTTTCAAAACCGGGAGCGAACCGATCAAACAATGCCGGTGCGATCGCAACATACCCTAACTTGGCAATTCGCTCGGTCACATCTCGAATATGACTATTAACACCAAAAATTTCTTGTAAAACTACAATTCCAGGGTAAGTACCGGGTTCTTGAGGTTGCGCCAAGTAAGCCGAAATTTGCAGATTATTTGGTGAAAGCTTCACCCAGGAAGTGCTAATTGCTAGTTCTGACATAGTTATTTCTCCGAATGCTCTACAGTTATTGGATTTAACTATGCCAGTATGTTTAAGCTATTCCTAGCAATTAATCAACTGCTCGGTAAATATCAACCAATAATCCCAAATCCTCAAGGTTTATTGTGGAGTCAGCAACTTGAGCTATACTTGGGAGTCCATCAAGAAACATTAAGGTTTTATACTCCTGAAGAGCAACTAGTTCCGACACCCGAAGAAGTTGCACAACAGGAGTTAGAACGTGCAGAACAACAAGCTCATTTCGCCGAACAAGCCAGAGAACTTGCTGAACAATCAAAACAACGTAGCGATCGCCTAGCCGCAAAACTGCGAGAATTAAATATCGATCCAGACGCTATTTAGCAGCTACTAATCTTCCGGTAGCACCCATTTTGGCGGTTCTGTCATCTTTTTACGCAGACGCTCTTCCGCCATAGCCAGCATTTCGTCTAAAGAAGTCTCTTTGATGAATTGTGAGGCTGCTTCTCTAAACTCGATATTGGGGCATTTATCCCCTAAAATACAACCATTGACGCAGGCTTGGGCGCAGTTAATTTTAGGTTCCACAGTCGATTCCTCTCGAAATTAGGGCGTTTTCCTACCCACAAGATAAATTTTACCTGTTGACTTTAAAAGTATTGAGTGCTGAGTTACCAAAATTGAGAATAGGAGCTAGAGGTTAGAGGCTAGTACAACAAGGCAAAAGTCAAAAGTCAAAAGGAAAAAGAAAGAATAGTGATACCACAAGCCTTTTAGCAATTTCTTATGGTCTTTTTATTTACGCCGCACTGTACTAGGGGCTAGAGGTTAAGGCTGACAGGTTTAGGTAGAAAAATAAAAGGTAAAAGGGTGAACTTTGATTTTGGTCATCCTTTTACCTTTTTTATATACCTGATGCTTATTTTATGTTAGCCCTTGCGTCCCTCACTGCGGCAATAAAAAATAATCCTGTTAGTGGAATACTTAATCCTAAGATAATTGCAGTGGTTTCAAAGCCTAAATCTGGCTGTCCATAACTGAGTTCAAACACCGAACCAACGGCGGCGATCGCTGTTATGCAAGACGCACCGAGAAATAAACCGCTTTTTGGAGTTAAATACACTACTAGTCCCCTATGCTACTGGTTTCACGGCTTGATACGAGAAGCCATTTTTAGATAACTCCTGTGCCAAAGTCAAGGAATTTTCTACACGGTCAACAAATACCACACCGTTGAGGTGATCCATCTCGTGTTGAATGCAGCGTCCTAGTAAGTCCCCAGCTTTTAATGTCTTGGGACGGCCATATTCATCTTTGTAAGCAATTTCCACCACTTCAGGACGCTTTACGTCCATATAAATATTCGGAATACTCAAACAGCCTTCTTGAGCAACGCAGATGTCTTTGCTGACTTGTTTTATTACGGGATTAATTAATACCAGTGGCGGATTTGCGGGGTTATCTGGTTCGCAGTCAATTACGATCAGTTGTTTATTAATGCCTACCTGGGGTGCAGCCAAACCAATGCCATCACTGCTGTACATAGTTTGCAACATTTCGCGTACCAGTTGACGCAGTTCGTCATCAATTTTGGTAATACGTTTGGCTGGTTGACGCAACGCGCGATCGCCCAGATAGTGCAGCTTCAGTGGCGGATTTTTTAACTTTTTTTTCTCAACAGCAATTTCAGAGGGCATGATTATTTCAATGGCTCAATTGTGCAAATTCCAACTAACTTAATTCTATCAATCTGAGTTAGACCTCATGGTGATGCAGCAGAATTCAGAATTATCTGGAGTTGATGGGCGATCACATTTTAGCGAGATAGCTGTGCAAGTCTTTCTGCAAGCCATACCTTAATAATTGATTGACGAGTAACACCCAATCGTTTCGCTTCATAATCTAATGCTTCAATCATCCAGGTTGGAAAATCAACGTTGACTCTTTTCTGTTCATGACCAGGACGCTTGGCTTGGGAAAGGTCTAAAAATTCGGTGATGTCTTCATCCTGATCAAATTTGGCATCAAATTCTGTTGCTTTCATAAATTGCTACCTCTTCTTGTCGTGATCGTCGGACTGAAATAATCCGTACTCTGTTCTCTCGATAGGTAATGATGGCTGACCAGCACTTTTGAGCGATTTTACCGATGACCAGAAATCTTGGTTCGTCTTCTATCCGCGCCGGAATTTCAACTCGATCAGGATCAGCCCAGAGTTCTTGTGCCTCTAGAAAGTTAATTCCGTGCTTTGCTAGGTTTGATTGGCTTTTAGAGTCGTCAAATTCAAATTCCACACCACTCAAAAGGTATAATTTTCATACCTTTATTATACTAATAAAGAGGCAAATTCCCACTTATTCCCAAAAAGCGATCGCACTGGGAATTACTGAGCGTATTTTCGCGTTGAAAAACTAGACAACGACTAGACAGCATTTATAGCTGATTGGTGAAAGAAAGTTGTACATTGCCATCAAGAGCAACTCACAACTAACAGCTAGATATGAACTTCCGTGACGAGTTTAAATTGCTGCTACGCGCCCGTTATCCGTTAATTTACATTCCCACCTACGAAGAAGAACGGGTCGAAGCAGCCATTCGGGAAGAAGCCGCCAATCAAGGTAATCGCCCTGTTTATACTTGGGATTTTGTTGATGGCTATCAAGGAAACCCCAATGATGCCGGTTTTGGGCGACGCAATCCCCTACAAGCTTTGGAATTTTTAGAGAAATTACCAGCTTCAGCACCGGCAGTCATAATTTTACGAGACTACCATCGTTTTTTAGATGATGTGGCGATCGCCCGTAAACTCCGCAATTTTGCCCGACTTTTAAAATCGCAACCAAAAAATATTGTTTTATTGTCGCCGCGCATCGCCATTCCCGACGATTTAACCGAAATTTTAACGGTTGTGGAATTTCCTTTACCCGCCGCGCCGGAAATTAAAACCGAGATAGAACGCTTACTGCAATCTACGGGTAACTCGCTTTCTGGGAAGCTTTTAGATGATTTGGTGCGCTCTTGTCAAGGGCTATCTATGGAACGGATTCGGCGGGTTTTAGCCAGAGCGATCGCTACTCACGGCGAATTACAACCAGAAGATGTAGACTTGGTTTTACAAGAAAAGCGCCAAACCATCCGCCAAACCCAAATTCTTGATTTTTACCCCGCTACCGAGCAAATTTCTGATATTGGCGGATTGGATAACCTCAAAGATTGGCTATTACGGCGTGGTGGTTCATTTACCGAACGGGCGCGTCAGTATGGCTTACCCCATCCCCGTGGTTTACTATTGGTGGGGATTCAAGGAACAGGAAAATCTTTAACAGCCAAAGCGATCGCTCATCACTGGCACTTACCTTTGTTACGCTTAGACGTAGGGCGGTTATTTGGCGGTTTAGTCGGGGAATCAGAGTTACGCACACGCCAAATGATTCAGGTAGCCGAAGCCCTCGCCCCCTGTATTTTGTGGATTGATGAAATAGATAAAGCTTTTTCGGGACTGGGGAGCAAAGGTGACGCAGGCACGACTAGCCGCGTATTTGGCACTTTTATCACCTGGTTAGCCGAGAAAACCTCACCTGTATTTGTGGTGGCTACTGCCAACGACATTCAAGCCTTACCGCCAGAAATGTTGCGAAAAGGGCGATTTGATGAAATTTTCTTTGTTGGTTTACCGTCTCAAGAAGAAAGAAAAGCAATTTTTAACGTTCATTTATCCAGATTGCGCCCCCATAACTTGAAAAGCTATGACATTGATAGGTTAGCTTATGAAACACCTGATTTTTCTGGGGCGGAAATTGAGCAAACTCTGATTGAAGCTATGCACATTGGATTTAGCCAAAACCGTGATTTTAATACCGACGATGTTTTAGAAGCCGCCAGCCAAATCATCCCCTTGGCGCGAACGGCTGTAGAACAAATTCAAAAACTCCAAGAATGGGCGGCGGCTGGGAGAGCGCGTCTCGCCTCAAAACACAGCCCCCTCAGCGATGCCTTTGGCAAGCTACGTTAGAAAGTATGAAGTGTGAAGTCTGAAGTCTGAAATTTTTGAGTCTAAAACTTATGCTATTCAGAGAAGTTACGCACAGCACGGCTACATAACTTCACACTTCATACTTCAGACTTCATACTTGACTATTGACCATTCACCGTTGACCATTGACTATTGACTATTGACTATTAATGTAACTATGCTTTCTGGTCTACTTAAGTTAATACTAGGTTTTATCCTAGCGATCGCTGTTTTATTAGGTACGGGTATGACGGTGGCGCTGTATTTCATCAATCAAACCGCCATACCGCCCAATAAACCGATTTTTGCCAATGATAATCCTTCTTTGAAAAACCAAGCTACCAAAGAACCTAAAAACGATTCTGTCATCACACCTGAACCGGAATCTACTCCAACTCCAACCTCCACACCAACACCCACAAAATCTCCTGAAAAATTACCACCTGGCGCTTATCAAGGACGTGTTACTTGGTCTGAAGGTTTGAGTTTACGTGCCGAACCTAATCAGTCAGCCGAAAAAGTTGGGGGAGTGACTTTCAATCAAAAAATCATTGTTTTAGAAGAAAACCCTGATAAAACTTGGGTGAAGATTCGCACAGAAGGTAGTGACCAAGAAGGTTGGGTAAAAATTGGCAACATTGAACGTACCAACTAAAGTTAGAAATCATCCCCATCTGAACTCACTAATTCTTACTACCTATTTCCTACTCTCTAATCTTTATACTTTTTTAGTAAAAGCCACAGTTATTACTTATAGAAAGTGGTATATTTTTATATATACTGATCACTGTAATTAACATTCAAAAAACTTTATAGATTCTAGTCAATCCAATTAATTTTTAACATCAAAATTTTCCACTTTTGCCGAAAAGCAGTTTGCTCCTTGTGATGTAAACAAATAGCCAAACCCATAACCTTAAAACAAAAGTCCAACAATTTTGGATTTTAGATTTGCGATAGCGTAGCGTTAGCGACGCAGGAGCGTCTTTTAGATTAAATCCAAAATTTAAAATCCAAAATCCAAAATTCTGCGGGGTGGGGCTTGTACCCTAAAGAATCCAAAATCCAAAATCCAAAATCTAAAATTCGGAGGGTCAAGCGAAATACTTTTTTCTTGTACTCAGGGAATTGTCATCAGCCGAAAACTTGGGAAAACATCATGGAAGCCATTGGTTATCTTCATGTCGCCTCAGCCTACGAAGCCTCAGAAAACATAGAGATTGTACCGATAAAGTTAGAATTTAAATTTTGGCAGTGGCCTAAACTGTCTAGCCCTGTGGCAATGCGGCTTTTATCTGTAGCACTGACTATCGGAATTTTAAACCTAGCTGACCAAACTTTCGCCCTTCAGCAAGTAGGTAGTCGTGGCACAGCAGTTACAAATATTCAGCAGTGCTTAAAAAATTTAGGTTATTTTAAAGGTTCTGTAACTGGCAGATTTGCAAACTTAACTCAACAAGCAGTGAGTAGCTTTCAAAAAGCGCGAGGGCTGGCTGTTGATGGAATTGTGGGTGCGAGGACTCAGCAGGCTTTACAACAATCATGCCAAAGTGGGACTCCCAGTGACAGTAGTAATGGACAATTGCGCTTTGGTAGTAGAGGTACAGCCGTTGCTCAATTACAACAAAACCTCCGCAATTTAGGCTATTTTAACGGCCCTAAAACTGGCTATTTTGGCTCACAAACTCAACAAGCACTCATCCGGTTTCAACAAGCTTCCCGAATTCCGGCTAACGGAGTTTTTGATAGTAGAACAGCCCAAGCACTACAAAGTAATTTAAGTGTTGGTGGAGAATATCCGACTCTGGCGGAAGGTAGCCAAGGCCCAGCAGTCACCAAACTACAAAAACGGTTGCGAGACTTGGGCTACTTTAAGATGAATCCCACCGGGAATTTTAGAAGCGTCACCAAAAATGCTGTCATTGCCTTTCAACGCAAAGCAGGTTTACCCGCCACTGGGGTTGCAAATACCCAAACTTGGGATGCGCTGTCTAATCCTCCAGTTTCTAGCAAACCCAATACTTCCAGTCAGCAAGTAAGGGATGTACAACAATTACTAAGAGATTTAGGCTACTATTATGGCGATTCGACTGGGACTGTCGGCACGTTAACCAGAAATGCGGTTGTAGAGTTCCAACGCGATAATAAACTCACAGCCGATGGCATTATTGATGCCCAACTTGTAAAAGCGGTGCGCCAAGTCTGGACAGGGAGATATTCTAATCAACCAACTAGGGTAGTTCTCTCAATGGGTGCAAAAGGAGAGAATGTCAAAGCAGTCCAAGGGCGTTTGTCAGAATTAGGATATTTTAACCGCTCATTAGATGGGGTGTTTGGCGAATATACCAAAGCGGCTGTAGTGGAATTTCAAAAGGAATATCGCTTAAATCCTACAGGTAAAGTAGATGCACAAACTTGGAAAGCATTAGGTTTTGATAATTCTGTGGCGCTAAATCGTCCGGTGAGTAGTCGTTATTATGTAGCAGCAGTGCCAATGCAAAATGGCGATACCCTCGACAAAGTGCGTCGCTTTGTTCCCAATGCTTTTCCAGATGTGTCCATGTCAGGAAATTATGTGAATGCTGGGGCATTTAGCGATCGCTCTGTTGCCGAAAATCTCACAAAAATGTTACGCTCCAAAGGCTTAAACGCCAAAGTGCAATTTCTTTAAGACTTCGCTAGTCTAGAATCTAGTCGGTCAGATCCAATACCAGCAAAAGAATGCCAGACTCAGCATTTGTGATCTTTATTATCTTCGGGGTTGTCTGGATATTTATGGGCGCAGTTGCGGTCATTGCGCTTTTCAAGTCGGAAGGACAAAAACTGCGTTTTGATAAATGGGGACTGCTCGTAACTATCCCGATTATCGTCCCAATTGTGATTGTTTTGTTATATCAAGTAATCAGACAATTAATATCTTAGAGACGTTTTAATGCAACGTCTCTAAAATATTATTTACTCAGCACTCTTTAAGATGCCACTTGTGCCGCCGTCCGCGTCCGTCTTCTTCTACCATCGGTAACTTTCATTGTTGCTTCTGGTTCGTCGGGAATTTGCATTAACAAAGTCACAGTTGGTTGACATTGCAATTCTCGCCGAATTGAACGTGCTAATTCTCTTTCTAACGTTCCTTGCAATCCACCCCAGTCTACATCTGCTTGCTCGCTGCCCAAAGCCGCAAATTCTGACCAGCGCACGCCGAGGATTTCTTCAATGCGTTGCTGTACCCATTTTTGGATCAGCGATCGCTCTACACTGGTAACAACACCCCGCAGATGAATTTCTGGCTTGGCCATCAGTTTACCAGTCCAATCAATCGCTGCGGCAATTGTCACAATTCCTTCTTCTGCCATCCGTTGCCGTTCTTGCAGCACCTTGGCACTCACCATACCAGAACTAGAAGTATCTACCAGTTCAATCCCAGATTTCACTTGAGTTCCAACACGGATGGAATTTTCCGTTAGTTCTATAACATCTCCATTCTGGATAATCACCATGTTTTCGGCGGGGATACCCATACTTTGGGCAGTTTCGGAGTGTTTCACTAACATCCGATGTTCGCCGTGAACCGGGACAAAGAACTTGGGACGAGTTAAGGCAATCATCAGTTTTTGGTCTTCTTGACAGCCGTGACCAGAAACGTGAATTCCCTTATCTCTGCCATAGACAACCTTCGCACCTTGCAACATCAACTTATCAATGGTGTTGACAACTGCGATCGTATTGCCGGGAATGGGGTTAGCCGAGAAGACTACAGTATCCCCTTCGCGGATTTTGATGTGGGGATGTTCTTTATTGGCAATGCGGGTCATGGCTGCCATTGTCTCACCTTGAGAACCTGTGGTGAGAATCAACACGTTTTCATCTGGCAGATTGCGAACCATGTGTAGTGGTTGCAGTAAGTTATCTTCACATTTGACATAACCCAAGTTACGGGCATGGGCTATCAAATTCAACATTGAACGCCCCACCACCGTGACTACGCGGTTATGTTTCTGCGCCAGTTGCAAAATCATGTTGATGCGATGCACAGAAGAGGCGAAGGTGGTAACAAACAATCGCCCAGTGGCTTGACTGAATACCCGATCCAAGTTGGGATAAACAGAACGTTCCGAAGGTGTAAAGCCTGGTACTTCTGAGTTGGTGGAATCACTCAACAAGCACAGCACGCCTTTTTCGCCATGTTCTGCCAAGCGTTGCAAGTCAAATTTTTCGCCATCAACTGGGGTATGGTCAAATTTAAAATCCCCTGTGTGAATTACGACACCCAGGGGAGTATGAACAGCAACCGTGAAACTATCCGCGATGGAATGGGTGTTGCGGATGTACTCAACAAAGAAATGTTTACCAATTCGCACGACATCACGGGGCATCACTGAACGCAACTCTGTGCGATCGCGTACACCTGCTTCTTCTAGTTTGCCCTCTAGCATAGCCATTGCCAGTCTTGGCCCATGAATCACCGGGATTTCAAACTGCTTCAAGTGAAAAGCAATGCCACCAATATGGTCTTCATGACCGTGGGTGACGATCATCCCTTTGATTTTGTCACGGTTTTCTCTGAGATATGTCGTATCAGGCAGGACAATATTTACACCGTGCATTGCTTCCGTGGGGAAAGCTAAACCTGCATCTAATAAAACAATTTCATCTTCGTATTCAAAAATACAGGTATTTTTGCCAATTTCATGTAAACCGCCCAAAGGAATAATTTTTAGGGCGGAGTCAGCTTCGTTTTTAGCCATTTTCTCCTTAGTTAGATTGTGGTTTAGTGTTAATAAATTGAAGGTTAGCAAGCTTGTATTAAAGACAACACTGGCTCTCTCTAGGAAAGCAGTCAAATTTCGTTTAGATTTTCAACTTTTGGTGCAATAAAATCGAAATTGTCAATATCTGAGCAGTAATAGCACTGTTTGGAAAAGTGCTTCCTGAAAATCTGCCCATTATTCATATATAGATTTGCGGCAAATTGCCAATCATCTACTGCCTAAATTAAATTCAGTTTCTGAAGCACCGCCTCCAGTTTTTGGCTTATTTCCGAGTCAGCATCACATAGTGGCGGACGAGTTGAACCAACCTCCCAACCTTGAAGTTTGAGTGCTTGTTTAATGGGAATGGGGTTTGTAGTGATAAATAAAGCTTTAAATAACGGGAAGAGTTGGAGATGAATGTCTCTAGCTTCTGCAATTTTTCCCGCACTAAAAGCTTGAATCATCTGCTGTAGTTGGTTTCCTACCAGATGAGAAGCCACACTGACTACTCCTGTTGCCCCCAGTGCTAACAAGGGCAAGGTAAGGGAATCATCTCCAGCGTAAATCTGAAATTCTTGTGATGTCAAGCGACGGATTTCACTTGCCTGGTCTAAATTACCACTGGCTTCTTTTATTCCAACAATATTATCAATTTCTGCTAATTTGGCAACGGTTTCGGCACTGAGATTTTGACCGGTACGACCAGGAACGTTATATAACAACACGGGGGTTTCAGGGCAAGCTTGGGCAATTGCCTGAAAATGTTGATATAGACCAGCTTGGGGCGGTTTATTGTAATAAGGTACAACTTGTAATGTACCGTGTACTCCTATTTTAGCCGCCTTTTGGGTTGCTGCGATCGCTTCTTTGGTGGAATTGGAACCACATCCTGCTATAACTTTGGCTTTGCCGGACACAGCCTGCAATATTTCCAAAAATAGCTGGTATTCCTCCTCCCAAGTTAGGGTTGGGGATTCTCCTGTTGTACCGCATACCACCAACGTATCTGTCCCGTTGTTAGCTAGATGCGCTGCTAGTTCTGCCGCTACACCATAGTTCACACTACCGTCTGGTTTAAACGGTGTGATCATAGCGGTTAAAACTCTACCAAAATCTCCCACCCTCGTTTTTCTCCTGATTACCTGCTTGGTTTTTGTTATGTTGGTGGTTTTCTATAATGTAATAGCTTATTCGCCAATTACTTTCAAGAGTGATGCACTCATTTGTTTTCTGCCATTAATGTTGAACTGATGACACAAAACTACTGAGAAGCATAAGCTGCTGCTGAGGTGAGCAGATTTTTTTCCACTAATAATTCTGCAATCTGCACGGCGTTTAAAGCTGCACCTTTGCGGATTTGATCACCACAAAGCCACAGTTCTAAGCCACAGGGATGAGATATATCCTGACGAATTCTCCCCACTAACACTTCATCCCGGCCAGTTGCTTCTATGGGCATGGGGAAATGATTTGCCCGCCAATCTTCTACTAGTTTTACCCCTGGCGCATTACTTAAGATTTCTCTGGCGGTATCTGGGCTAAATGGAGTTTCAAATTCTAGGTTAATGGCTTCGGAATGGGCGCGAAGTACGGGAACCCGTACACAAGTGGCACTAATCCTAATTTCTTGGGTGCCAAAAATCTTCCGCGTTTCATTCACCATTTTCATTTCTTCTTCACAGTACCCAAAATCATTGATCGGGGTATTGTGAGGAAATAAGTTAAATGCTAAAGGATAAGGCAGAACTTCTGCAACTGGTTCTTGTCCTTGGAGAATGGCAGCAGCTTGCGTCTTCACTTCTGCCATTGCTTTGGCACCAGCACCACTGGCTGATTGATAGGTGGCGGCAATAATCCGTTTGATCGGTTGGATTTGATGTAAGGGCCAAATTGCCACTGTCATCAAAATTGTTGTGCAGTTGGGATTGGCGATAATACCTTGATGGGTGGCTGCGGCTTGGGGATTCACTTCCGGCACAACTAAAGGCACTTGGGGGTTCATCCGAAAAGCACTGGAGTTATCAATGACGACTGCGCCTTTTGCAACGGCCACGGGAGCCCATTTTTTCGATGTGGAACCACCAGCACTGGCTAACACTAAATCTACATTTTCCAGAGCGCGATCGCTAACTGGTTCTACTATTAAATCTTCTCCTTTAAATTTAAGCGATCGCCCCGCGCTGCGTTCAGATGCTAGTAATTTTAATTCCGCCAATGGAAAATTTCGGCTTTCTAATAATTCCAGCAACTCTGTACCAACAGCACCAGTCGCACCCAAAATAGCTACACGATATGTTTTAGACAAATGAACTTCCTCCCTTCATTTAAGAGGTGACGAATAATGTTTTGAAATTGAGATTTATGGCAATAGCAATAGCAGATTTTGAATAATTCTTTGGTTCTATTTCAGGTTTTTAATCACAGTAGGTTAATTTTTGGGTTACATATCTTAATAAATAAATGAGAAATTTACAATTTTTTATAATTACCCAGTGAATTTCCTACCAACTCAAAAAGTATATATCATTTTACAACAAATTACGGCTCAGAAAAAAACCTCTAGTAAATCAGGCTCAACCATAACTATTCTTGAGCAGGACTTACGCACCAAGATTGTCTATGAAGATTGGGTGTAATGGTTTTAGCTCATAGCCCAGCATAAAAGCAGGACTAGTACAGGTCGACGGCAATAGACAGATCACACTCCGACCATACTCAGTGACCATAAAAAATTGCTAAAAGGCTTGTGGTATCACTATTCTTTTTTGCCTTTTCCCTTCTTGCACTAGTCGCTTTACTCAGCACTCTCAAGCCAAGAGGCAGATTATCAATGTACTATGATCCAAGTGGCATTCAGCCAAGCAAGTTTAAACCGGGACTTGTTGGGTAAACAGACCCCACAAGTTTACAGTGAGAGGGTGTATAGATAAATTTATTGTGGTAAAGTGTCAAGTCCTTTGCCATTGGCAGTAAACTGGATATCTACTGAAGGCACTTGCCATTCCTACCTAGAGATATCAAAGCGCATAAGCGTTAAATTGTGGCTTATGTGTTCTTGGAGTTAAAAATACTAAATAGAGACGCAGCATGAAAGTTACCCAGGAGAAACTTCCCGCCAGCCAAATCGGGCTAGAGATAGAGATTACACCAGAAATCACTCAAAAAACCTACGAACAAGTTATTAAAAACTTATCCAGTACTGTTAATATTCCTGGGTTTCGTAAAGGTAAAGTGCCTAGACCGATATTGCTTCAGCGCCTGGGGGTAAGTCGCATTAAAGCCACCGCCTTAGAAGAACTGATTCAAGATGGCATCGAACAAGCGGTTAAACAAGAAGATATTCAAGCAATTGGTCAGCCGCAATTGCGCTCTTCCTTTGAAGACTTGATCAACAATTATGAACCGGGAAAACCCCTGACATTCGTGGTGGCTGTGGATGTAGAACCGGAAGTCACCCTGAACCAGTACACCGGGTTACAAGCCCAAGCAGAAGAAATCAAATATGACCCCACCCAGGTAGATAATGTCCTGGAAAAAGAACGCCAACAAATGGCAACACTCATTCCAGTCGAAGGTAGAGCCGCCCAAATTGGTGATGTGGCTGTTGTCGATTTTCAAGGGGTGATAGCTAAAGCTGAAGGCGATGATCCTGATGCGGAACCAACACCAATTCCTGGCGGTGATGCGACTGATTTCCAAGTCGAGTTACAGGAAGATAAATTTATTCCTGGTTTTGTCACAGGTATAGTCGGGATGAACCCTGGGGAAACCAAGGAAATCTCCGCCCAGTTTCCAGATCCTTATGTCAACGAAGAATTAGCAGGCAAACCAGCAATTTTTACAGTCACCCTCAAGGAACTGAAAGAAAAAGAACTGCCAGAATTAGACGATGATTTTGCTCAAGAAGTCAGCGATTTTGAAACCTTAGAAGAACTGCGGAAATCTTTAGAAGATCGGTATCAAAAAGAAGCTGAAGATAAAACTAAAACCAACAAGCAAGAAGCACTACTGGCAGAACTACTGAAGCACGTAGAAATTGACTTGCCAGGAACCTTGATTGAGCAAGAAGTTGATGCAATGCTGACTCAAACTGCTATGCGCTTGGCGCAACAGGGTTTGGATGTGAGAAAGCTGTTTACTCAAGATATTATTCCGCAATTGCGGGAGAGGTCTCGCCCAGAGGCAATTGAACGCATCAAACGTTCTTTAGCCCTACGAGAAATCGGCAAACGCGAATCTTTGGTAGTTACCCCAGAAGAACTCCAAGCCAGAGTGACAGAACTTTTAGAGCAGTATGCTGATGAAGATATTGACGAAGAAAAACTCAACTCAATGGTGGAAAATGAACTGCTGAGTGACAAAATTCTCAATTGGCTCTTAGACAACTCATCAGTTGAATTAGTCCCAGAAGGCACTTTAAGCGCCCAAGCAGAACCAGCAGATGAAGCAACTGCACCTGAGACTGAGGAAAGCAACAGCGAAGCTACGGCAGAATCAGCAGTAGAAGGTTAGGGGTGTAAGGGTGCAGGGGTGCAGGGTGCAGGGAGAAAATGACTCAGCACTCAGCACTCAGCACTTCCCTTCGGCTATCTCTACTTTTGGGCGATCGCAGTTCTGTTTTGGGTAGATTAGGCTAGGGTAGTAAGTATCTGGTTCGAGTGTGAAAAATTATTACTCAGCACTCAGTCGTCAACATTTAAGGGAGGCTTAAGATTGCTGGAATTTTAGACAAAATTCTTTAACCTGTAACGACCTGAGCTTGATACTGTGTTACACGAGAAAAATCTGGATGAGGCATAATGGTTAACACATAGCTCAAATCAAAATCTCATCCGTGAAAAAAGCAGCGATCGCTGCCTTAAGCTAAGTCCTATTAATTCTCAGATATTCTCCTATGCTTTTATCGCAGTCGGGAAATTACCCCATCATCAGTTCCAGCCACCTGGCTATTAACTCCCATTTGAATGGCCCTAACAGCATTGTGCCAACTGTGGTAGAGCAGTCAGGGATGGGAGAAAGAGCATTTGATATCTACTCCCGCCTGTTACGAGAGCGGATTATTTTTTTAGGAACAGCCATCGATGATACCGTTGCTAATTCCATCGTGGCGCAGTTGCTGTTCCTAGATTCCGAAGACCCAGAAAAAGACATTCAACTGTACATAAATTCTCCTGGCGGTTCCGTCTACGCAGGAATGGCAATTTATGATACAATCCAACAAATCCGCCCTAATGTGGTTACGATCTGTTTTGGATTAGCTGCAAGTATGGGGGCATTTTTGTTAGCTGCTGGAACCGCAGGTAAGCGTATGTCTTTACCTGACTCTCGAATTATGATCCATCAACCCCTAGGTGGCGCTCAAGGTCAAGCCATTGATATAGAAATTCAAGCCAGAGAAATTCTTTATATCAAGGCACAGTTGAATCAGTTATTGGCTCATCATACTGGTCAACCTCTAGAGAGAATCGAAGCAGATACAGACCGCGACTTTTTCATGTCGGCAGAAGAAGCTAAAAATTACGGTTTGATTGATCAGGTAATCTCCCGACAAAATCTTCCCACAGCTGGGGAAAACGTCACCATTCTGAAATAAGAGGCTGGTATGTCTAAGTACGACTCCCATTTAAAATGTTCGTTTTGTGGCAAGTCTCAAGAGCAGGTGCGTAAGTTGATCGCAGGGCCGGGAGTTTACATCTGCGACGAGTGCGTTGACTTGTGTAATGAAATACTAGATGAGGAGTTACTGGACACCAATGGTGTAGCGCCACAACCAGCACCCAAGTCTGAAGTACCTCAAAAACGTCGGAACCGTTCTGCTAATCTCTCGTTTAATCAGATACCAAAACCCAGAGAGATTAAAAAGTATCTCGATGAGCATGTCATTGGCCAAGAGGAAGCTAAAAAAGTTTTATCAGTCGCAGTTTACAACCACTACAAGCGGCTGGCAATCTTGCAGTCTAAAGGCAGTGGTAAAAACGGAGCAGATGACGCAGTAGAGCTACAGAAGTCTAACATTTTGTTAATTGGCCCGACTGGTTGCGGCAAAACCCTGTTAGCACAAACTCTAGCCAAGATTTTAGATGTACCTTTTGCCGTGGCGGATGCTACCACTTTAACAGAAGCGGGCTACGTCGGTGAAGATGTGGAAAATATCTTGCTGCGCCTGTTGCAAGTAGCAGACTTGGATGTAGAAGAAGCCCAACGCGGAATTATCTACATTGATGAAATTGACAAAATTGCCCGCAAGAGTGAAAATCCCTCAATTACACGAGATGTTTCTGGCGAAGGCGTACAGCAAGCATTACTGAAAATGCTAGAAGGTACGATCGCCAATGTACCACCACAAGGAGGACGTAAACATCCGTATCAAGACTGCATCCAAATTGATACCAGTAATATTCTATTTGTCTGTGGTGGCGCTTTCGTTGGCTTAGAAAAAGTGGTAGAGCAAAGAGCCGGTAAAAAGTCAATCGGTTTTGTACAGCCAGGAGAAGGCCAATCAAAAGAAAAACGCGCCGCCGATGTGTTGCACAACCTGGAACCAGATGATTTGGTAAAATTTGGCATGATTCCCGAATTTATCGGACGGATACCAATGGTAGCAGTAGTAGACCCATTGGATGAAGAAGCTCTGATGGCAATTCTCACCCAACCGCGCAGTGCTTTGGTGAAACAATACCAAAAACTGCTGAAGATGGATAACGTCCAATTAGATTTTAAACAAGATGCCTTGCGAGCGATCGCTCAAGAAGCCTACCGCCGCAAAACGGGTGCAAGAGCATTGCGGGGTATTGTAGAAGAACTCATGCTAGATGTAATGTACGAGTTACCATCCCGTAAAGACGTGACTCGCTGCACAGTAACGCGAGAAATGGTCGAAAAACGCTCTACCGCCGAACTAATAGTACATCCATCTTCACTACCAAAACCAGAATCAGCGTAAATTAGTGCTAAGTGTTGGGTTTTAAGTGCTGAGTATTGATTAAAGTTAGGAAAGAGGAGTTTTGAGTGAGGAATTAATTACAAACTCAAAACTCCTAACTTTTATCTCCTAAATGCTAACTCTCAAACATGCCTTATATTGCTGTTCGTGGCGTTGAACATTACTACGAGTGGGTGAAACAATCATCTGCTGCTGTGAACAAACCTGTGATGGTATTCGTTCACGGTTGGGCTGGTTCAGCTAGGTATTGGAAAAGCACTGCGGAAGCTTTATCAGACCAATTTGATTGTTTACTCTATGATATGCGCGGGTTTGGGCGTTCTGGTGGGAAACCAACTCTAGTCCCAGCTAGTGAGTCTGTTGCTAATTCTGTGTCTAGTCAAGAAACATCAGCCGCAATTCAAGAGTTAACTTATGAATTGGAAGAATACGCTGATGATTTAGCGGTACTTTTAGATAAGTTACATCTTGGGCGTGTTTACATCAATGCTCATTCAATGGGTGCGTCCGTTGCAACATTATTTTTTAACCGCTATCCCCACAAGGTAGAGCGAGGAATTTTAACTTGTAGTGGGATTTTTGAATATGATGAAAAAGCTTTTACAGCCTTTCATAAATTTGGCGGTTATGTAGTTAAATTCCGTCCCAAATGGTTAGGTAAAATTCCATTTGTTGACCGGATGTTTATGGCGAGATTTTTACATCGTTCCATACCAAAAGCTGAACGTCAGGCTTTTCTACAAGATTTTTTAGATGCAGATTATGATGCTGCTTTAGGCACAATTTTTACTTCTGTTAGTAAAGCACAATCGGAATTGATGCCGCAAGAATTTGCTCAATTAACAGTGCCAACACTGCTAATTGCGGGTGAATATGACCAGATTATTCCCGCCGCAATGGGAAAACAAGCCGCAGCCATGAATGACCAAGTTGAGTTTGTGTTGATTCCTGATACAGCACATTTCCCAATGTTGGAAGATGCGCCGACTTACTTACAACGGGTGCGAGAGTTTTTGCAAGTTCCTTCTATTGTATAAATGTAGAGGTTGTAACTATGGCTCAAGCCTTACCTAGAGTAGTAACATTTGCGGAATTTGCTGCGTGGCGACCCGAAGGGGGACGTTACGAATTGCATGATGGAGTGATTGTGGAAATGGCACAACCGGTTGGAGGTCATGAAGGAGTTGTGGGTTTTTTAGTTGAAGAGGTTGTGCCAGAATACAAACGGCTAAAATTACCGTACTTCTTACCAAAAACCGCGCTAGTCAAACCACCTGACAACGAATCAGGTTACTCCCCTGATATTTTGTTATTAAATCGGAAAAATCTGGTTCACGAACCACTGTGGAAAAAAGAATCAACCGTGATGGACGGTGCATCCATACCCTTGATTATTGAGATTGTCAGTACTAACTGGCGTGACGATTATCATAAAAAGTTTGCAGACTATGAAATTATCGGTGTATCTGAGTACTGGATTGTAGATTATGCCGCGTTAGGGGGACGAGAATTTATCGGTAATCCTAAAGAACCTACGATTTTTATCTGCGAACTGGTCGATGGAGAATACGTAAAAAGAATGTTCCGTGGTAATGATGTGATTGTTTCGCCTTCTTTCCCCAACCTTAACTTTACTGCACAACAGGTTTTTGATGCGGCTCTGACAGAGGAAGAGTAATTTTAAATTTGCGGGAAAATTAAAGAGCGATCGCTTGGTGATTGGAGATGGTAAACTATGGGCGATCGCTTGAATTATACTTAACTTCAGTTTAATGTTATTTAATTGAGTCTATCTAATGTATTTGTCTCTTGCTCCTTATTATTTAAAGCAGCTTTCACCTTCTCGGTAATTTTGAACTCCTCTTCTGGAGATAGTTTTTCTGAGTCAGACTTATCGTTAATTCTTGCAGTTTTAATACGTTCGATGGAATCAAGTAAGTCGCTCAGTTCGAGAATCTTCTTGCCTTTTCGAGCAGCTCTCATAGCTGCATCAATGACTGCATTTTTAATATCTCTACCACAAACATCTTCAACTTCCGCAAGTCGTTCAGAAGTCACATCTGTAGCTAATGGTAGTTGTGTAGGTAAATGTCTTTTCCAAATCTCTTGACGACAAGACTTATCTGGTAAAGGAAAATTGATATTGCGTACTCTAGTTTCAAATGCCTTGTCGTAGTTTTCGACGAGATTCGTGGAAAAAATCACAACCCCGCGAAATTTCTCCAAACAGATAAGTAATTGACTACGCATCGAATTGATAGCTTGCTCTGAACCTTGGGTAACATTAGTTAGCCTTTTGGAAAGCAAGGAATCAGCTTCATCAATGAATAGTAAAGCATTATCTCGTTCTGCTGCCAAAAATATCGCTAGTTTTAGTTTTAAACGCAGAGGCTTGCTAAGGTCAACGCATAGGCGCTTCGCCTTCCCGAAGGGTAGGTACGCAGAGTCTTTAGTCCAGATATTAATCGTATACAGAATAATTGCTAATATTTACCCTCAATGTCCTACGATAACTTATGTAAACTACTATCAGAAAAATATCCAGACAGCTTCGCTACTTGGGTAATGGGTGGAGAACAAACTTCCGCAGAAGTATTAAAAACAGAATTGAGTATAGAGCCAATTCGAGCAGACTATGTAACATTTATGCGGTTACAAGGACGAATTCTCCATTTGGAATTTCAAACAAAAATAGAATCGGAACCACCATTACCTCTGCGAATGCTGGATTATTGGGTGAGACTATATCGTTTGTATCGATTACCAATTACACAAGTAGTAGTGTTGCTTTTACCACCAGCAGCAGGAACGATAATTGAAACATGCTTTGAGTTAGAGTCTACACGCCATGAGTATCAGGTAATTAAGATGTGGGAGCAAGACCCAACAGAATTACTTAAGGATATAGCTTTGTTACCTTTAGCACCACTAGCAGCTACAACAAAACCGGAAGCTTTATTACAAAAAGTTGCTCAAAGAGTTACTCAACTTGAGCCAGAACAGCGACGAGAGGTATCTGGCTATGTTCAAATCTTAGCTGGGTTAAAATTTGAGAAGAATTTGATTCAGCAAATGTTTCGGGAGGGTATGATGCGCGAATCTGTGATTTATCAAGAGATCCTTCAGGAAGGCCTTCAAGAAGGTCGTCAGGAAGGACTTCAGGAAGGTAGACTGGAAGAGGCGCGATCGCTCATCCTGCGACTATTAACTCGTCAAATCGGGGATTTACCACAAACAATGCGATCGCAACTCGATGAACTCTCTGTCAATGAGTTAGAAGCTTTGGGTGAAGCTTTGCTTGATTTTAAACAGTTGACAGATTTAGAGTTCTGGTTATTGAATCGCTAGGGTTGCTGATTAACTCAAACCTAACTCGCGTTTTAGTAAGTTAATTGAATCCAACCCAATATAATTTTCTACCTTCATTAATTTTGGTGGTCGAATAATATCTTCAGCCGCCGCTTGTACCGCTAATTGTACTGCCCGGAAACTAGCGACATCACTAATAATAACTTCCGCCCGCTTGACAATTGCCTGAAGTTTATAAGCATCTTTTGGTTGTGAAGTCATCACTAGTAGTTCATCACCACGTAAACCGTGCAGAATAACTTCAGCCGCACGGGCAATGCCTGTACTCAGGCTAACTATGCCTATACAATGATCTTTCGCTAAGTTTTTGACTAGATTCAGTTCTTTACTGTAGTCATAGATATCGAGAGGGATGACTCTGACAGCTTTTGGCGCAGCAATTTGTTCAACCTCACCAATAAAATAGCGACTGGTAACGACTGTAGCCGAGTTAGTTTTATCCAACACAGCTGCTAATTCTTCCATTCTGATTAACTGGATGGGTATTTTCAGAGATTGCTCTAATTCATATACCATCAATTCCCCAGCGCCGATATCTTGAGAAGGGACAGCAACCAGTACTTGGGCGCTACAACGCAAACGCCAATCCATTTCTGCCAAAAATAGCTCGCGGGCTTGACTGAGAGAACAGCCTTGGGCAAGGAGTTGATCAAGAGCTTGCTGTACGACTTTGTATGCTTCGGGGTGTTGTTGGAGAATGGGTGATTGTAATCTACTACCGCCCTCGTGTCCTTGAGCGCGGACATAAATTCCTGAACCTGCCAGACTTTCTACTAAGCCTTCGTCTTCTAGCTGTCGATAAACTTTACTAATAGTGTTGCGGTGTAACCCAGTTTGCATAGCTAATGCCCTTGTGCTGGGCAATTTGTAAGCTGGGGGATATTGGCGAGATGCGATCGCAAACCGGATTTGATTAAATAACTGGGTAGAAGCGGGAATTTCACTGTCTGGCTGAATACGGAATTGAATCATCACCAAAACTCCTGAATCAAGCAACAATCAGCAATTCACTACTGATGCTACTTGTAGTATTTTTTATTTGTAACACTTAAGAGGTAAGATCCGATACAGGACAAGTATAAAGCCATCTCATCTGGATTGGCGCAATATCTACATATCTAAACCAACTACAGTTACTTCCGGTGGGTGTTCCAGGGTAAATTGATAATATATCTCCCTTCGCTCTTGAGGTAAAACGGTTAATTCCCATTCTAAAATTCCCATCTCTCCCAGGGGAATTTGTGGTTGAATGCGAGTGAGGCGAATTTTAATTTGCTCGTTGCGACTCACAGGTAATTGTTCGGTAATTTTTAAATTAGTTTCTTGATTGAGTAAGTTAGTAATTAATAACCGATAAGCGTAAGTAGTGCGGCGTTGATTGACAATGATTCTTTTATCAACTTGTCGCTCAACTAAGTTACGTTCAATTTTTAAATTTTCATCAATGCCTAAGTTCAAGCTAAATTCTTGTCCTGGCGCAATATTTTCTAATTGAGTTTTACCAACAAAAATACTATCTCGAAAAATATTGGCTTTTCCTGGTAATAAAGTTGCGCCATCAGCACTGTTTTTGACATTAGCTTGTAAATAAGCAAAGCTGACTAAACGCGGCATGGCGACATAATGAAAAACACAAGGATAATCATCATTAAAAATTATATTTTTATGGGGCGCACCGTCACTAGGAATATTGCTACCACCATTGAGTTTAAAAGTCACGACACTACCTTCTTTAGCAACTGTCGCTTTGACATTTTCTGCGGTTATGAAAGCATCATCCTCTAAATCCTCTTCTTCTGGGGAAAACATAGCTTCAGCCGCCGCAGGCGCAGCCGCTATGGTGGGTAATGATGGCCGGGGTAAAACTCGTTGCAATGAGCGCGAATGTAGGGTGTCAATGTACCAAGGTTCTAGTTTTGGTGGTAGAGTACCTAACCCTGGTTTCGCGGTGGAGAGGGTGAGTGCCACATCTTGCCAATCTTCGCCAGTATTTTGCGTAACTTCTGCCAGATAGCTTAAATTTACCGACTGACTGGCACTATCAACTCGTAAGTCATAAAGGGGATTCCAGCCAGCACGATTGACAATGTAGGACACTTCTAGTTCAAATTCGCCAGCACCAGCAACTTCAACACCAACCACCAAGTTAAAACTTTCTTTGGGATGGGGTGTTTGAATGTTGTGTAATGTGGCGCGGAGTGCTTGTAGTTGCTTATCTAATTCCTGTTGTTGACTGTGACAATCACCAGATGCGATCGCATATTCACTATACTGGCTGCCTAAAAAATTCAGGAAATCCAAAGTCTCGCTGAGACTGAGATTTTTGCGGGACAAACTTTGAGCAAATGGTTCCTCGGTTTTTTCCCGCAAACCCTCAATAAATTTTGCCTGTAAAGCTAAGGCATCAATTTGCGCCTGGAGATTGCGTTTTTCCGCTTCTATTTGTTGAATTTGGCGGGTTAACTGTGCTACTCGTTCGGCTACTGGTTCTGTAGTGTAAATGCGATCGCTACTCACTCCCAATAAGCTTACTCCTACAGTACCTGCACCGCTCACCCGCACAGAATCAGTTTCGAGAGTGACCGGCAGTGAATTAATCACCAATTCCCTTTCCACCCCTACCAAAGCAACTACACCTCGGCGTGTCACTAAGGCTTGATTACTGTAAACCGTCACGGCTACTACCTGGGTTGGGACTGTTTTTCTCAAAGAAGGAGTTTCCAGGTTTGTCACTGCCAGCTTTCCCCCATATCAAATGACTCTGCTGGTTAATTTTTTAATGGTTCAGGTACTTTCCGTCAAGCAAGTGGAAGATATAGCAGTGGAAGTATGGGTTAGGAGAATTAAAAAGTACAAATGCCAAGAAAGAGTAACAATTTTACCTCCTGCCTGGTTGGTGAGCGACTTGCCTTGAGCGTTCGCGCAGCGTCTCCGTCAGGAGAAGCCGAAAGGAGTCGAACCACTGGTTGGTGAGCGAAGTCGAACCACTGCCTTCTGCTATATCAAACCTCAATCAACAGTGCTGTAAATAGGTAGTTCAGTTTGTTCAACAAATGTTTTAGCAGCATCCAGCAAATACTCATAATAAGTCCGAGCCACAATTGATAACTGTTTCCCTGCCGGATAAACCATATACCAAGCTCGTTTAATCGGGAAGTGCTGCACATCCAAAATACTAAACTCCGAAGCATCTGAGAGTAAAGTATGACGGGATAAAACAGAAATACCTAAACCACCTGCGATCGCTTGTTTAATTGCTTCATTACTCCCCAATTCCAGCTTGACATTTACCTTTACCCCATGTTCTTCTAACAACGCCTGCACAGCGCGGCGAGTTCCTGAACCGGGTTCACGCATAATAAAAGGCTCATCGTTTAACTCGTGAATTGGAATATTTTTCTCTTTGGCTAGACGATGATTTACTGGTGCAAAAACTACCAAAGGATTGTCTAAAAACGGCTCACAATTCACATCCAAATGTTCTGGAACCTGACTCATAATGTACAAATCATCCAGATTATTCATCATCCGATCAATAATTTTTTCGTGATTTGTGACTTGCAGCGAAATATCAATTCCTGGGTAACGCTGACAAAATGGCCCCAACAAACGCGGAATAAAATACTTGGCTGTGGTAATGACTGCTAAACGTAATTGCCCTTGCTTTAGCCCTTTTAAATCCGCAACTTTCATCTCAAACTGAGCAATAGTCTCAAAAATCTGCCTGCAAGTGGCAAACAGTTCTCTACCCGCCTCTGTCAAATACAAACGTTTCCCCACCTGCTCAAACAAGGGCAACCCTACAGATTTTGTCAATTGCTTAATTTGCATAGAGACAGTAGGTTGAGTCAGAAATAATTCTTCCGCAGCACGAGTAAAGCTACCATGCCGAGCCGCCGCTTCAAATACCTTCAACTGGTGTAGCGTCGCTTGGTTCAAGGGTGATTCTCCTCTAATAGCGATCTATAGATATAAAACTAGTATCACTAAACACCTACCAATCAAGCAGTGTCGCTCATACAAAGTTATGAGTTTTAGTATAGAGAAAAATCTATTTTCGCTATTAAAAGAAAGATATTTGATTTATAGTCCGTAAAAGTTATGATCAAAACAACAAGCGAAGCGTAAGATGCCTTCCAGCCAAGATGAATGCTGAATACTGAATGCTGAGGAGAATTTTCCCACGATTCATCCCTCAAAATTCACGATTCATCATTCATCCTTCCATAATTCTTCAGTAATTTTTGTGGGTAACTTGGCTAAATCAGGCAACTGAAGTACCTCTAACTCAGCTACTTGCTCCTTAATATTCACTGGCATCTTGATGGGTTGCCGTTCTTCTATCCAACAACTTGCCACAGGTAAAGTTTGTTCCAACTCATCCAAAGGCCGCGGAATCACCATCACTGCGTTCAACTCCCCAATCCGTTCTGCTTCATACATTCCCGCTTCCACTGCGACTGCGACATTAGCCACAGAGCCACGAATAATAGCTGTACACAAACCCGCACCGATTTTTTCATACGCTGCCAACTGCACATCAGCAGATTTGAGCATGGCATCGCAAGCTCCTACCATCGCCGGAAACCCCCGTGTTTCCACTAATCCAATCGCTAAGTTACTCAGACGGCTGTAACTGCCTTCCTCCATGTATTTACTCAATCTATTTGTAATTGGCAGCACTACATCTAGATTGGGAAACGGGCGAGGAATTACCAAACTAGAAACCAACTGACCAAACTGTTCAGCAGTCTGCACACCTGATTCTACTGCCAGCCGAACATCAGCAATACCACCTCGTACAATTGCTGTACAGTGACCACTGCCAATTTTTTCATATCCCACTAGGTGAACCCCAGCAGATTTTAACATCATATCAGCCGTGCCAACTATGGCTGGAAAGCTGAGGGTAGATACCAAACCCAAGGCAGTGTCCTTGAAGTTATCTCTATCTCGTCGACGTGATGCTGCCCGAACAGTACTAAGGGACTGTTGATTATATGTGTCCATGTGAATTCTCCAGGATACTCACAGTCTATGCTAAAGGTAAGCGAAAGGCTGAAGAATCAAGAATAAAAGATGAAAGCGGTCTTTTTCATCCTTCATAATCCATACTTCATAACTTTAGGGGACAACTTACAATTAACACTTATTCAGGCGGTTCGTCAGACTTAGGATTGTTCAAGGATTGCCTATGGGGAAACAATGTTGTTAATAGCCTGTGAATACTTCCTTGCCCATAAATTTGAGTGCCAAATATATCTGGAGACTCAGAATTTTCCGCACTTACTTCTGATGAACTAGCAGTAGTTTCATCGTTTTGGTTCGGAGGTGGTTGGGCAGAGGGGGTGGGCGAAGGTTGAGGAATCGAAATCGACTGGTGCGTTAACTCCAAGAAAGCAGAAGCGGAGAGATTAGTAGAGGAAATAGAAATCGGTTTGGCCTCAGTTTCTCCTAAATTATTGTCTTCTGGTGGTTGCTGTTGAGTATCAGGAACAGCAGCATCACTGATGGGTGGTGCTGGCACTTCGGCAAGACTAATCTGACGACTAGTATCTCCTAACACTGAGCTTGGTGGTATGACTGTTCCTGGTGCGACAGAACAGTTAAAAACTGTTGTGGCTGCACCAATACAAGCATTTGTACCAATTTTGCCGATTCCTACCATCAAAAAGCCGGCTCCTAGGTTAGCCCCTGCTTCTATTTCCAGGGTTCCTTCATTGACTTGGAGAATTGACCCCATACCAATACAAACACCAGGGCCAATAATGATTTTGCCGTTGGTAGCCGCTTGGAGTATGACACCAGGTGCTAATACTGCACTGGGATGAATGATCACCTCGCCACTAATATAAGGGTCAAAGTTATTGTGGAGGCGCAGTAGCGGCACAGACATGGAAAATTAAACCTCGGAAGATAGAAGTGCCGAGTGCTGAGTGCAATTACAGCATCTTCAGTTTAGAAATAAAATGAGTAGTTTACTAAACTGACTTGCCTTTAACTCAGCGAGAAGCCGGAGCGGCGGCTTCCGCCGCTCTGAACTTCGGTGATTCAGCACTTTCAACTCAGCACTTCTACGGACGTTGAATAATTGTTTCTAACACACGACGTTTGGCTTTGGGGTCAATGCCAATCAAGCGCAGGTATTCACCTTCATATTCAGACAGGTATGCTTCTAAAGCTGCGATCGCATCTCTTTCTGATCTAGCCTCAATTTGGCCACAGCTAGACCAAGAACCAGTCCGAAAACGTCTTTGGTCTACGTGTTCAGCACTAATTTTGTAACCGCCAGCCAGCAATTGCCGTAACTGGTCTACAACTTCTGCATTCAAACGGTTGCTGCTGACAGGCGCTGTTGCTGTTGCTGTTGCCGAGCCATAACTGCTGGTAGCAGCGTAAGATTTTTGGCCATTCGAGGGCGCAACTGGGCCATTCGGTCTTTGAATAATACTTTCTAATACCCGGCGTTTAGCTTTCGGGTCAATGCCAATCAAGCGCACATATTCACCTTGATGGCTTTCAATACATTCTTCTAAGGCCGCTACAACTTGGTCGGCTGAAGTAGCTTCTATCGGCTTACAACTAGCCCAAGAGCCAGTCCGAAAACGACGCTCATCTACGTGTTCTGTCCCAATTTTATAGCCACCAGCCAAGAGTTTGCGGATTTGGTCTACAGTTTCCGCACTGATGGAACCAATTCCAGCACTGCTACTATGACCATTGCCGTTGTAGCCAGCACTACCTGTACTTGCGGGAGCTTTAAAGCTGGTAGTTGGTTGAACTACACCATCTGGGCGTTGAATAATAGTTTCTAACACCCGACGCTTACCTTTGGGGTCAATCCCAAATAAACGCACGTACTCACCACTATGGTCTGCCAAACAGCCTTCTAATGCTGATAAGGCTTCATTCAATGATCTGGGTTCAATTGGCTGACAGCTAGTCCAACAACCTGTACGGAACCGTCTTTGATCTACATGTTCTGTACCAATTTTGTAACCTTGCTCCAGTAGATAGCGTACTTGATCGACTGTTTCTGCACCCAAGCTATTGCTCGCCACTTCACTACTCCTTTCCAACTCTAAAACAGTTAAACCATTACTACTTGTATAAGATTTAGCTAATTCATCCCGGATGGGTGCAATACATTTGTTATCAGCAGCACAAAGATAACCAGCCCGCAGTGCCTGATTAATTCCCACGACATGATGGGCAAATTGCTGGTCTTGGTTCTGCACATCTGGCAGACGGTCAGCTTGCTGCTGGCTGGTGATTATCGCTCCCGACGGTACATATTTACCTGGGGGAATTTCTACATCTTGTATTAAAGCGTGCATCATCACGATGCAACCTGCGCCTACTCTGGCATTAAATACTGTGGAGCGAAAGCCAATAAAGCAGCTATCCCCTATGTATGCTGGGCCATGAATCAAAGCCATGTGGGTAATGGAAGCATTCTTCCCAATCCACACCGAGTATTCATTGCCATCATCACCGATGACTCGGCCTTGCTCCAACCCATGAATCACTACACCATCTTGGATATTGGTATTTTCACCGATGTAAAAAGGTGTACCTTCATCCGCCCTAATCGAAGTCCCTGGAGCGACGATTACATTTGCACCAATCCGTACATCTCCAATCACGTTGGAGAAGGAGTGGACAAATGAGGTTTTGTGGATTTCTGGCTCAGCTAAACTTCGTGACCACGGGGTTGGGGGTGCCGCCGTGCTGCTGACTGCCATTGCGAGATTCCTCCTGAATTAAGCTTTTTGTCTGTTAGTCTTTGGTCACTTGTCCCTTGTCCTTTGTTCTTTGTCTCAAACCAATGACTAATGACTAATGACTAATGACTATCTATATTGGTCTTTTTTACTGTAAATCAGGCGATCTTGAACATGAATAGTATCAATTATCGCCACCACTGCTGCATCCAAAGGGCGTTGTTCGTTGCCAAGAATTTGACGAGCGGCGCTGCCACGGCTGACTAGCACCCACTCATCTACTCCTGCGCCTACGGTATCTGCTGCTACCTCGTACTTTGGTAAGGTATTTCCTTCTTCATCCACTAACTGCAACATCAGTAGTTTGACACCGCGAAGACTTGGATCTTTTTGAGTGCTAACTACTGTGCCACGTACTTTGGCAATTTGCATTATATGTTATGGTCTTCTACCGCCGAAAGGTCGAATTGCGTTAACATTTTCCCGGAATTGCTCTACGTCTTCTGTATAACGAATTGGCAGGACGTATTCTAAGTTTTCATGGGGACGAGCAATGATGTGTGTCGATAGCACTTGTCCGCCATTAACTCGCTTCACTGATTCCACACCTGCTGCTACAGAAGCTTGGACTTCGGAAACATCACCCCGCACAATTACTGTTACCCGACCACTACCGATTTTTTCGTAACCTACTAAGGTTACACGGGCAGCTTTCACCATCGCGTCAGCAGCTTCTACTACTGCTGGAAAGCCAAGTGTTTCTACCATTCCCACTGCAATTGACATTAGTTTTGATCCCTATTTAAATTTTCTCAAACAAACAAAAGCCTAGCTCAAGCAAGCAACCCCGTTAGTCATTTTGTATTATCGACTGTTAAGTGCGAAACTGTTCCACTGCTTCTGTGTAACGAATCGGCAAAACATATTCCAAGTTTTCGTGGGGACGAGCAATGATGTGGGTGGAAACCACTTCACCACCATTTACTCTTCTGGCTGCTTCAATTCCAGCTGCAACTGAGGCTTGCACTTCCGAAACATCACCCCGCACAATGACGGTGACACGGGCGCTACCAATTTTTTCATACCCTACCAATGTTACACGGGCGGCTTTAACCATCGCATCAGCAGCTTCTACTACTGCTGGAAAGCCCTTTGTCTCAATCATTCCAACTGCAATTGGCATCGCAGAAACTCCTAAAAATTTAATCCAATCAGTACTGTGGTTTGAAAATTGTGACGGGGAAGCTCATCTTGAGCTAAAAGACACTTCCAAAAATAAGCATAGGAAAGCTTGGCTCCCCTGGCAATATAAATTAGTATAATAGTTTATAATAAAAAAGTTTTAAAAAACTTAATTCTTTGTCATACGGTGTTTCTGCTCTGTTTAAGTCCACTGATTCCAAGAGCAGGCGCTTATGCTTTATAATTTTTTTATTACATATCCAAATCGCTGTTCATAGCCAAGACTAATCGTCTCTGGTGAGGAAGGTAAAACTACTGCATCTTTTACAGTTTCTATCTTTCCTCCGTTTTGTGGTATGTAAATAGGAATATCTAAAAAGCATATAACTTTTTTAAATATATCTGATAAATATCTCTGCTAAACATCAGAAATAGAAATTTACAAATGAGTATGGTTCCAATGAAAGGTGGAGAATTTGAATATGTAAATAAATTATGTTAGCTGACATTTAGGCATTAATTTTGCAATCCTAAAAATTATTACACATTTTTTAGAAACCAAATTTAACATAGATTTTCATCCAAAAAGCTAAGTCAAAGATGATTTTTCAAAAGGTAAAAAAAATTCAGGCAGAGTTGTAAAGGTAAGCAAATTAAATGAATCAGTTTCTATTTTCAACAAGTTGGTGTGTGCCTTTGTATAGCTTGATAGGCGCACTTTTAACTTTGCCCTGGGCGATGGGAGTCATTAGAAGGACAGGCCCTAGACCAGCAGCTTATATCAACTTGTTGACTACTGTTTTGGGTTTTGCCCATAGCTTGTTTGTCTTTAAAGATGTTTGGGACAGAGAACCAGAGAATTTACTGGTTAGTTGGTTTCAAGCGGCAGATTTAAACTTATCCTTTGCATTAGAACTATCGCCTGTGAGTATTGGGGCGACTGTTTTAATCACTGGCTTAAGTTTGTTGGCACAAATTTACGCTTTGGGCTATCTAGAAAAAGATTGGTCTTTAGCACGCTTTTTTGGGCTACTGGGATTTTTTGAAGCGGCATTAAGTGGTTTAGCTGTTAGTGACTCTTTATTTCTCAGTTATGCTTTGCTCGAAGTCCTGACCCTATCTACATACCTGCTGGTTGGTTTTTGGTATGCACAACCTTTGGTGGTGACAGCAGCGCGGGATGCTTTTTTAACTAAGCGGGTGGGCGACTTGTTGTTGCTGATGTCTGTGGTGACGCTTTCGAGTTGGGCTGGCAGTTTGAATTTTTCGGATTTGTATGAGTGGGCGCAAACCGCAGAATTAAGCCCAGTGGCCTCTACATTACTAGGTTTAGGATTAATTGCGGGGCCAGCAGGTAAATGCGCTCAGTTTCCTTTGCATTTATGGTTAGATGAAGCGATGGAAGGGCCAAACCCAGCTTCGGTGATGCGAAATTCGCTGGTAGTCGCTGGTGGTGCTTATCTACTCTACAAACTGCAACCAATTTTGGCTTTATCACCAGTGGCGTTGAATGCGCTGATAGTCATGGGTTCAGTGACGGCAGTAGGGGCCACTTTGGTGTCTTTGGCTCAAATTGATATTAAGCGATCGCTCTCCCACTCCACTAGTGCATACATGGGACTGGTGTTTTTGGCGGTAGGGATGCAGCAAGGAGGCGTAGCTTTAATGCTGCTGTTGACCCATGCGATCGCCAAAGCATTATTATTTATGAGTTCGGGTTCGGTAATTTATACCACCAATACCCAAGATTTAACTGAAATGGGCGGTTTATGGTCGCGGATGCCAGCTACCACTACCGCCTTTGTTGTGGGTGCGGCTGGGATGATTACATTACTGCCACTGGGAAGCTTTTGGGCAATGTTGTCCTGGGCTGATGGTTTGGTGGCTATTAGCCCTTGGGTAATTGCCATTTTAGTCATTGTAAATGGTTTCACAGCCTTAAACTTGACGCGGGTATTTCGCTTAATCTTTTGGGGTAAACCACAGCAAAAAACTCGCCGTACACCGGAAGTCGGCTGGCAGATGGCATTGCCAATGGTAACGCTGACCATCATGACCTTACTACTACCCCTGATGCTTCAGCAATGGTACTTACTGCCCAGCCGGGAAAGTATTAATTGGTATGTAGTATCAACATTGCTGGTTTCGACTGTAGTTGGAGTAGGTATTGGTTCAACAATGTACCTGCATAAAGCTTGGTCAAGATCCAGAATTTTGGTATGGCGATTCTTACAAGACTTGTTGGGTTACGATTTTTACATAGACAGGATCTATCGGGTGACAGTAGTTGGGGCAGTCGCCTTTTTATCTAGGATATCGGCTTGGAGCGATCGCTATCTTGTTGATGGCTTAGTAAACTTTGTGGGTATTTTCACCATTTTTGGTGGGCAAAGTTTAAGGTACAGCATTTCTGGCCAATCTCAAGGCTATATGTTCACCATCCTGGTTGTGATCAGCATTTTGGGTTTCTTCATCAGTTGGTCATTAGGACTGCTGAACAACTTGCATTTTTAACAGTGCTGAGTGCTGAGTGCTGAGTGCTGAGTGCTGAGTGCTGAGTAAACAATACTAATCCCTACTCCCTACTCCCCATTCCCTACTCCCTACTCCCAATTCCCTACTCCCCATTCCCTAATTCTCTCGAAACTATGCTGAGTGCATTAATTGTGCTGCCATTGTTAGGCGCAATCATCATTGGTTTTTGGCCTGCTGTTCTGGATGGCAAACTTGCCCGTGTTATGGCGTTTGTCTGTGCTGGTACTACCTTTTTGTGGTCAGTTTTTCTCGCCATTCAATTCAACCCAGGAGAAATTAGTCAACAGTTTAGTGAGTTTATTCCTTGGGTAGATGCCATCGGGTTAAGTTACAACCTTGGAATTGATGGTTTATCTTTGCCGCTACTGGTGTTAAATGGACTGTTGACTTGTATTGCTATCTCTAGCAGCGATAGTTCCCAGCAACGTCCCCGACTGTATTACTCGCTCATATTACTGTTAAGCACAGGGGTAACAGGTGCTTTTCTGGCACAGGATTTACTGTTATTCTTCCTGTTTTATGAACTGGAACTGATTCCCCTTTACCTCTTAATTGCTATTTGGGGTGGTGCGAAAAGAGGTTACGCCGCCACCAAGTTTTTAATTTACACAGCCATATCTGGGATTTTGATTTTGGCAAGTTTCCTGGGTATGGTTTGGCTGAGTGGTGGTTCCAATTTTGCCTTAGCTAACTTGAATGCAGCATCTTTACCACTAGCCACACAAATCTTATTGCTAGTAGGGCTTTTGGTCGGTTTTGGGATTAAGATACCACTGGTTCCCTTCCACACTTGGTTACCTGATGCCCACGTTGAAGCCTCTACACCCATTTCTGTATTGTTAGCTGGGGTGCTGTTGAAATTGGGGACTTACGGCTTACTGCGGTTTGGGATGAACTTGTTACCCGATGCTTGGAGTTATGTCGCGCCTTGGTTAGCAACTTGGGCAGTAGTAAGTGTGCTTTATGGTGCATCTTGCGCGATCGCCCAAACGGACATGAAAAAAATGGTAGCCTATAGTTCAATTGGACACATGGGTTATGTATTGTTAGCGGCGGCGGCTTCTACACCTCTGAGTGTCTTGGGTGCTGTGATGCAAATGATTAGCCACGGTTTGATTTCTGCCCTGCTGTTTTTGTTGGTTGGCGTAATATACAAAAAAGCAGGTAGCCGTGATTTAGACGTGATTCGCGGCTTATTAAATCCTGAACGCGGAATGCCGGTGATTGGTAGTTTGATGGTTTTGGGAGTGATGGCCAGTGCAGGTATCCCTGGGATGGTCGGATTTATTTCAGAATTTGTGATTTTCCGGGGCAGTTTTCCGGTTTTCCCAGTGCAAACCTTAATATCGATGCTGGGAACTGGTTTGACGGCGGTTTACTTCTTAATTCTGATGAACAAGGCATTCTTTGGACGCTTGTCTGCACAGGTAGATAATTTACCACGAGTTTACTGGAGCGATCGCCTGCCATCTGTCGTGTTAGCTGTAATCATTGTGATTTTTGGTATTCAACCTGCTTGGTTATCTCGCTGGAGTGAACCCACAATTACCGCCATGATGAATGTAGATCAGGTAGTGGCAACAGTCTCGGTAGAAAAATTAAAGTAAAAAGTAAAAAAGCAAAAAGTAAATTTTTTTTACTTTTGCCTTTTTATTGACTCATTCCCAATTTGGAGAACTGGCAATGGTAACTATTAAAAATAAACCCGGCTCACATCCTTTAGCTGAGTATGTAGAAAGATTACAAACAGGTGGGGCATTATTGCCTGACAGCAAAGAAAATGTATTAGAAGTAGTTGGCATCCTCAAAAGTTATGGTGTGGTTTTAGATGCCTACTCTAACAATCTTATCTACATTGCTGACCATCAATTTTTAGTATTTTTCCCCTTTTTTAAATACTTTAATGACGAATTTTCTGTGGCAAAATTACTGCGTCACTGGTGGCACGATCGCATAAATTACGAATATGCCGAATATTGTATGAAAGCCATGATGTGGCATGGTGGCGGCGGCTTAGATGCTTACTTAGATACTAAAGAATTTCAAGAACGCGCCAAAGCAGTAATCACCGCTAAATTTAAAAATAATCCCTTTGTTTTAGGAGTAAACCAATTATTCCCTGACTTTTTAACGGAACAATTGCGAGTTTCGGCTTACTACAGTGGCTTGGGTCAATTTTGGCGCGTCATGGCTGATATTTTCCTCACCTTATCTGACCGCTACGACAACGGCGAAATTACATCAATTGCCCAAGTTGTAGACCACATTAAAGCAGGTTTGGTAGCCGATGCCCTCAAGCCAATCACATATTCTGTCAAAATTCAAGATAAAGCCTACGACATTATCCCTAAAAGTGTTGGTTTAACATTTTTAGGAGATACAGCCGTACCTTATGTTGAGGCTGTTTTCTTCCGGGGAACTCCATTTCACGGCACAGTTTCTTACAATGCCCAAGCTTATCAAATTTCCCCAGATCAAGGCCGATTCCAGTATGGTGCATTGTACGCTGATCCTTTACCGATTGGCGGTGCTGGTATTCCGCCTACCTTGCTAATGCAGGATATGCGCCATTATTTGCCAGAATACTTGCACGCTGTTTATCGTCGTCGTCCGCGTGGGGAAGATGATTTACGAGTACAAATCTGTATTAGTTTCCAAAAGTCCATGTTTTGCGTCACTACCGCCGCAATTTTAGGATTGATGCCTTATCCTGCGGACACTCAAGAACCATCTGAACAAAATGCCAACCGAATTTACCTAGAAAAGTGGATGGATAGATTTACAACCTCACGCTTAAGTGATGTTAATAGTTAAAGTGCTGAGTGCTGAGTGCTGAGTGCTGAGTGCTGAGTAAAAAATTTAATCCTACTGACTAGTCTCTAGCCTCTTTCACTCACCCCACACATCTAGTAGTCTCAATTTCAATTGCATCAGAAATAAAGCAAACTCCGCCAAACTTATTTAGAGTTTGTCGGACATTTGACTCTACCAAAGACAATTTTTCTGGTGGAAAAAAGGCAATGATATAAACATTGTCTAGCATTGTCATTGCTAAATCATTGGTGATGGTGCCTCTTGTACCTTTGCCGGCTACATCTTTGATAACTGAATGCCCCTTTACGCCTGCCTTTTCTAAAGATTCTAAAATTTTACCGAGTTCAACATAATTGGCAAAGATTTCTATCCGTTTTACAGGCTGCATAATCTTACCTCCAAAATAGATTAATGCCGTATAAATAGAGCGGGATGCCGACAATGATATTAAAAGGAAAAGTCACAGCTAACGCCGTTGAAACATACAAACTTGGATTCGCTTCTGGAACGGTGAGGCGCATAGCTGCTGGTACAGCAATGTAGGATGCACTGGCACACAGCACAGAGAATAACAAGCTATCTCCTTGGGACATTCCAATAACTTTCGCAATTAATAAAGCTATGCCAGCATTGAAAATTGGTACTAGTATCGCAAACAAAATCAGGAAAAACCCAGTTTTTTGCAAATCTTTTATTCTTCTGGCAGCTAAAAGTCCCATATCCAATAAAAAGAACGTCAGCACACCATAAAACATATCTTGGGTAAAGGGTTTTAAGGTTTGCCAACCATGTTCTCCGGTGAGAATACCCATGAACAAGCTACCAACTAACAAAAAGACCGAACTGTTGAGAAAAGCTTCTTGTAATACTTCTGACCAATTAAATTCGCGATCGCTTTCATCAACTGTAAAAACCTTAACTAATATTAACCCTACAACAATGGCTGGTGATTCCATTAATGCCAAAGCTGCAACCATAAACCCATCAAAACTTATTCCCAGTTGCGTCAAAAAAGAACTGGCAGTAATAAAAGTTACAGCACTAATTGAGCCATAAGTAGCTGCGATCGCAGCTGAATTATAAGTATCAAGCTTAATTCTCAGAATAAAAAATGTGTAAACAGGAACAACACAAGCCATTAACATCGCGGCTAAAAGCGTCAGGATAACTGATTGAGTAATTCCACTTTTAACCAGTTCCACTCCACCTTTAAACCCAATGGCAAATAACAAATACAACGATAATAATTTCGGTATTGGTGCAGGAATTTCTAAATCTGTTTTAACTAATACCGCCAAAATACCTAAAAAGAAAGCTAACACAGGTGGATTTAAGATGTTGGATACAATCAAGCTGACATCCATAATTCCACCATGCCTCCAAAAATTAGCTGAATACTCATAAACAAGTTTAGGGTAATATCGTACACATCGAAAATTCTTGGGAATATATTCAGCAAGGTTAGGGGCTAGTACAACAAGGCAAAAGGAAAAAATCAAAAGGAAAAAGAAAGAATAGTAATAAGTAGTTAAACATAATTAATTACACAAAGTCATTGCGAATGGAGCGAAGCGAAATGAAGCAATCGCAAGGGCTGGGATTGCTTCGCTTCGCTCGCAATGACTGTAATTAATTTTGCGTGGTTACTTACCACAAGCCTTTTAGCAATTCCAAATGGTCACTGAGCGTAGTCGAAGTATGGTCTGTTTATTTACGCCGACCTGTACTAGTCAATAATATTCAATTTTTTACTCAGCACTCAGCACTTTTTCTTGCCTGTTTTGCTGACACACATTTCTATCGTCAGAAGGACGCGGGATTTGGGAAATTAGCGTAATTTTATGCTGGTGTTGATTACTGGAGTTTTTTTAGGTACTCCCGATGGCACTCTTCGGCGAACAATAGTTTCTATTTATCTACATTTTACCTATAAATAAGGTTTTTACTGAAATTATAAATAATTAAAACTTATTATTACACTCACAAATTTAGGGGCTAAAACTACGAAAGCTGATATTGCCGCGATCGCCCTTGCCTGACTTAGTTTATACACATTTTGGTCTCCTCCAGATATAATGCAAGCAAGTACTTGCATGAAAAACCATGTCCCAATCTGAGTTACCTGATTCACAGTTTCCGCTTGAAATAGAACAGCCTGTTACTACGGACTCTCATCAGGCTCAACCAACAGATTCTCCATCTGAACCAAAACTGATCTCCATAGCTAATAAAAAGCGGCCTTGGCCTGTAATTTTAGGTGTGGTGCTGTTAATTACAGGTCTTGGTGTTGGTTGGCGTTGGTGGCAAACTAGTCAAGGGAATAATGCACCTGCTGGGGCTGCTGCTGGTCAACCGATGGGAGTTCCTGTGAAATTAGCCACGGTTGAAGATGCAAAAATTCAGGAAACGTCAGAATTAGTTGGGACTTTGGATGCACCACGCTCAGTTACACTCAAGCCAGAAATTGACGGACGCATCACCCAGATTGTATTTCAAGAAGGCGATCGCGTTTCTCAAGGACAAGTAGTGATTCGCTTGCAAAGTGATGATGCTCAAGCGCAGTTACTTCAAGCCAAAGCCTCTCTTGAACAAGCCCAAGCACGTCTGGCAGAACTGAAAGCAGGCACACGCTCAGAAGAAATTGCCCAAGCCAGAGCGCAGCTATCACAAGCCCAAGCACGTTTACGAGATGCTCAAACAGGCTCCAGTCCCGAAGAAATGGCCCAAGCCGAAGCTCAAATAGAATCTGCTAAATCTGACTTAGCACTAGCAAAATCCCGCGCCGAACGCTACAGCAACCTGCAAAAACAAGGCGCAATTTCCGAAGATCAGATGGAAGGCTATTTGAAAGAACAACGCAGCGCCGTCGCCGCCTTAGTAGTAGCACAAAAACGCCTAGAGCAACTCAGCAAAGGTAGACGTTCAGATATTAGTGAATTAGAAGCAGCTGTTGAGCAGCAAAGACAAAACTTAAGACAACTAGAAAACGGCCCTCGTCAAGAAGAAATAGCCCAAGCGCGATCGCAAGTTACCCAAGCCGCAGCTCAAGTCAAAGCCGCCGAAGTACAATTGCAATACACCAACGTCCGCGCTCCCTTTACTGGACTGTTAGGCGATATCCCGGTAAGAGTCGGCGAATTTGTCAGCAAAGCCGATAGCCTCACCACCCTCACCAGAAATGACTCCTTAGAATTAAACATCGCGGTTCCCCTCACCCAAGCCCAGCGAGTGCGCGTCGGTTTACCAGTGCAGATGCTTGATGCTCAAGGACAAGCCACCGCTACAGGTAACATTAGTTTTATTTCACCCAACGCCAATTCTACTTCGCAAACAGTTTTAGCCAAAGCCACCTTTAGAAATGGCAACAGACTACTATTGAACCGTCAGTTAGTCCAAACAAAAATCATTTGGGCTGAACGTCCCGGAATTTTAGTGCCTGTCACAGCAGTATCCCGCCTTGGTGGAGAAGCATTTGTATTTGTGGCGCAAGCACCAGAAAATCCCAAACCCGGAGCGCCATCTTTAGTAGCTTTGCAAAAACCAGTCAAATTAGGAGCTATTGAAGGTAGTAATTACCAAGTCCTAGAAGGACTCCAAGCCGGAGACAAAATTGTAGTTTCTGGCATCCTCAACTTAACCAACGGCGCACCCATCGCTCCTACTCCCTAATTTTTTATGAGTGTAGTTTTTTTAGAATCATGCTTGCTAGGAGATAAGGAAGAAAAGCTGATAACTGCGTTTAAGAAAGTTCTGACTAACCCTTGGATAACAAACCTACACCTATCAGTATTCCTACTCCCTACTCTCTAAAAAGTGTAGGTTTTTAACAGAGTGATGAGTAGCGACTCTAAAAATCAAGATTTAATTAGAGTTCTATCCCCCTTACACCCCTACACCCTAAATCAATGTTTTTGGGACAGAACGTAAAAACCTAAACCTGTCAACTCCCCACTCCCCACTCCCTACTCCCTAATACCTATGTTTGTTGATTTTTTCATCAAGCGACCAGTCTTTGCTACGGTCTGTGCAATCATTATCCTGCTGGTGGGATTAATTAGTATTCCCACACTGCCCATTGCGCGATTTCCCGATATTAGTCCTACACAAATTAACGTTACAGCCAACTACAGTGGAGCCAGTGCCGAAGTTGTCGAAAGCGGTATTACTAATCTCTTAGAAAGACAAATTAATGGTGTTGAAGGTCTAAAATATATGACCTCCAGCAGCAGCAACGACGGTACAAGCAATATTACAATTACTTTCGATGCTTCACGAGATAAAGACTTAGCTGCTGTTGATGTGCAGAATCGTGTTTCCATTGCTGAGGCACAATTGCCAGATGTTGTGCAGCGTACGGGAGTTAGGGTCAGTAAGCAATCTAACAATATTCTCCTGGCAATTGGTTTATATACCGAAAATAAAGAGTATGACAACACTTTTTTGAGCAACTATGCTGACTTGTACATAGCGGATGCACTCAAGCGAGTCAAAGGCGTGGGAGATGTCAGAATTTTTGGTGAACGCCGTTATGCGATGCGCCTGTGGTTAGATCCCAATCGGTTAGCGACACGGGGATTAACCACAGAAGATGTCACCACAGCATTAGCGCAACAAAACTTGCAAATTGGTGCAGGCAGAATTGGTCAAGAACCTGCACCCCAGGGACAACAGTATCAAATTGATGTGCGTGCTGCCAGCCGACTCACAGAACCCGCCGAATTTGAAGAAATTGTGATTAAAACCGAAGATGATGGGACTTTAGTCAAACTCAAAGATGTTGGTCGGGCAGAATTAGGTGCAGAAAATTACAACACATTTTTGCGATTTCGCGCTAAGGATGCTGTCGGCTTGGGTATCTATCAAGTTCCTGGAAGTAATGCCTTAGATGTCGCCAAGGGTGTGAAAGCGGCAATGGCGGAATTGGCTCCGAGTTTTCCACCAGGTATGAAATATCAGGTAGCTTTTGACACAACTTTGTTTGTGGAAGAGTCCTTAGCCGAAGTTGTGAAGACTCTGATTGAAGCTGTAGTGTTGGTTGTGATTGTAATTTTCTTGTTTTTGCAAGACTGGCGAACCACATTGATTCCAGCACTGACGATTCCCTTAGCCTTAGTGGGGACGTTTGCTTTCGTTAAAGTATTTAACTTTTCGATTAATAGTTTGACCTTGTTTGGTTTGACACTGGCATCAGGGATGGTGGTAGATGATGCGATCGTTGTAGTGGAGCAAATTAGCCGATTTATTCAAGATAAAGGCATCAATCCCCGCCGCGCCGCTAGTGAATCAATGGCAGAATTATTTGGGGCTGTAATTGCGACTTCCTTGGTGTTGATGGCGGTGTTTGTTCCAGTGGCGTTTTTTCCAGGAACCACAGGGGCATTATATCGGCAATTTGCCTTAACTATCGCTTTCTCCATTGCCATTTCCACTTTTTTGGCTTTGACACTCACACCTTCATTGTGTGCTTTGCTACTGCGCCAAGGACAAACACCTCCAGGTTGGCTGGGCTGGATTTTTAACCAGATTAACAGATTTTTGGAGTGGGTAAGACAAGGATATCAGCGATCGCTTGGTTTTCTCACACGCATTAAAAGTGTGATTATCGGTCTATTTATCGTTTCTTTGGGGATGACTGCTTGGTTGTATACCAGCGTCCCGACAGCCTTCCTCCCCGACGAAGACCAAGGTTACTTCATCACAATTCTTCAAGGGCCACAAGGAGTATCGCTGCAATACACCAGCGATGTCATGTCCAAAGTTGAACAGGAAATCCTACAACTTCCCGAAGTCGTGGGAACTTTTGCAGTTGGTGGTTTTGGTTTCAGTGGAAGTACTGCCAACAGTGGTATTATCTTTACTACCCTCAAACCTTGGAGTGAACGTGAACGACCAGATCAGACAGTCCAAGCCCTCATCGGTAAACTACAAGGCAAGTTTTTCGCCATTCCCGAAGCCAGAGTCTTTGCTGTCAACCCCCCAGCCATTCAAGGCTTAGGGAACTTTGGCGGTTTTACTTTTCAACTCCAAGACCGCAGAGGTAACGGCGGCTTAGATAACCTAGTGCAATCAATGGGTCAATTGCTTGGTCGTGCCAATCAAACCCCCGGACTGCAACGTGTATTCACCACCTTTGCTGCTAACACACCCCAGCTACTTGTAGAAGTAGAACGAAACAAAGCCAACTCCCTGCAAGTGAATGTAGATGATATCTTTACTACCTTACAAACTGCCTTGGGGTCGCAATATGTCAACGACTTCAACCTCCAGCAGCGCAACTATCGGGTATATGTCCAAGCTGATGAACAGTTTCGTTCTAACCCCCAAGATATCGGTAAACTCTACGTTCGTTCCCGCCGAAACGAAATGATTCCTTTGAGTAATTTAGTAACAATTACTCCCACCACCGGAGCGCAAACCATTAACCACTATAATTTATTCCGCTCCATTGAAATCAACGGTGCCGCCGCACCAGGCTTTAGTTCTGGAGATGCTATCCAAAAAATGGAACAGGTAGCAAAACAAGTTTTACCCCCTGGTTATGGCTATGAGTGGTCAGGTACATCTCTAGAAGAACTCGCTTCTGGCGGTTTAGCTCCTGTGATTTTTGGTTTAGGATTGGTCTTTGTATTCCTAGTATTAGCGGCTCAATATGAAAACTACATCGACCCTTTAATTATTATGCTGTCAGTGCCTTTAGCAATCTTTGGCGCACTGTTAGCCCAATCAATGCGGGGTTTTCCTAACGATGTATATTGTCAAATTGGTTTAGTAATGTTGATTGGTTTGGCAAGTAAAAATGCAATTTTGATTGTGGAATTTGCCAACCAATTGCGAGAACAAGGGCTATCAATTACCAAAGCCGTCATAGAAGCTTCTCAAGAACGGTTGCGTCCAATTTTGATGACAGCTTTTTCCACACTTTTAGGGATTTTTCCCTTGGCTGTAGCCACCGGTGCTGGTGCAGGTAGCCGTCAATCTTTAGGAACAGCCGTGTTTGGTGGAATGTTAATTGCGACATTCTTAAGTTTGTTTGTTGTTCCTATCTTATACATTGTGATTAAGTCACTAACAGAACGATTAATTAAACCACGTCACGAAGAAACAATCTAAATCTAGGGGTGTAGGTGTTCACAACCCTTACACCAATTCACAAAATTACTGATAAAAATCACTTTCTCTGCGCCTCTTTTTTTGTTCGCCGAGCGAAGTCGAGGCGCTACTTTTATATCTATATCACTTTATAAAGTGAAATTGTATTACAACCATTCTTAACAGACAATCTTTCTGCATAAGTTCTGATACCAATTTCCCTAGTCTGATTAACGACTACCAGCAATAACTAGTCGTTCAGGCAAACCACCATCTACCATTAAATCTGATTGTATGTGAGACGCAGACATCCGATTTAATGATGCGTGATTGATCTCAGATGTGGCAGTCAGATTAGTGAGAGTTGTGGCGGTATAGAAGCCAGGCAAAGAGTAACCAAAGGCAATTAATCCAGATGCCAGAGAGGAGGCAATTAACTGAGAGTAGAATTGTGTTGTCATGATATTCTCCTCTGATAAACAATGCTGGCAATACCGCCACAATTGTTAATAGGGAGAAGATTGTCTGAGTATGCACATTATCAATTTTTAGGGTGCATCAGATTTGGAAAATTCCTTGATTTCTTCGGAATCATCGCTGCTGATGCACCCTACAGTTAGTTTGATGATGAAGTTTCAGTCTTGGAATTAAGGTGTAGTCACTTCCGAGGTGTGATTGATTGGTTGGAGTAGATTTGTTTCTGGAACTAATGGTGCTTCAGCTACTTCAGTATCTAATTTTACGCCCTCTGTTGTTAATAAACTTACCCAGTCAGCTTTGAGTGCCGAATCTTGAGGGCTAGAGTAGCGTAACTGTGCCAAAGTATTAAGAGCATCTTGCCAAATGCCAGCATCAGCATAAAGTTTTAAACGTTCTGGCAAAGAAGCGTTGTCTACTTTATTCATCAATTGTGGATTATCAACCCGTTGGATAGTTCCTTGAACCAACTTATCCGAAGAACGGTCTTGAGTATTGCAAATAATTGAAAAATTCCATCGATATTTTTGACCTTTAGCAAGGGTATTATCTGGGAGGCTCACACCAACTACACCTGCATTACCATTGGGTTTGTACTTTTGTTTGTGTACCTCTTGCTCATTGTCATCTTGAACTACTAATTCTACTTCCGGTGCTTTATTTTCCGGGATATAAAAATATAAGGTAGGGTTAGCTACAGTGGTGAGTCCAATATTTGAAATCGGCACAATAGCAGTCAAATTCTGATTCTTCGCAACACAATTTACCCCGCGTGAACCCCCTGGAACTCTTCTACCAGGGCCTTTACCTAAGTCTGGTAAATTAATCTTCACTTCTGCTTGTACGGGTACTAAAGAACTGACAATTGCTAATCCGACAATTGCAGAGATTGTGGTAGACAACAATTTTCGTGATAAAAGGTTGTTCATAGTTATGTACTTCTGGGTTAGAGCTTAAAATTTGTACTTGTTGTTAGGCTGTAATGCTGCTGGTGGAGAAATTAAAGGCTGCTGGACGATTTGTGGATTTAAGCGGATACCTGGTGTCGTTAACAATTCTTGCCAATCAGATGCTATTTCGGGATTTTTAGGAAACAAGTAACGTCTTTGTGCCACAGTTGCCAGGGCATCATGCCAAATACCTGCGGCTGCATACAAAACTGCACGTTCTTGTCGGTTTGCTTGTTGTAATTTTTTGACTAGTTGCAAGTCTGGTAGGACACGTTGCACTACACCAGCTACAACCTTATTTTGAGATTTATCTGTAGGATTACATATTACAGAAAATGTCCATTTGTATTGTTTGTTAACTGCTAACGAATTAATAGGCAACCTTATGCTAATTATGCCAGCTCTGTTATTTGGTTTATATTTCTGTGTGTAAACCTCTTGCTCAGTTTCATTTTGAACAACTAACTCTAACTCTGGTGCAGAAGTTTGGGGAACGTAAAAAAACAAGCTTGGATTGGAAACTGTGGTTAATCCTAGTTGGGATTCAGGAATTAAAGCTGTAAAAGGTATTTTACCTTGTAAACACTGGTCTGTAACTGGTACTGGGTTAGTGTTCTGCGCTGGCGGAATTCTCCTTTCGATACCATTAGGATTACCTCTAACACGACCAGGAGGTGCTACTATTGGTGCTGGCTGTGTTTGAATATCTATATTTCCTGCATTCCCTTCATCTAGGGGTTCATAGGCCCTGGTTCCTGCTGGGATCAATCTCCGTGGACTACCAACCGGAGGAACAAAGATAATTTTTTCGCTTGCTAGTACGGTATTTACTGACAAAATGCCTGTCATACCAACTGTAGTGGCTAAGATTGTTGTCCCGATTTTTTGTAGTTTGAGGGAGATCATCTGTTTAATTTCTGCTATGGGGAAATATTTCTCAATTATTTAACAACAGTTTTGGAGTTTCTTTTGCAGGAATTAAAGGTTTCTGTACTAGTTGTTGATCAAACTCTACTCCTGGTGCTGTTAATAATGCTTCCCAATCCGCTTTGACTTTAAAATCATTTGGCCTTGAGGATCTCAATCTTGCTAAAGTATCAAGAGCGTCGTGCCAAATTCCAGCTTCTGCATAGAGTTGCACACGCTCTTGCAAAGTAGCTTGTGCTAGTTTTTTCATTAGCAAAGGGTTTTCAAAACGTTGGATAGTACCTTGGACAACTTTGCTTAAAGCCGGATTTTCGGGATTACAGATCACCGAGAAATTCCATATATACTTTTGGTTCAGGGCTAAAGTATTTGGTGGTAAATTAATTCCTACTATTCCAGATTTAGTATTGGTTTGATATTTCTGCTGGTAAACTGGTTGCTCATTGTCATTTTCGTTTTGAATCACTAATTCTAGATAAGCAGCAGTATTTTGCGGAATAAAGAAATATAACGTGGGATTGCCGATAGTTGTTAATGCTGTATCGTACTTAGGAATTAAGGCGGTGAGTTTTGGGTTGTTAGCGATGCAACTTCCTCCTCTGGTGGCTGCTGGGACTCGGCGATTTGGCTTGCCTAAAGATGGTGGTAGATTTAATCTCACACGAGCAGCAGACTGGACTGTTCTTTTAGGCTGTCCCAGATTATTTGGCAAAGTTTCTTTTTTTGGCTGGGCTATTGCAATATGAGTAGGAGAGAGAACAGTTAACCCAAAAGTTGCTGTAAGAAATATGAGCCAGATTTTTTGCAACATGGTAACAGGCATCAAAATATACTCCTACTATTGCGGATTTTGCATAAATTCAACTATATTCCCCCAAACCACTCATAACCTTCGTCAATCCAATATCCTTTTCTGCTGCTGAGAGTACTAGTTAATGTGACGCGATTTACCCATTTAGATTGTTTGTAACCCAGTTTGATGGGAGAGGCTAGACGTAAGGGCGCACCGTTTTCTGGTGATAAAGATTGACCATTTTTTTGGTAAGCCAACAAGGTTTGAGGGTGTAGTGTGGAGGCTATATCCCAGCTTTCGTAGTAGGTATCAGCAGATTCAAAGTAGGCGTAACGTACTTGAGATTTTGGTTGGGCTAATTTGATTAAATCACTCAAGCGCACACCACCCCACTGAACGATCGCCGCCCAGCCTTCGACGCATATATGACGAATTACCATTGAGTTAAAGGGCAGTTTTTGAATATCTGCCATACTCAATTGCAGTCGCTGATTAACTTCACCATCAATAATTAGGCGAAATTTGTCGGTGTCAATTTGAGGCGTACCATTAAAGCTATTGATTAACAGTGCGTTTGGTTCGATCGCACTAATGGGAAATTCTGGAACTGGTGTTTGGGGTTTGAGTAATAATTCCCCAACTTTCAGGTTCAGTGGTTCTGTTAATTTACCCACTGGTTCGGAGAGTAAACTTGTACCACAACTACTGAGGAGTAAACCCATACTGGAAACTCCCGATAGTTGCAACAAGCGGCGGCGCGTCAATAGATGGCGCGGTGCTTTAAATTCTTCCATACCACCTCTTTTAAGTAAACATTGATTTAATCAGACGATAGCCCCCAACTTTTTGGGATAGCAGAAAATGACCAATGACAAAGATAATAACTATGGGTACGGTAATAAAGTGAATTACTCTTAAGGTTTGCCAACTGCCAAATAATCCAGATAACCAATGCAGTTGGGCTGGTTTATACATTGCCACACCGGAGGCGATCGCCAGAATTAATACTGGTACAATCCCGGTATAAATTAACCGATGCCAAGCATAGTTTTTCCGTTTGGGATTCTGCCCTTTTTGTAAAACCTGTAAGTCACCTTGGGAAACAAACCGCTTTTCCCACCGCTTTGTTGAAAATATGTAAACGCCATAGACTAATAAGTTCAGCGCAAACAACCACATCGCTGCAAAGTGCCAATTGCGTCCCCCGCCTAACCATCCCCCCAGTAAGAATGTGCGGGGAAATGTCCATCCGCCCCTACCTCCAAACACAGGGTTAGCATTGTAAATTTGCAAGCCACTGCCAATCATCAAGATTAAACTGATGATGTTGAGACCATGAAAGATTTTAGCCGCCAACTCTTGTTTCGGCCCCGCCGGAGGTTTGCTACGTTTACCAGCTTTTGAAGCAGCCATAGAAAATCCTAATTTTTGTATTCAAATCTAAAATGTTTCAGGTGTTCTACTGCCTTATTTTGATTGTTGAAAAATTACTCACTAATACTTATATCAGGTTTATTTCGCAACTTTATGCGTTATTGAGATTAGTAATAAAATGATTACAAAACTATTTATCTATTCCCAATGAATATTGATGACTCAAGGATTAATTTGTTGTCAGATGATTAATTGAAGGCAGCATAACCAAAGGTGGCGTTAAAAGTCCGACACCAAATTACTGCACTAGCAAAATCTGCAACCTTGATATTCTCGGAGATGTCATAGCGTTGACTACCAGAGGTTTTTTGTAAACGCCCCAAACTGACGTACTCTTTTTCAGTGATGCCGTAAATTTTGGGTTGCTGTTGGCGATGTAAAATAACTAACAAGTCTGGGCCGCTATCGGTTTTGAAGTTTTGATCAAATTCTAAAAAGGTTTTACCATTTTCGGTAATGATGCGGGCATTACCTTGAGTAATATGTTCTCCTTTGACAAAGTTACCGGATTTGACAACTGTATTTGGGGTTGCAGTTGTGGAAGTTGTGGTTTCTGTGGTTTGAACGCTTTTTACACCTGGAATTGTAGAATTTTCGGTCGGTTTTGTCTGTACTTGTGTTGTACAACCCATAATCGCTACAGTTGCCAAACTCAAAATTAGTAATTGCCGGTGCATCGCGCCAAAGCCTCCCAATTTTCATCGAAACATGAGCGCAGTTTGTAAGTACTGCGCTCAATTTTTTGTATTTTTTCATGTAGTCATGATTGCAACTTACCATGAAGTTACTATTAACTACACTGAAAGTAGCTGTAAACCCTGAAAATTTAGCAAGTTTTTATAAACTGCCTCGAAAATTTTATTTGCTTGTTAGAGAATTTACAGTGGTAGGCGGGGAAACATGGGAGCTAACCACAGTTGAATCTGTACATCCCAACCCAAGAGAATAGCGATCGCAGATGCGGCTACTAAAACACCACCCACTCTATGTAACATTTCACTGCGCGATCGCAACCCTAGCAAAGATTTGCTGGCATAACGTCCAGCATAAGCGATCGCTAATAACGGTAACGCAGCCCCCACACCAAACGCCAATAAAAGTGCAAATGTCCCAAAAACTTCATGCTTGCTGGCTGCCAAAATTAAAATGCTCCCCAATACAGGCCCAGCACAAGGAGTCCACAATAAACCAAGCTGAGTGCCTAACCAAAACTCTCCGGCTAATCCTACCCCTGTGTTTCTTTTAATTCTGCCTAATTGCAAATAACTCAGCAGCAAATAACTCCACTTGGGAAAGATTGCTAACACACCCATGAACAATAAAATAAATATCCCCACATAGCGCAGAGTATTAGCCAACCCAGCTAACCAACTGCTGGCAATTCCTAGCAAACTCCCGGCTGTGGCAAATCCAGCCACTAAACCCGCTACTAAGGCTACAGGCCCATAACGGTGGGTAGAAAGCGATCGCCCCACTAACACGGGCAAAACCGGTAAAACACAAGGTGACAGTACCGTTAACGCCCCCGCCAAAACTGCTAACCCGGCCGATAGGGAAGTGATTGCCATCTCAACCTATCCTAAAAGCTGACGGATCATTTGTTCTGTATCGGAATAAGCACCTTCACCGATGTGGTCGTAACGAATTACCCCTTGGCGGTCTGCTAAAAACAAATGCGGCCAGTATTCGTTTTTATAAGCATTCCAAGTTTGAAATTCGTTGTCTATTGGCACTGCATAGTTAATTTTGTGCTTTTTCAAAGCTTGTTTGACGTTGTTGACCACTTTTTCATAAGCAAACTCTGGTGTGTGGACACCGACGATTTTCAAGCCTTTATCGGCATATTCTTGATGCCAACGGGTCACGTAAGGCAGGGTACGCTGACAGTTAATGCAAGCAAATGTCCAAAACTGCACTAACACCACACTACCTTTAAGGTCAGCAGTTGTTAAGGGTGAGGAATTGAGCCACTGAGAAATGCCTTGGAATTCTGGGAGCAGTTTTGCATCAGGAGGTAAGGCGGCGGTAGTATTTTGCGCTGGAGTACTAGAGTTAGCAGACGGAGCAACGGTTTTAGGTGTAGAAATAACGCTTTTCTCAGAACATCCAGATGCGATCGCCACTCCACCTGCTCCTATCGCTCCTAACCCCAGATAGGTAAGCAGTCGGCGACGCTTGATGAAATGTCTATCCATAAAGCAATCCTTGTAGTTATGAAGATATAGTTGAATACTTTTTGGTCTCGGATAATTACGGAGATACCGAAACAACTTTTCGGAGAAAAGGGTGCGTTATCTACGCACCCATAAATAGATTAATTGCTTTGGTAATTTTTACCTGTGTTGACAAAGTTTTCCAACTTTAAAATTCAACGTATAAAAAATCACCTACTTTACATCAACGATTTTCCAGAACGGTTACAAAAAGTTTTTCAGCAATGCTTGTATGCACAAGTGGCTTCAGGATACAAACTTCTTAATTTAAAGATGTAAAAACTGTTGTTTTAGTCAATGTATCCTCACCGACGCAAACATTAGGGTGTGCTGGTTGGTGCTGGTTTAGCCCCATCTTCTTTCTTCATAGCGTCGCCATCTTTCTTCATAGCGTCGCCATCTTTCTTCATAGCGTCGCCGTCTTTCTTCATAGCGTCGCCGTCTTTCTTCATAGCGTCACCATCTTTCTTCATAGCGCCGCCTTCGTTCTTCATAGCGTCGCCACCAGTATTAGAAGCAGGAGAAGCCGTAGGTGAACTTGAACCACCTGTATCACTAGCGCCAGAGCAAGCAACTAAGCTACCAACCAATGCAAGACTCGCAATCACACCAACAAATTTTAACTTCATCATCTTTTGGAACCCCTTAAAAGTCTTACTAAATAAATAGACAAGGATCATCCTGTATAATCATACGGATGGAGCCAGATTTTGATAACAAATTAACTTTTTTTTTTAATTACTTTGCAAAAATTAATTTTACTTAACTATCTGACTTCATCTTTTGATTGAGAATTGTCTATTGATTAGTACACTAATATCGTCGGGGATTACGCAAAAAGTCAAGACTTCCAGATATATTGTATGATTTACGCTCCAAGTTTTGGCTGTTGAGAATGGGCGTAAGGGTGCAAGGGTGAAGGGGTTTAAGGGTTTTGAATACTACACCGTTCGACTGATGCTCACAGCAAAGCATTTTTACCCTTCTCTACACCCTGTCCTAAAAACTTAGTTTACGCGATGTGCGACTTATTCTTGAAACCCCTCTCCAAACCTCTCCCCGAAACGGAGAGAGGCTTTGAATCTTGTTCCCCTTCCCTGGTAGGGAAGGGGTTGGGGGTTAGGTTTGAGAGAAAGTCGCACACGGCGTTAGTTTTTCAGTACTCATACTAAGTTGCGTTCAGAAATAGTACTCCTACTCCCTACTCCCTACTCCCTACTCCCTACTCCCTACTCCCTACTCCCTACTCCCAGCCCAAATTACTATCTTTGATTGCAACTTGGTATCAGCAATCTTCCTTCAATCGGGTTTTTGGGAACTACTGCACTCATAGTATCGTCACAGCTACCAACAAAAACCCGATTTTTGGGGTTAAGGGAATTTATAAATCGGTTTTGATTTTGATTTTACCAACGGCTCTACCAACTTTCTCCCATGTTCTCGCTGTTTCTACGTCTTGCCAATTAGTTCTCAAATGTTCGGCTTTCTCGTAACAGACCTGCGAAAGTATACTAAGCACACCAGATAAACTCATATTCTCAATCATTATCTCTATGTCGCTTTTGTCGTACATTTTTACAACTCCGAAGCAAAAATTTTTGAAACAGCTTTGATATAAGTAATCATCTACCAAATTTGGTAGTGATAATACTTGGAATTGCACTATCTCGTCATGCGGCAATGGGATGAATTAAAAATTACACGGGGTATAGGCAAGATATACCTCTGATGGATGGGTGAGTGCTGAGTGCTGAGTGCTGAGTGCTGAGTTCTGAGTAGAAACTTAGTATGCTCAGGTGTTTCAAGAATAAATAACCTCTGCTTCGACTGCGCTCAGTAAACAGGGTGTAGATATCCACAACCCTTACACCCCTAAACTCTTACACCCGACTTCAACAAACATCATCCTTAGCTTGCAGAAGTTGATACTGTCGCCATTTTTCTTGTTGACGGACTCGTTTTTCTTCCGTGAGTTGCTCAAAACAGTAGGGACAAGAAATACCCTCTTCATACTGAGGCGAGGCTTTATCTTTGTCAGAAATTGGATGTCCACAACAAAAGCACAATTCATGGCTACCAATTTCTAAACCATGACTCACAGCTACCCGCTCATCAAAGACAAAGCATTCGCCTTCCCATAAGCTTTCGGTGGCGGGAATTTCTTCTAAGTATTTTAAAATGCCGCCTTTGAGGTGATAAACTTCGCTAAATCCTTGAGCCAGCATAAAAGACGAAGCTTTTTCGCAGCGAATCCCCCCCGTACAAAACAAAGCTACTTTTTTGTGTTGATTTGGGTCGAGGTGATGCTGGACATATTCTGGGAACTCTCGAAAAGATTTTGTGTGGGGGTTCTCCGCGCCTTGAAAAGTTCCAATTCTGACTTCATAATCGTTGCGCGTATCAATTACTGTTACTTCTGGGTCAGAAATTAATTCATTCCATTCGGCTGGAGTGACGTAAATACCTACTTGTTGATTGGGGTCAACTTCTGGCAAACCTAAAGTTACAATTTCCGACTTTAAACGCACCTTCATTCGTTCAAAAGGTGGGTTTTGAGCGTAAGATTCTTTGTATTCTAAATCTGCTAAACGGCGATCGCTACCTAGATAGGCAAAAACAGCATCAATTCCTTGACGCGAACCCGCAATTGTGCCGTTGATACCTTCTGCTGCTAACAAAATTGTCCCTTTAATACCTTGTGCTGAACAGAAAGACAGTAAGGGTTCTTGTTTCTCGGCAAAGTCAGGCAAACTGACAAATTTATAAAATGCTGCAACAATTTGGGTATTTTCTTGGTTCATCCCTTTGGAAATGGAACAATCTTCAGGTACAATATTTTTAATTGTACGGGGGTTTAGCTCAGTTGGTAGAGCGCCTGCTTTGCAAGCAGGATGTCAGCGGTTCGAGTCCGCTAACCTCCATTTTTAATCATCGGTGTGAGGGTGTAGGGTTTTGAATACCTACTATCTACTCCCTACAACATCCAATATTCCTTGATCGCCATCTAATATGACTTCTACACCCACTGGTAAAGCGGCATTTTCTTCGCCGTGACCAAAGGGTAAATCTGAGATAATGGGAATGCCTAAATCGCCCAAGCGATCGCGCAATACTTCTTCCACACTAAAGCTAGGGACATTGGCGGGAGGTTCGCAGCGAGTGAAGCCGCCTAGAACTATTCCCCGCACTTTAGATAAAACTCCACTCAATCGCCACTGGGTTAGCATCCGGTCAATCCGATATGGTGCTTCGGTGACATCTTCAAAAGCCAAAATCACATCTGTAAAATCAGGTTGCAGTGGTGTACCTAAAAGATGAGTTGCAACTGTCAAATTACCCGGAAGCAAAATTCCCGATACCACACCACCACCCCAACCACGGCCTTTAAGTGAGTTTATCTGTTTTCTGGCTACCCAATTTAATAGTCGTTCTCTTGACCAATCTGGTTCATTAGCAAATGTGGTCAATACAGGCGCATGAACGCTAGAAATTCCGACATTAAACAAGCTCCACAACAAAGCCGTAATATCCGAAAATCCAATTAACCATTTTGGCGTTGTTGAGTGACTCTGCCAATCCCAACTTTCTAAAATACGGGTGCTACCAAAACCACCTCTAGCGCAGAGAATCCCACGACAATCAGGATCACACCAAGCTGCGGCTAGTTGATGACGGCGGATTTCATCTTTATCGGCGAGATAGCCCCAACTTTGCTCAATATTCGGACTAATTTCCACACGATAACCGTGCGATCGCCAAATTTCTATACTCTGATTAAAAGCATCAAATTCTCGCAAAGCACCACTTGGCGCAATTACACGCAATAAGTCTCCAGGTTTTAAGGGTGCAGGTACAATTGCTGATTTCATCAATAGATTTTTCAGTAGTGATAATTCAATAATTCACAAGACTCCAACTATATACTTTAGTCTTGACAATGTACACTCATATAGGAATCCGGTTTGATTTCTGAATTTATTTGTGTAGGTAGGGAATAGGGAATGGGGAGTCGGGAGTAGGAAAGAAGCCTGATCTGAGTGTACTGATTTTTTTCATAAATCAAATATGAGTCCCATAGCATTTCACGACAAAAACAGAGTCATGAGAGAAATGATAAATTCAGATTGATTTTGTCTGTCAGAGCGATCGCCCTGTAAAACTAGGTAAATTAACAGAATTTTAAATCTTAATTTATTATCGGAATTTGGGAAAACTAAATACGGCAATACTGGCTTTTTTCGTACCTGAATTTGTAACCATAGTTCAGGGCGAAGCTGGGAAATATCACCCAAAAATGCAAAGGATTGATTTTATGCTTGCTATACATAGCATGACAAATACTCATGAGCTTAATCTGCGATTAGAGTCAACTTTGCAAGAATTACCAATGTGGCAAATTCAGGTTGAATTAGATTGTCCTGGAGATGAGCTAATTAGACTTTTTAGTCAAGAACCTTTACTTCCAGGGATTATTTTGACTAAAAACCAAAGTTTTCGAGGCATGATTTCGCGGCAAAAGTTTTTTGAGAATATGAGCCGTCCCTATAGTTTTGGATTATTTTCGCGCCGACCAATTGAAAATTTATATAACTTTCTTCAGCCAGATTTATTGATGATTCCTGGAGAAACGACAGTTGTAGAAGCGACTCAGAAAGCATTACAAAGATCCTTACACATTGCTTATGAACCAATTCTAGTAGCAGCTACATCAGAAAAGTATGGTCTTATTGATTTTCATCAATTACTTTTAGCCTATTCTCAAATTTATGCCTTAACTTTAACTCATCTCCAGTTTGCGGAGGAACAATCACAACTTGCTAAAGCTGGTTTTCAAGATTTGCAAAATAACTATACTCGTTTATTGCAAAATGAAAAAATGGCAGCATTAGGACAATTAGTGGCTGGTATCGCTCACGAAATTAACAATCCTATCAACTTTATTGCAGGCAATCTTGTTCATGCTGTTGGCTATACTCAAGATTTACTGGAACTAATTTGTTTGTATCAACAAAAGTATCCAGAGCCAGCCAAAAAAATTAAACATAAGATTTCCGATATAGATTTAGAGTATATTGCATCTGATTTTCCAAATTTGTTGGTATCAATGAAATTAGGTTGCGATCGCATTCGGCAAATTGTCCAATCTTTACGCAATTTTTCTCGCCTTGATGAAGCTGAGAAAAAAATAGTTGATATTCATGAAGGGATTGATAGTACACTGTTAATTTTATCTAGTCGCCTCAAAGAAGAAATCAATGGTAAACAAATTAGCATTATCAAAGAGTATGGTCAAATTCCACCCATAGAGTGTTACGCTGGACTACTCAATCAGGTTTTTATGAATATTTTGTCTAATGCTATTGATGCAATACAAGAGGCAATTGTCAAAAATTCAGAATTAAATTCTCACAATTCTAGCTTATTAAACAAACCAGCTATTTGGATTCGTACAGAATTGACTGATGATCATCAAGTCAACATTCGGATAATTGATAATGGTACAGGGATTCCTGAAGAAATCCAAAAACATTTATTCGACCCATTTTTTACGACTAAACCAGTTGGTAAAGGTACAGGTTTAGGATTATCGATTAGCTACCAAATTGTTGTGGAAAAGCATGGTGGACAATTACAGTGTTTATCTACAATGGGCAAAGGAACTGAATTTATCATTCAAATCCCTGTACGACTGTCATCAGATGTGAAACATAACATATAGGAATCGTATTTGATTTGGGAAAAAAACTCAGTACACTCAGATCAGGCTTATTTCCTACTCCCAACTCCCTATTCCCTATTCCCTACCTACACAAGTAAATTCAGAAATCAAACCGGATTCCTATACATACTTGCCAATCTTAATCAAATCATGGCAGTATAACTCTGCACGTACTCATCACAGTAGTCATATTTGTTCTTTTGAAAAAAATTTTATGAGCAAAAAATTGAAAGTTAGCCTCGTCGTGCTTGCAGCTTTGGGAAATTTGGCTTTGCCATTGATGGCTAGGGCTAGTTTTAACGGGAATCTCACTGTAGAAATTGATGGCTTAAAAAATACAGAGGGGCAAGTTTGCGCCAGTATATTTGCCAGTAGTCAAGGATTTCCGAGCGATCGCGATCGCGTTTTAGAAAGACAATGTACTAAAATCACAGAAAAATCTGTCACCATCACTTTTAGCAACTTAAAAGCAGGTAACTATGCCGTCGCTGTGATGCACGATGAAAATAACGATTTTACTGTAAATCGCAGTGACATAGGTTTTCCCCTGGAAGGTTTTGGATTTTCGCAAAACCCAGAAATTCGTAATCGAGCGCCCAAATTTGATGAAGCGGCGGTTCTAGTTGCAGGTGCGAATACAGATATCAAAATTTATCTGAAATATTTATAAGCCTGATTTCCCAGAATCTTTTGGAACATCTTCTGGTAGATTTGGTTGAACCGCCAAGCCACGCATTCGCTTCATCTGAGTTAACGCATACTTTGCGGTTGCTTGTACTTCTGCATCTGGATCTTCGAGAGCGTGGCTTAATATCTGACTCATTTGCGCCATCGTATCGTAGACACGGGTTAAGTCACGGATGGCGTTTTGTCTTACTTGGGGACTGTCATCTTGTAAAGAGACAGCCAAAGCCCGGTTAATTGGTTTAAGAACACGGGTGCTAATTTCGGACAACGCCGCCAAAATTAAGCTGCGTTGCTGAGAGTCAGCATCAATCATTAAGTCTACTAAAGGTTGAATAGCGCGAGAATCTCCTTGCTGTCCTAAGTCCCAAATCGCTTTGCGCCGCTTGGTTGGGTCGCTGCTGTGTAAATCTTTAATTAATTCATCAACAATATTGAGCTTGGCTAAACGAGAAGTTTTTTCGACTGGGATAATTTTTGCTGGTACTGCTGATGTCGTTTCTGGTGCGGTGGTTTCTGGAGTAGTTGTTGAGCTTTCCAATTCTGGCGGTGGTTCAGGAACTGACTCTTCATCTGCTGGACTCAAGGCGGGTAGTGGAGAGTCTTCTGGTAGTTGAGCTTGCTTGGACTGACGCAACCTTTTTAAGAAAAACAGCAGTAACCCAAGACTGCCAAAAATTCCCACTCCGAGCAATGACCACCAAATAAAATCTTTTTTCTTGGACTTGGCTGGAGGCTTAGGTTGAGTATCTGAGGTGGGTGATGCCACAATTGGCGAAGTGGGAAACGGATTTTGTGAAACAGTGGCAGATTTCAGACTCATTTGAGTTGTTTGGTCAGCAACGCCATCTGTTCTTTTTAAAACCTTGGTTTTTTGAAATTGAGATACAGCCAGTTGGGTACTAGAACCGTAAGCTCCATCTATCGCCCCTTTGTAAAGCCCTAAACCTTGCAATTGAGATTGTAATTTTTGTACTTCCAGCCCCTGACTACCCAGTGTCAAAACCGCCTGCTTGGTGGGCTGGGGGGAATTGAATTGGGCAATTTTTGGGTATGTAGGGTTAGATGTGGCTGTACTTGGACGGTTGGGGTAAAAACCCAGACTAGTCAACCAGATGAATACCAGGATAGAGGAAGGACATCGCCTCATATTGCAAGCTTTAGCCTGAAGGTAATTTTGAAATTATCCATACCACAATAGCCTCTATTATGTCTAAATGTTAAGTATGGTTAACAGACTTTTGTGATTATTTATTCTTCCCCAGTACTTGAGCTATGTAAACAAATTAGGGTAAAGTTTCCGCTTCAGGTTCTCTCACCTTGAGAGAAACGGAATTGAGCTTTTTTGATGATACTTCTAAAACTTGTGGCTGTTGTGTCGTAGTTGTTTCGGTGACATTGAGAGTTTGCTTTTGTCCGGCTAGGTTATCTCGCTGATTAATTAGGTAGATGCTGATTAATGTTAGCGCAACGCCTATCCATTGCAACGGACTGAGAATTTCAGAGAGGAAGAGATTACCAAATAGTAGGGCAAAGACTGGTGTGAGAAACGTCAGGGAGCTGAGGCTAGTTAAACTACCACTAGAAGCAAAATAAAAGAATAAAGCATAAGCGATCGCACTACCAAATACTGTGGCATATCCCAACGCCAGCCAATCGGGTGTGACAATATTCTGCCATTGCTGAGATTCTGTTACAGCCGACACCCCCCACAATGGCAAACCACCAATAATCATGTGCCAGCCAGTAGCACTTACCGGGTCAGCATAACGTGTCACAAATCTAATTAATACTGTCCCAATAGCCATCGACAGCGCCGCTAACAGCATTAACCATTCACCACTAGCAAATAAATCTTGCCAATTACCAATGGTGATATTTCCTTGCGTACCCAGCAAATGAAAAATCCACTCATCCGGTAAGCCAATTAAGCTAATACCTGTGACTCCTAAACCCAGTCCTAACCATCCCCAAAAACCAATATGTTCTTGAAATAGCCACAGCGATAATAAAGCCACTGCTAAAGGTTGGGAATCAATCATCACCGATCCTAACCCGGCACTGGTTCGCACCAAACCCTCTGCTAAAAAGCCTTGGAATAACGTCCCATCAACCAACCCAAATAAAGAAATCCATAACCAGGCTTTCCAACCCTGTGGCTGGGGTCTACCCATCAGTGCGGCTGCGACCAAAATTAACACTCCGGCTGGTAACAAGCGCATACCCGCCATGAATAGTGGTGTGGTGTGGGGAATAACACCTTTCATCGCGACCATTGCTGTTCCCCAGAGGAAAAACGGCGCAATTAACAACAGAGGTGCGAAGGGTAGACGAGATGCACTGAGTTTCAGTTGCATGGATTTGCTGAGACCTTTAGTTCAGATGAGCAGAGATGGCTTTAACCAATTCTACCCAATTGTGTCTTTTTGTGAAGGAAATAATACTTAGGTTTGGTGAGTTGGGAGTTGGGAGTGGGGAGTAGCTGACAGGTGTAGGTTTTTTACGTTATGTTCCAAAAACCTTGATTTAGGGTGTATGGGTGTAGGGGTGTGAGGGGGATAGAACTCTGATTAAATCGTGATTTTTAGAGTCGCTACTCATCACTTTGTTAAAAACCTACACTTGTGAGGTGAGGAGTAGGGAGTAATGAGTGATGAGTTGAGTAATGATTACCTATTCTGTATGGAGATGCGTCGAATGATGTAACGAACCGCTAAGGACGCAAAGTACACAAAGAAACTTAATGAGTAATGAGTATTTACTCCCCACTACCTACTCTCTACTCCCTACTCCCTTACTTCTTCCTAATAAATGTTCGCCTACGCGCAAAGCATTAGCCATAATTGTGAGAGATGGGTTAACAGCAGCACTAGAAGGAAAAAAGCTGCCATCAACAACATAGAGATTATCAATATCGTGGGTACGGCAATTAATATCTAAGACAGAGGTTTGGGGATTTTCACCAAAACGACAAGTACCACATTGATGACCGACAGCATCTAAGCTGAGATGTTGAGTGATGTGTAATGAAAAATGCTGACTTTCTGTAGCTTGGTCAAGGGATTTTAAAGTTTTAATCCAGCGTTGAATTAAGCGATTAAAAGCTATTTGATTGTTATTTTGATAGTTAATCACAATTTTATCGCCTTGCACAGATATCCGATTATTTGCATCAGGTAAATCTTCATTCATTACCCACCAAGCTAGAGAATGATTCGCTATTTTTTCGGCAACAATATTGGGCATTAATGGCGGCCCATAGGCAATAATTCTATCTTTATGGATGTTACCCAGTGATTGGATGCTACCCATTGGATAGGGAAAATCATGTTCGCCCCAATAAAAATCGGTTAGTGCTAAAGTTTTAGGGAAAATTGTTTGGTTTGGTTTTGTGCTTAAAGTCATAACGACTGCACAATTATGTACCATATAATTTCGCCCTACAAGTTGTGAACTATTAGCTAAACCTTGGGGGTGTTTATCGTTAGCAGATTTGAGTAATAATGCGGCAGAATTAATTGCACCTCCAGCTACAATCACAATATCGCCAGAAAAGATTTGCGACTGTCCTTGAATTTTTGCTTCTACTTTTGTGACTTCTCGACCAGATGCGCTAGTGTGTAAGCGAACAACTTTGGCTTGAGTAATTAGTTTGACATTATTATAGGCGATCGCTGGACGCATCCCATTAACTTCCGCATCACCTTTAGCATGAACCATGCAGGGAAAACCATCACAAGTATCACAACGAATGCAAGCACTTAAATGACGGTTGACTTCGTTGAGTTTAATGGCGAGAGGTAAATAAAATGGATGTAAACCTTGATTTTTTAGTCCTAAATATAGTTCTTGAACATAAGGTTCATGACTAATAGCAGGAAAGGGATAATCACAATTGGTTGCTGGTTCTGTCGGGTCTAAACCGCGATTTCCATGTACTTCGTAAAGTTTTTCTGCTTGGTCGTAATAAGGGGCAAAGTCTTTATATCTTAATGGCCATGCAGGGGAAATTCCGCCTTGATGAATTACTTCTTCAAAGTCTCGTTCGCGTAATCTAAACAACGCACCGCCATAAAATTTTGTATTACCACCTACATAATAATGTGCGGCTGGATTGATTTGTTTATTTTCTTGGTCATACCAAATATCGTTAGTACGGTAGTAGCTTTTTTGCAATACTTGTTTTGTGTCCCAGTTATTCTTTTCTCTAGGTAAGAAAGTACCTTGTTCTAAAACTAAAATTTTCTTACCGCTAGGGGCTAACTTGTATGCTAAAGTTCCACCACCAGCCCCAGTGCCGATGATGATAAAATCATAATGATTATTCGACATTGATATTTAAACCTGTTAATTAAATAAGAATGGAGAAGTTAGAATTTAGGAACGATGCCCTGAGATTGTCGAAGGGTAACAGGACTTACGCAAGATTATGAAAAAACGAACCGCAAAGGGCGCAAAGGACACGAAGCTATAAGAATCTGAGAGAGTTATTGCGTAAGTCATAGGTAAGACTCTTCACTAATTTAAGACCAGTAAATCGCAGATTTACTATGATGTTTCACCGTTTATTTATCCGACAGTTATATAGAATTTAATTCTGACTCCTGACTTCTGAATGCTTTTATCAAACTCGCATTTGCTTTTCAGCACAAGTTTTGTTGAGTTTAGTGACACCTATCCATTTAAAAACTAAGTCACCAAATTTGGGAAAAAGCTGGAAATTAGAAAATAAAAGTTTGGAAACAAAGCCATCTAAAATTACTTCGGCTTGATTTTGCTTGATGGCGTTTAAAATTGCGATCGCAACTTCTTGTGGTGGTGCAACACGCGCTAAACTAGGCGCAGGTACTCCCAAAGCTGAAAACATCCCCGTTTCCGTATATCCAGGACAAACTACCGACACACCAACATTTGTCTCAGCTAACTCTTGGCGTAAAGCATCAGTCCACATAATCAAACCTGCTTTACTAGCTGAATAAATACTGTTGTATGGCATTCCTTTTTTACCAGAACCAGATGCAATATTCACAATATGACCACTATTTCGCGCTAACATACTTGGTAAAATCAAGCGTGTTAATTCCATACCCGCAACTAAATTTGTGGTCAAAATAGACTGAATATCTTGGAGAGTATAGTCCTGGAAGGGTCGATATTTTTCAACAGCAGCGTTATTAATTAAAATATCAATTTGACCTGCGACTTGATTAATTTGATGTAATAAAATTGGTAATTCTGTTACTTGGCTAATATCAAATTCAATGCCAATTCCTCTACCACCCAAAGCCGCTATTTCTGTACAGATTTCATCCAACTTTGCTTGGGAACGAGAAACAGCAATGATGGTCGCTTTCTCTTTTACTAAAGCACGCGCAATAAATGAACCAATACCACCCGATGCTCCGGTTAAAAGTACTGTTTTACCCGCTATTGATGTCATATCAATTCTGAGGAATAAGGTGAATTGTTAAAGTTGTTTGTTGCTAATGAGACGTAGTAGATATTTGACCTTGACAACAATTTGGCAACCTGCGATCAATTTTTGCAAGCTGATAATTTAAGACTCAATTTTGTTTTATAGAACACTTTTTTCGATGATTAATAATGCTGAAATACTAGTTTTTCAGGTTTTAAATGTAGCGCAACCCCTGTTGAATTTTAACTTGAAATGACTTTATACAGGAGATTAATTTTTAATTTACTATATTTTAAAAATTGCGATCGCAATTTTTATTTTTTCTTTAGAAAATAATTGTGTTTTGAACCCGCGTAGGCGGGTTTAGTTTGTATAGCCCCAGACTTCAGTCTGAGGGCTACGTGCTGAGGATGTCTAGCCTCTACAACCGATAGCCAACACTGAAGTAAAAACCATCATCTTGGGCGTTGCTTCCCCGGTCATCTAGGTCTATCAAGGGATATCCGTAATCAAGTTTAATATCAAGCTGTGGTATGGGTTGAAATAATATGCCCAGTCCAATACCGGCAATGAATTTTTGTTGTTGTAAGGTATTTGGATTATCATCCACATTCCAGACATAAGCCATATCAAAGAAAGGTGAAACTTGCAGTGTGGAATTACCAGACGCATCGCGTTGAACTGTCAGACGGTTTTCGACGGTGAGGCGCACACCGTTATCACCAGCGCGGACGTTTTGACGATAACCGCGTACTGACTGACCACCACCGACTACAAATTGCTGGGCGGGTAACAAAGCATTGGGGGTTAGTTGTAATTCTGCTTGGGCGACTAATACACTATCTGTACTCAGGCGTTGGACTCGTTGGGCTTGTGCTAACCAGCTAAAAAACTGTCCGTCGGGGATAGGGCTGGGATTGCTGGTAGCATCAAATATACCAAGACCGAAACTAAATAGCGATCGCAATGCCCAAGCACCATTTAGATCCCGCACCACATAATCTTGACCAAACTTAATTACACGGGTGCGACTATTTCCGTCGTCATCTGGCCCAAAACCAAAGGGTGTCGGCCCTGCAAAGGTAAAGGTTTGACCATTCTGCACCGCAAAACCTAAAGATAAGGCAAATTCTTCACGGGGTGTTCTAATTAGTGGTTGTCTAAAACTAATTTCGTAGAGTTGAGATTCTCCTCTGATATCGAAACCCGCAAATGGTTCTTCGACAACGTTCGTATCATTGAATGAGGTTCGCAGTTGTAAAGTCCCATCCATCGGGTTCAGTGGTAGGCGATAATTAAAATCAAAAATATTTGCGCCTCCCCTAGTGGTTAAATAATAAGCCGCACTAAATTCATCGCCCAGCCCAGAGAGGTTGCGGTAACTAGCATTCACACCCAATCTTTCCGAACCAATGCTAGGAGGAGAATAATTATCAACAGTCAAAGCTGCATTAAAGGGTTGTGCTTCCGTAACACGCACTATCAAAATACTTTGACCAACACCACTACCCGCCCTTAAACTAGCTTCAACGTTAGAAAATAAAGGATCAGCCCGGAGTAATCTTAATTGGTCTTCTAATGCAGCAGTTAAAAGCGGTTTACCTGTACCTAATGCTACACGACTACGCACATATTCAGGATTTAACCGTTTTGTACCTTGAATTTCGATTTTTTCGATTGTCCCTTCAATGACGCGAATTTCTACTATTCCATTGTTAACGGTTTGGTCTACCAAAATTGCCCTAGAAGTAATGTAGCCTTGGTTAAGGTACAGTTGGGTAATCGCATCCGCCGCTTTACGTAGTTCTTCAACTGTGACTTCCCGCCCTTCTAAAGTCTGAATAATTGATTGGAATCTCTCTGGAGGGAAAATTGTACTCCCGGTAACATTGATTTTCTCTACTTTTATCGTTTGCGAACTTTCTGGGGGTGGAGTTTCCGGCGTTGGGGTTGGTGTTGGTTGTATAGGGGGTTGTGATTCTGGCGGTAAGGGTTCTGGCGTTGTTCCTGGCTGGGGAAAGCGGTCTTGATTGGGGTTTCCTTGGGGATTTGGTGCTTGTGCTAAGGATGGCGAAGCTAAAATAACACAAGCACAACTAAAAATCAGGCTGATAGATAGCCAATGTATGTGTTTTTTGAATGACCCAAAATAAACGGTAGATTTTAAATTAGACATTTTAAATTTTGGTTATAAAAAATCACTCCTATGTAAGATTTATTGTTTCTGGTTTTGCTATTTTATGTATCTTTTTTATTATTTTTTAATGTAATTCTCCAATTAAATTAAATCCTGCCCAATCTTTGGGATTAGGGTACTGCTTCATAGTGGCTAACATCGCCTTTTGTAATGCTTGGGCTTTATTCGGGTTTTGCTTTAACTGACGATAAAATTCAGTAGTTAACACAGATGTTGGTGTATCTGGTGCTGCCCATTGCGAGACAATCACACTAGGTACGCCAGATGTCATCAATGCTAACGATAAACCCAGTAAGCCGTTACCTATGCTACCATGTCCAGGCTCACCAGCACTGACAAAAGCTAACCTAGCGCGTAAACGTTTACCTTTTGGTTGGTTATATAAATTCAGAATTTCGCTGGCGGTGAGGAGTCCGTTATTTTCTCCAGCTAATGCAACTCCGCCAGGTATACCTTGTCTTTTGATATCATCTAATACACCATAAGTTGCTAAATGAATGATTTTAGCTTTGGGTAATAAAGGTAATATTGCGGCTTTACTTGCTTGACTACCAATGAAAGCTTTGGTTTTAAATAAATCAGCAACAGCTAAAGCTTCTTGTTCGGAATTTATCAGTTGTGGTAAAGGTTGGGGTGCTTGATTAATTGCGCGGGAAATTTTTGGCATGGTAGGATTACCCACAACCACAACTTTACTTCCGCCTGTTCTACCACGTTGTTCTTTAGCTAACTGCAAGATTTGAATTGCTGGTACAGTTGAAATTGGGTGTTTTTCAATTAAATATTTACCAGAAATATCAATTAAAGCGGAGAAAGGTACAAATAATAATTCATCTTGGGGGATAAAAATTATTTGGGCTTGTGGATTTTCTGGTAATAAATCAGCAATAGGTTTAATTAATAGTTGATGTAACTGTAATAACGGATTGACAAACTTTTGGGTTTGTTTCTCTTGACTATTCACACCCAGGTATTTAGGAACACTAGCAACTATTTCAGGAATGGAATTAGTGGAAGTGAAGGTATTTTCTGGTGTGGGTTTGACCTTGCGGAAGGTAATTTTTCCTGTTGGCTGAATTACCCAAATATATAAGCCATCATCAGGAATAATAGAATATTTGACTAAAGTCGCTTTTTGTGATTTGGCAATTTTTTGAATATCAATAATTGTCGGTAAAATAATTGACTTGTGTGCAGTTTTTAAATTATTATCTTTGGTTTCTGAAGCTAACCGCATTCCCATTATTTGTAGGAATGTCATAATACTGCCTTGTTCAGCTATTTCTAAGGCGGCTTCTGGCTGATTTTGGGTAATTAAAACTTGTTGTAGTAAGCGATAGGTATTGTTTTGTTCCGCAGCGTAATCAATTGTGTTAGCTAAATCTAAACGTAACAATGTCCAAGTTTTAATACTCTCTTGTAGCGTGGTTTTAGCTTCATCGAATTTGTTTGAGTTGAGATAAACAAAGGCTAAGTTATTTAAAGCTGTCCCTTGGGTGTAATTATCTTTATTTGCTTTAGCAGAGTTTAATTGTTCTTGATATAATGCGATCGCTTGCTCGTATTCTTTGGCAAAAGTATAAGCGCGTCCTAGTTGTCGGATGACTTCAGATTTTTGGGTTTTATCGGTAAGTTGTAGCTGTTGTTGATAAAAAGCGATCGCAGCTTGAAAGTCACCTTGAGTTTGATAGGTTTCTGCTATCTGTTTAAAGGTCAAGCTGACGATGGTATTATTGTTTAATTGCTGGGCTAATTTTAACTGTTGTTGATAAGTTGCGATCGCCTGGGGAAATTGCCATAATTTACGATAAGTTGCAGCGAGGTTTTGTAAGGAATCAATTTGCAGTTGATAGTTATTATTATCCTTAGCAGTTGTGAATTGCTTGGAATAAAAAGCAATCGCTTGTTTATACTCAGTCGCCGCATCATGATCTAAACCAACATTACCTAAAAAAGCTGCTTCTCTGTCGGGATTGCCAATTTCTTTTTTAAGTGCTGCGGCTTGTGTTTGATATTTTTTCGCTAACTTGTCATCGCCCAGGGTAATATATGTATTGCTGAGATGTTCAAAAATTTGTACTGTCAGCGATTGATTAGGAAAATTTTGCGTTAGTTGTAAACTTTGGTTGTAATAGTTAATCGCAGTTCTATATCTACCGAGAGTAAAGTAAGCGTCACCGAGGCGAAATAAAGCTGTGGCTTCTCCGGTGCGATCGCCTGTTATTTGATATAGTTTGAGTGATTCTTGTAATGATGCTAAGGCTGATTTAAATTGTCCGTTTGTGAGTTGTCTATTACCGAGGTTTAAGAGTAAGTTGGCGCGATATTGTTGTGCGTCTAATGGTTTGGCGGGAAGGGGGGAGAGGAGGAGGAGGATTATTGTTAATAATAGATGGGGTTTCATAGTCTTTTTTATCTCACGCAGAGACGCATACTTCGACTTCGCTCAGTAACCAGAGGCGCAGAGAGGAAATTGAGAGATTAGTTTTAATCAAATCCTGGGGGGAGTTCTAAGGGTGAGAGTTTATCTGGTTGGGATGGTGTGGGAGAGTTAGGATTAGGTGCGGTGTTGTTGCTTGGAGATGGTGAGGTTCCGGGATAAGTACCGGGGGGTTGGGTTGTTGGGGGTGTGGGTGGGGTGGGAATTTCTGGTTTTGCGCCTTCTAATTGTGGTATTTGTGGTTGATTGGTTGCGGAATTAGGTGGTAAAAAAGTTTCGATGGTGACGGAACGAGTTACTTTTTCACCAGTGGAATTAGTGACTTGTAAAGTGATGGTTTCGCTACCGGGTTGTTGATTAACTGGGTAAGGTATTGTACCGTTACGGGGGATGTCTCCGGGTGCGGGAAGAAGTTCGACTTTAATGTTATTACTACCTTCGACTTTCCAAGATAAGTTGAGAGGTTTGTTAGGTTTAAGGGGATTAATTACTATGGGATATTTTGGTAGTGGGTTGTTACCATCAATTTTAAATTCGAGAATTTTGCTGGGTAGAGGTTGGACTTTTACTAAGTCTGTTTTTTGAGTAATACTTGGTTTATCTATGTCGGTTTTAGTAAATACTTGCAGTTCAAATATATAGTCGCCTGCGCCGCGATTGTTAGCAGGAATTTTACGACAATTTAGTTGATTATCTTGTTGTTTACAAAAGGCTTTGATAGTGTCGGGGATGCCTTGAGTAACATTATAAGTTTGCAGTGGACTGTTGACTAAATTTTCTAGCGATCGCCCAATTACTCGTAATTCTTTGATTTTATCTAAATCGTTAATTTTCCAGTTGAGGCGAATGGTATCTGGACTAATTTTGGTAGTGCTAGGTTTAACTTCTTGGTAAACAGATTGTGCTGGGGAAAATTCTAAAATTTGCGGTGGGGGAATGGGGACAATTTTAATCGTATTGGTTTTAATTGTGTCGGCTGGTAAGTCGGGATTATTATTAGCAAATGCTTGTAGTTGAAAAGTATATTCTCCTGGTTTACGCGCATCTGTGGGTACATTAGAACAAGTTAACACTGCACCCATTTGACAAAATGGTTGTAGTTCTTGGGGAAGTTTACCGTTAAAGGTATAAATTATTGGTTGTACCGCCGCCGTACCATCAGCAAATAAGCCAGTTAAAGATATAGTTTGCAATTTTTTGGGGTGGCGAATTTGCCAACTTAGGCGAATAAAATCATTGTTGGATGCTTGATAAGTAGCGTCGGATGAGAGAAATTGCAAAATTTTAGGAACTGCTGGGGGACGGAATAACCACAGCCAAATCAAAAATGCGATCGCACCAATAATTCCTAACGCCGTCAGTAATACAAGTAAAAATTGCCACCACGGACGCGGTTCCCAAATTAAGCTTCCTGGTAAGGCGGGGTTTGGTAAAGGGAATTGTTGCTGATCTGTTAATTCAATGCGAAAATTCAGCAATCTTCCCGCGCCGAACATGGGACGATACCACCATTTCACAGGTGTGACTGTCACTTGGGTTGCAGCTTTTTCCCCTGGTAATACACGTAAAACCGTTGGCGAAGTTACGTAAGTACACACCTGATCTTCATCGACAGGAACCGCTTGACAAGTAATTTCCCTGACAGTATTACCCGCATTCGTGAATTTAACTTCAAAAGTTCCACCTTTGCGTCTCACCCGATTTACCACAATCAGCATTTCTGCATTTAGCAGATAAGAGGGTAAAATTTCCCAATAAATCACGTCCAACAGCATCAAATCGGGATTATTCGCCGAATACAAGCGGATGCTGGGGTAATAAAGTCCGGCGTTTGCGCCTAGTGGTGGTTGAAACTGAAGTAATATTTCTCCTTTCTCGCCGGGGTTGAGATTCAAACCCATATTCGGGATGACAAGTCCGGCGGTTTCCAAGCCTTCGGGATAGCGGATACTCACCCATTCTTCGGGTAAATCAAGACAACTGAGGCGAAATCTGTCTACCCTATCCGAACGGTTGTGGACATTAACATTAACTTGCAAGATTCCGCCTGGGGGAATTTTGGCAGGCGATCGCGAACTTGTTAAAGGTAGTAAGCTAAAAGTTGGGTCACTAACTCTAACTACCGTTTCAATTGCTGGTAAAACCTGAATTTTTGCCCCATGTCGAATTGGCGTATCTTCAGGATAATGTAGCGGCGCATCAACAACAATTGCATAGTTATAAGTGCTGGGAATTGCTGTTACAGGTACTTGAAATTCAAATAACACCTCACCCACAGAATTTGGACTCAGTGCTAACCTTTGCTTTGGTGCATCACACCATTGAATTAATTGCGGCGATAATTCATCAATAAAAATATCAATTAAGGCACTTTCTTGACCTTTATTAGTAACCGTTACATTCAGGTCAAATTTTCCCCCAGCCTGGACTGCATAATCACCAGAAGGATTAAAAATAATCGCCAGAGGATTTCCCGGCGCAAGAGTTTGTTGCAGATTTTGTTGTTGAATACCGCGTTTTGCTGCCAAATTAACGCGATATTTCACCTCACCACCAGTTAAGATTTGCTGGACAAAACCTTCGTCAACTAATTCATCTAATAAAGCTAAAGTTGCTTGTTGATTTAAATCTAAATGAATTGATACTTGGGTGAGGGTAACGCTATCAGGATGCTTAATTAACCACTGGACAATTTTGCGCTGCTGTGGGGGTAACAGTAACACATCTGCCATACTCAAACCGAGTTGGGAATTACTAGTTCTTGAATTTATGGCAGTCATGTTTACCCCCAAAAATTTAAAAGTAAAAAGGTAAAAGTAAAAAAGATTTTAACTACGTCTATTAGTTTTCATCATTATTGTTTACAACCAACATTTTTATTTAAATCTCTAATATCTAACCTGACTTTATGATCATCATTACCACTAATAATCAAAATTTTATTCTTCACAACTTTCACATCTACACTATTAAATCTTTGTTTTTCCTTACGTATTTCTTGACCAACTGGAGAAATTCTTTTACCTTCTTGAGTTAAAGACCATAGCATAACGCGATTATCATCACCACCACTAGCTAAATAACAACCATCTCGACTCAACGCCACAGAACGCACTGCTTTCTCACCATGACCATCAGACCATTTCTCTAAAATTTGACATTGATTGTTACTATTTTTTAAACATTGGTGCATATCCCATAATGTAATTTGTCCCCTATTATCGGCTGTTGCTAATAAATGTGGTTTGTAATCAGGACTATCCATACTGACAATATAATCGTTTTGGCTACCTGGGCGATTATAGGGAATTTTCCATAATTTATCTTTGGTAAAATTCCAGATAGCTAAATTGTTATATCTCCCAGCAATGACTAAATTTTGTTTATCATGTCCAACAGTAGCAAGAGCATATACAGGAAAGTTGAAATTCTTACTATTAATCGGGTTAGTCATAGTTTTCTCATCATCTAACAATGCGCTATTTACATCCCATTGCGCCACTACACCACTACCATGACCGCTAAATAAAAAGTGAGAATCTTGGCTAAATTCTAAGCTTAAAACCCGATCTGATTTCTCACCTTCAAGTGAAAAAGTTGCTTTTGGTTTTTTTGTCCCACCAAGTACATCCCAAATTTGGATTTCTCCGTTTTCTAAACCTGCGGCGACTACATCATTACTCACAGGTTTATAGCGTACAATTCGCACAGATTTACCAATCTTTTTAGCCATTCTGCCATCATCTTGGTTAATCAAGGGATTAGTAAAACCTGCAATATTCCATCTAATAATACTTTGGTCTTGGGAACTACTCACAGCGCGATCGCCTACTCCATTAAACTGTACAAATGTCACAGCATCACGATGACCAAACAACGGATTATTCGGATTTAACCATGATATATACCAAAGTAAATATAGTAAGAGACATCCTAAGCCCATCTGTAGCCAAGGATGTAAAATTGGATGAATAATGAGTTGTAAATATTGATTCTCATTATTAATATTAACGCGGTTATCTGGTACAACAGCCTTAACTTTAAATGCCCGTTTTTCCTTCCACCCTAACCACCACCGCCGCTTACTAATTAATAATTGTAAATTTTTAACTTCTCCTGGATTTACTTCTACAAATTCTGGGTGTACTTCCCAAAAGCATTTCCGCTTATTTTCCTCATCTTCTTTAACTTCAATACTTACCTTTTGAGTTATATTGCTGTGATTTTTGCATTCAAGTTGGTAAGTAGTATAGTTAATTTTTAATTGTGGTAGCCAAGGACGATATGCAGGTATTTGTTGTTTTTCTGGTGTGCATTGAAAATCAACAAACCCAGACGGAGTAACATTAACTACGCCTTCTCGACTACTAGATGGAAGTCCATTCGGATAATTAGCCTCAATGGTAAAAGGATATGCTTGACTCGGTACTTCTTCAGCAATTGGTAACTGACATAAAAATGAAGTTTCTGCTTTATTACCTGGTGGAACTGGTAATAGTTTTTCATCGCCATTAATAAACCATTGGGGTTTAAGTCCAATCGGTTTTAAAGAAACACTCGCAGGTAGCTGACTAGGATTAAAAACCCTCACAGGAATCTCAATTGTTCCCTGTGGTTGAGTTGTAAATTCTCGGATTAGTAACTCAACCTGCATCGGTACAGCACCAACACCTGCTTCAACTATTAACCGCAGCAATTGTCTGTCTTCATCCCGCAATTCTAGCGAAAAAATTCGCACAATCAAGTTCATTTTGCCGATAAAACCGGCAACAGGTGTATTAGTAATTGTGACTTCAAATTTTGTACTATCCCCTGGTGGATTTTTCGCGCTCACCGCAGGTTTAATACTGTACCAATTAGTCCCCAAACTTTCACCACCACCAGCCGCAATGATTTCGATTTGAAACGAAGCAAACTGATTGCTTTCATTAACTACAGTCACTTCAAAAGAAGCTGGTAAACCACCCGGTTGAAAGTTCAATACTTGTGTAGAAATTTTAGTGTTAACGAGATTAACTGCCATAAATAGAGTGCTGAGTTAAAAGTGCTGAGTGCTGAGTATTTAAAACTCTGTGTTCCTTTGCGATACTTTGCGTTAAAAAATTATTCCAACTTATTAAAAATATTTTTTAAAGCATCAGGTTTAGTTGAGATAGGTGTAGCAGTTTGTTGCCTTAATTGAGTCATTCGCTTACGCTTCCAGGCGAAATTGAGAATATTAATGCCTAACTCTTGGGCGGTGCGAATGGTTTCTCGTGGTAAAGTTAATTTTTCATCTAATCCCCAAGCCAGTGATAAATCACCAATTACTAAAACAATGCCACCTGCAACTAAAATTTGCATCGGCTTTTGATTTATAGCTGGTAAAGCAGCAAATAAAAATGGTTGTGTTCTTAATGGATGATGTTTATCAAGTCGGCGTAAATCTTCTAAAGGCGTGGCTAAACTTTCCGTAATCTCTAAAATACTTTCTAATCTATCAACTGCATCGGTAGGCGCTTCTACTAATAAAACTCCTCCACTATCTAGATAACTTTTGAGATTAGCTAATTCTTGGACATTTAAAATTAATGGTTCACTACCAGTAATAAATAGCAAATCATAATTAATTGCTATCGTTGGGTCTAAAAGCGGAAAATTTAAGCGGGAAATTTGCTCATCTCCTTGGAGGGTACAGGTTAGACTTTCGGTATATCTTAATAAAGAAGCGAGATTTGCAAAACTACTGCCTTCCTTAGTTTCCTGACTATCAAGATGCGCCGCGCGTACCACAGCAGTTGGACGCGATCGCGCAATTTTTCGATAACGAAAATCCAAACTATTCAAACTCGGATAAAATACATCTGGGGGATTTTCTAAATTTACTAATCCCGGCTGTAATAAAATTCGACATAACTCCACCTCAAACACATCAGGCGGCGTTGTTTTTTCATCAATGCGAAAAGTTTCTGTTTCAAATTCACTTACTTGTTTGCGTTGTAAAGTATCTGGATCTACATAACGCACAACTAAATAAATTAATCTGGGTTTTTCTTCCGTAATATCAGCCGAAATATGAAAATCTATCGGTTGCGGAACCACAATTGGATTACCATTCACATCAATGGCAATTCCTGGTTGAATTTGTAACCATCGCCCATCATTATATTGTGATGGTACATCCTTCGGCGCAGGAATCAAACTTACCCCTAAACCTTCAACTATTCCCGGTTCATTTAGCGATTGATAATGAATATTTTGTCGCTGACGGTGATAATCATGCGATCGCTTCCATCGTTCAGCATTAATCAATAAACCATCTTGAATTTGTAGTCGTTCTAGGGGGTGAATTTCCATAATTGGGGGTTTAGGGGTGTCAGGGTGTAGGGGTATAGGGGGAAAATATTTTACTTAACACTCAGCACTTTTAACTATCTATATAAAGTTCATAAGTACAAAAAGCGGGTTTTTCTTGGTCGATAATGTGGCGGACTAATTGTTCATCTACCTGATCTGGGCGTTGGGGACGGAGGCGAACGATAAAATGATACGGACGACCGCCGCCAATCATTGCATCTTCGCCCAGGCGTGTATTACCTAAAACAAAACCTTCGCCGCGAATTTCTTCAATACAAATATGTTTATCAACTTCTCTAGTAATATGTTCATCTAAAGGTAAATCTGTATAAAGATGTATATATAAACGCAAACCTCTACGTGTTCCCCGCCAGCGATAAAGCTCAACCGCCGAACGAATTAAAGAACGTTGTCTTTCGATAGTCCAACGACGGTCAATCGGCCAAGCTACCCAGTGCGCGAGAAAAGGTAACAATGTCTGCGGTGCGGTCATAGGGTCTAAATAAGCCCACAACACATCCAGCGTTTGCACTGAGGGTTCAAAAGCCTGTTCAAAAATCTTCAAGAAGCGACTAATAAAATCAACTTCTCGATAAACCGCAGGTAAAAACTTGGGATAGAGACTGCGGGGACGGACATATAAATTTAACCCAGCCGTTTCAACTAACTGTCTACCAGTCCCCTCCTCGGTGTAATTAACGTGAATGCGACTGTGATAATCCAACACCAAAGATTGGCCAGTCGCCAACGCGGGAGTTTCAAAAAAATCGGCAGAAAGTTGGAAGTATAACACCACATCCATTCGCGATCGCGGTGCGAGTTCATACCCCTCCATCCCAATGCGACACCACTCAGCCGGGAAATTCCCCTCCACCCGCACATTCAACCGCAGCATCCGACTACCCAAGTTTTCTAGCTGTAAAACTATTTCACTCGGTTCCGGCGGATGAATTACTAAATCACACCCAGCACGAATTGAGTGCTGAGTGTTGAGTGCTATTTGCGAAAAATCATCTGCACCCTTACCCACTGCCGATGTTTGAATCGCGTTAGGTAATTGCATTGAAGTTAATTGCAAGTGCAGAATTTGACTACTCATAATATAGTTCTCATTGAAAATTTATCTTTTTAGCAGTTACGCAAAATCCCTCTCAAACTCTTCCTTCTTGGCGACCTTGGCGACTTGGCGGTTCGTTTACTGAATTAAATTAACAACATGACCAGAACGCAACCGCGTATTTTGCCAGGAACAAATTAAGCCCAACGCCCCAGGATCAATCACCGGATTTTGGGGAAGCGATCGCACCCAAGTTGAACCCACATAGCGCAATTCAAATAACTGCACTACCCCCAAATACCGCACCGCCGGAAATTGCTGAAACAAATTGACAATATCCGAAGGGTAAACAGGTCGCCCAAAAGGCCAGCCTCTCCCATCCTGACCCCCCGTAATCGGATTCAAAAACCGATACAACGCCACCCGTAATTTACTTAAAATCTCTTGCTGGGCGGCAGGATGGTTGTATTCTGGTTCCAAGGCGACTTCTGTTTGCACTGCTACACCCACATATTCCGGGGCTTGCAATTTAACTTGTATTCCTAATAACCTCCGTTCGTCTAAATAAGCAATAATTTGGTCACGCAATTGCGGACTCAGACTAAATAATTCCGGTTCGATACCTTCACCACGATTAATTGCATCTGTATTCGCCGCCGGGACAACTAATAATTTGATGGTTCCAGCCTCTTGTGTAGTTGTCGGTGGTAAGCAGCGCACCCGCGCCACCGCACCACCACCAGCTTGTAGGGTCAACACCTCAAAATCTTCGGGAGTCACAGCGCGATCGCGGGTTCGCAGCATCGCCGGAACGCGAATCACCGCATCTTCCAAAGATTCCGCATCAGAACCGTTACGGGCTGGTGTATGGTTAATCAACCTCGCCACATACGGAACCGCATTTTTCGCTACGGTAATCGTCCCCCGTTGCACATTCCCCTTACGCCCGCCACCAGTGCGGTATGCAACCATCCGAATTACCGACCCACGCGGCGGAACAGACCCATATTGCCTTTCTAACTCCTGAATATTGGCAAAATTACCCACGCCGCGCCTAAATTCTGTCTGTTGCTGGAGTTGGGCTGGTTCCCGAATCACCGGGCCAAACTGCACCGTCCCGGTGCGCGAATCAATGGTGTAGTGCAAATCTTGAGGAAGAGAATTAGCAAAATCGCTGACTTCATACCACCGTTGCGGGATTCCCCCTGGTGGTGAAATGATCAAATATTCATCTTCCCGACGATTCAACACCGGAACACCTTGTAACTGAAAAGTTTGTCCTGGTGTACCATCACTTTCTCCTAAAATTTCATTGCGAATCAATTCACTTTGACTCGCGCCCACAGTCCCGCCAATCGACCTCACAGCTAAACCAACCATACGCGGCGCACTACTATATCCCGGTTGATTGGGTTGGGGTGCAGTATAAACACAACGCAACCAACGTCCTTGATAGGCAGTGAAAGTCGTCACAGGCCAGGACTGCGGTAAATGCAAAACTATATCCGCACCCTGTAAGGGGTTAATTCCTTGGGTAGCTAATTCGCTAAAACTAAAACCCTTGGTGCTGTCGTCAGATTCTTGCAACAGTACAGCTTCCCATTCCACACCATTCCAGGCTTCCCAACGACGCGGCGGAATATCGGGATTAATCCCGGTAGCGGTGGCTGCTTCTCCTTTTAATTGCAGTGCGAGAACATTGCCTTCACACTGCGATTCACCATCAATAACTAAATAAAAACTGTTTCCTGGTTGGGGTTGTTCGTCAAACAGCGCCAACTCTCTACCGTACCACTCACCATCAGAGCGCATCGTCCATAAATTAGTAAAGCGATCGCGCAAAATTTCTGGTTTTTGATCAGCAGTGGGACAGGTGAGAAAGTGGCGAATTTGCGGTTTATCAATAATTAAAGGCCGATCTGTAGTGAATGCGATCGCCTCTTCTGTTTCCGTGCGAATTGTCGCCACTTCCACCCCAGCCGGAATCGTGTAAGTATCAGGTAAAGCCGCACTCAAATAAAAAGTAATATCCGCCACCGCAGGCGCAGGTGCTTGCAACCGCACACCTAATAACTCTAAAAAAGTAATGTAATTGCGCTTTGGTACTTCATTGAACCGCAGCAACATTTGGTCAGTTAACCAAGCAAATAGCTCAATTAACGTGATACCTGGGTCACTGGGGTTATAATTCGTCCATTCTGGACAATAGCGGGGAATTCGCAGAATACACTCATCAACTAAATCTTTAAAAGTGCGATCGTCTAGATTAGACTTGGGTAACTTCGGTAAAAAATCAAATTCCACAATATTAATAAAAGTGTTGAGTAATATTAGTTAAAGTTGTGATCCCCCCTAGCCCCCCTTCAAAAGGGGGGAATTTTTCTTCAAGTCCCCCTTTTGAAGGGGGATTTAGGGGGATCTTCATTGACATATAAAACACAAATGACCATTAACTATTGCCCATTCAAATAAAACGGAAATACTAAACTCCGCGAATCATGGCTATCTTTAGGATGATATTCAATAACAATATCTACACGACCTCGCAGGGGATCTGGGTCAGCACGCACCGCATCTAAAACAATGCGCGGTTCCCACATTTCCAAAGCTTCTTGGACGTGTAGACGCAAAAGTAATAAAGTTTGCGTATTCATCGGTGCAAAAGTCAACTCCGACAACCGCGAACCAAAGTTAGGACGATACACCCGTTCACCCAACTCGGTACGCAGAATCAGCATCATCGACTCTTCAATATTGCGATCGGCTTTACTAAGTTGCAGACCTCCTTGGACATTCACCCGCAACGGAAACGACCAGCCCGCACCCAGGTGTTGATTTTGATTGAGTTCTGGCATGGTAGGCACATAGTGATGAGCAGTTTACGCTACTTTATGCCGATCGCTAAAACTAATACCATTCGCCAAAAGTCGAGTTAACGTTTGTTTTGGCAACATCGTCTGTGATTAACCTATATCCTTACTTAGCACCTGCATCTCTTAAAACAGATTCCATTTCACAAATTGCTAAGTCGATTTCCTCATCAAAAATTTCCTCTCGGTCAAAGCTATGAAGTAAATACAAAGCAGTTTCCCCATTTTTTCCGGCAAAGTTGACATTTGCACCTGCTTCTAAAAGGAGACGAACAATATTTACCTGCTGACTTTTGGCTGTTCCCCAAATACTTTTAGTACCACATAGCCAGGGAATATGAGCATCAACAGCTATCATTAACGGAGTCCAACCATCTGTCTGGTTAGGAATATCAGGAGTCGCACCTAATTGCAGCAAGGTTTGAACGGCTTCAAGATATCCATTATTTGATGCTGTCCACAAAAGAGTACATCCATGATCTCCAATCCTATTAATATTCAATCCTTGCAAAATTTGCGCTTGACATCTTTCGATGAATTTTAATGATGCAGATCGTATTGTGTCGTTTAGACTTGGCTCTGTAATCGTTGACTGAGCTAAATCATGAAGCCATTGACCAAAAGAGTCAGGATTATCTGTACTAGGTTTAGAGTTGATCAGTTGTTGAAAACTAGTGTTATCTTCAGAATACGAAAGTGAATTACTTTTGAGACCATCAGCTAGATATAACATTGCTTGTCTACGTTGACTGATGGAAGCCAGTGGCGCTAAGAACTCAAATATCTCTTGCTTTCCTGTCGCAGCAGCACTCAGTAAGGGATCTCCAGTAAATCTTTCATCATCATCAAAACCAAAAACTTCAAATTCAGGATGTGGATTTTCTGATTTTGGGCGAATCTCTAATGGTTCTAGAGACGCACCTTGCTGCACTAATAGCTTGACAACATCTAATCGGTCATTAACTACTGCCAAATGAATTAGGCTATCTGGTTCCTCTCCTTGCAAAACATAGTTATAGTTACTAATTTTCTTCAGTAAAGATGTGAACTTTTCTAAAGAAGCACTTTGAGTAAGTGCTTGCTCAAATTCTTGTGAAAAATTCATATAAGTCACTAATGACGATGACTATGAGACACATTCAAACAATGTCAACTTAATGCCGTGATATTTCTGTTCAGTGTATCACTTTATATATAGTATATTTCCTAAGTACATTTACTGAATATACAAAAATCAATGAATTTACGGTGAACTCTCAGAAATGAGTCACTTATAATCGAGTTGCATCAACTTTATTTAAAAATATAATTTTACAAAATTCCAGCCTATACCTAAAAAATGGCAGTTATTCGGCACTAATTATAGGGGTGACAAATAGCCAAGAATAAATGAAAATATTCAGCTATTAGGTATACAAGACTGATGCTTAAGCAAAATCTGAAATAAAATCAGGATGAGAGCAAATGGTTAAAAGCAATTTCAGGAATCTGATTGTAAAAAAGGATGTATTAGCTCTTCTCAATGATTTTGCTAAAGCGATAGATTGTCAGTTTACTATAGAAAATACGGAAGGCGAAATACTCTTCGGGCAAGCAGGAGACAATGGTGCGATCGCCCATCCAATAGAATTTGCTGGTGAATTGATTGGTTGGGTACATGGTTCACAACAGGCGGCTGGTGTTGTTTCACTTCTTGTCTATGCACTCAAACAAGAATCTGAAAAGAAAAATCTCGCCCATGAACTGCTAGAAAGATATCAAGAAATTGATTTACTCCATGATATTTCCATTCAAGTAACTGCCAGTCTCAATCTCCGCCCAGTTTCTCGATTACTCATCCAAGAAGCTGCTCAATTAATCCCTTCTACTGGTGGCGCGATTTTATTATTAAATCAAAAAACCAATGCCTTGGAAATTCTCGCTGAAATTGGCAGCAGCAGTTATCTCCAGCAACCAATCAAGTTAGGCGAAGGCATTATCGGTAATATAGTACAAATGGGACGGGGGGAAATTGTCAACAATATTGTTGCTTATCCCAGATACCTTGGAGAAAAGAAACAATTCAATTCCTTGATTTGTGTGCCGTTAAATGTTGAAGAACGGGTAGTTGGGGCAATTGTCATTGGTAGCGAAACTGCTGTTAATTATACTAGCCGAGACTTAAAGCTATTAAGTATATTGGCAATGCAGGCGGGAGTTGCAATTGAAAAAGCCTTGCTTTATGAACAAAGTTGTGAAGCGGCAAAAATCGCCCAAATCCAAGCACAACAACTCCAAACTACACTGCATGAATTACAACAAACACAAGCACAGTTAATTCAAAGTGAAAAAATGTCAAGTTTGGGGCAATTAGTTGCTGGGATTGCCCATGAAATTAATAATCCAGTCAACTTTATTAGTGGAAATATTAACCACGCTCAACAATATGTTGATGATTTATTGCGTCTAGTACATATTTATCAAGACAACTGTGATTATCTTCCAGAAATTCAAGAACTCAGCGAAGAAATTGACTTAGACTTTGTTTCGGAAGATTTACCTAAACTCATCAGTTCCATGAGTTTAGGTATTAAGCGTGTCCGTGAGATTGTGTTATCCTTACGCAACTTTTCTCGCACCGAACAATCACAAATGACCGCAGCCGATATTCATGAAGGTATTGATAGTACTCTGCTAATTTTGGACAATCGCTTAAAGACAAGCCGTAGCAACTTTGGAATTGAAGTCATCAAAAATTATGATGTCATACCTTTAGTTGAGTGTTATCCCAGCCAACTTAATCAGGTATTTATGAATATTCTGGCTAATGCGATCGATGCTTTAGATGGTCAAGAAAAAGAAGGGGTGATTACTATTAGTACCTCATTGGAAAATGGCAAATCATTTGCCCATTCTCCATATATAGTGGTTCGGATTCAAGATAATGGTTCAGGAATGACCCAAGATGTGCGCGATCGCCTTTTTGAACCATTCTTCACCACCAAACCCATCGGTAAAGGTACAGGCTTAGGAATGCCCATTTGTCGCAAAATCATCGAAAAGCATAACGGTCAAATAGAATGCTTCTCTGAACCCGGACAAGGCACAGTTTTCTGCATTCACATTCCCATCTCCGCTCGCAAGAATGTCGAAGTACCAAAAAATATGCTGAGTAAAGGCTCTTTTACCTTTCAGCCACCAATTAACACCGTCGGCGCACCTATACCCACAACTGTAGTCAACGGCACACCAGTGACAGTATTCACCCCAGCTACCTGAGATGTAACTCGCGCCGCAGGTCTACCACCAATCAAAACCGTAAAAGACCCCAGCACAATACTACCAGTCACCACAGGCCCCGCCACTAAATCGCCAACACAAGCTGCGGGTAAACCTACAATTAAAACATTCGGCACACCAGGCCCAGTAATTGGATCGCCTGTGACAGTTAAATCAGTTAATCTTGCTGCGGGAAACATAATTTTCTAGGGAGTAGGGAGTGGGGAGTGGGGAGTGGGGAGTAAGGGTGTAAGGGTGCAAGGGGGAGTGGAAGAAGGTGCAGGGGTGCAGGGGGCAGAAGAATCAATGACCAATGACAAAGGACAAATGACCAATGACCATTAACAATTCAACCGAATTATCCCGCCTAAAATGCCGACGGAAGCTGCACCGTTGATACTGACTGTAGCGCCAGCATTGACGCTGACCGAACTACCAGAATTAGCGGAAATTGCGCCACCAGCGTTAGCACTCAAAGAACCTCCAGCTTGCACACTGATGGAACTACCAGATTGGATACTGACAGTTCCCGTCGTTCTCATTGTGATACCACTAGTTGTCAGTTCAATACTTGTACCTCCTACAGTTAAAGAAATTTTTTGTATTGCAGTTAAAGCAATTTCACTACCGTTGACACTAATTTTATTGGCTGTCCCGGTTGTGCCAGATTTAACGGTGATGTCACCTGTGGAAGTCAAGCTAATGGTTTTATTGCTGTCATCACAGCGAAATTTGTGACCGCCTGTAGTTTCTAATTCAGCAAATTTCTCGCTGTCATTCATTCGTAAGTTATGACCGCCTACTGTTTGCAGATATGCACCTTTTTTAGTAGTGCTTTTGTCTTCTTCAACGAATTGGAGTTTATGACCAACGCGGGTTTTAAATGTCCGCAGGCGCACTTTGCCACTAACAACGGTATCAGCAACTGCTTCTGGTGGTGCGTCTGTGCCATTCCACACACCACCAATGACGTAAGGACGATGAATATCGCCGTGTTCAAAGGCGACTAAAACCTCATCGTTGATCTCTGGTAAACAGTCAAAACCACGGCTTGGGCCTGCACCAACACTCACAACTCTTGCCCAATTACTTTCATGCTCTTCAGTTAATGTTGGAAACTTCACTCGCACACGACCCCAACCTTTTGGGTCTTGGTTGTTACTCACTACACCTACTAATAGAGTTTGTCCTGCTTGCAGATGTGTTTGGGGTGAGAGAGTTGCTAATAAATCTCCAGAACGCAAACCCCGCACACTAAACTCTGTAACGAATTTTCGCTCCTGAAACAGATGGCGAGTTTCTGTCACGTAGTAGCTACCACTGTAACTACCCATATCTGTCAATTTAATGACTTTTCCTGGCCTGATTTCGGGATTTCCTTCACCAACAGCATCAGCCATAACAAACTCACCACCCAGTTCATTACACAAAGCTTGGGCGATTTTTGCTGCTTCATTCACACTAAACACAGGCTGGTCTACCACAATCATTTTCGGCTGGCTGCTGAATTTTGTGCTGCTTGAACTGCCTTTGCCGTTATCTGTGGTGGTAATAACCTGCTCTGTAGAAGCTGTAGAAACAATAGACTTTTTGGTAGCGTAGTCCCAGCCTCTTACTTCCACAGAACTGACTTGTTCTGCACTGCTAACACGAACCCGGAAGTTATGGATATCTTCTAACCATTTAAGTGATAAAGATTCATTTTGGGCAGGTTGGCGAAAGTTTAATTTACTATCCTGCACATATAATTCAAAGCCAAGGCGGGCGGCTCGTTCCCGCAAAAATTCCATATTGGTCTGATTTTCTTGAAAGACGTAATCATGAACAATAGTGGTAGAGGTAACTGTACCTGCTGTAATACCTGCTTCACCGATAACTTGGTTGACCACATCGCTATCGGTAACATTTTGAAAGGAGCGATTGTAGCGTCCTCGGTGCAAGCGGTGGGACATATCATAGCCACGAATGATGATGGGAGCTTGAGAACCACTGGTGAACTCAGTTTCTATGGCTGTAATTTCCCCTTCTAAGACGTAACCTTGCTCTGCATCTTCAAAATCTGCGTTTTGCGTCGTGCTGGAAACAAAGCCAATTTTAATTTTCTTACCAATAGCAAATAAACTTTGATGCTTCCAAGTTGCTTCTGTTGTCTGTCCTGGAAAGTAATCATTACGGATTACTAAAGTAAACATTCCTGGTAAATGCAAACTTTCTTCGACTGTGATTTGCAAAATATCATTGAGCAAATCAGCAGAAGCATTAGTGCCATCAATTTGTAATAGTGGCTCAGGTATGTAAAGGACAGGCATACATATTGGCAAGAGGTGATTGCCAATAGCCTAGTGAAGATATTGTGTTACACGCTATTCCCCAAAGGTCGAATTAACTGCGGCTACTTCTGCTGTCGCCAGTCCGGTCTACGCTGCTAGATGTCCCCATCCCAGGCTGAGAAATTGATTCATCCACTTCCTCTAGGGTGAGGTTAACTTTGGCACGTACTGGTGTACCGTCTGGTAAAAACAAAGTCAGGCTGTAGTTAAGAGATTGGACAAAACAGCGTAAATATTGCTGGTCGCCCCAGGTAAATATATACACTGGTGGGCGTTTTTCTTGACCTGCGCCAGCTTCAGCAAAGTTAACTGCTTTTTCAAATTTTTTCAGATGGGTGAGGACGCTAGTACCGCTTTCGTAAGTATCAAATATGATGTTACTAATACTGAGTCTGCACGGTTCTGGGTAAGCAAAACTAACTTTCGGTAAACCTCGTCCTGTACGCGCACCGCTACTTTTAGTCAAATTAATTTGCTGCGAGAAGTCTAACTGGCTGGGGTTAAACATAAACTCGATATCTGGCGCAGCTTGTTCTGTAGCGATGAGTTTTGCTTTTACTAAACGACTAGTCATATTTGGGGAGTCGGGAGTGGGGAGTGGGGAGTGGAGAAATGGGGGAGTTTGGGTTAAAAGTACTGATCATGAAAATTAACTAGTACAGGTCGGCGGAAATAAACAGACCATAAGAAATTGCTAAAAGGCTTGTGGTATCGTTATTCTTTCTTTTTACTTTTGCCTTTTTACTTTTGCCTTGCTGTACTAGCCCCTAGCCCCTAGTTCCTAGCCTCTTTCTTGATTATTTCTGCTGGACTGTCAAAGTATACTTATGTTTGGCATCAGAATTAAATGTACCGACCCAAATTTGATAAATACCTTTTTTCCAGTTGCGATCGCTAATACTAGCATCTTTACTTCTACCAGTGTCATCGCCGCAACGAATTGTGTCATTGTCTGGGCCTTTCACCAGCAATGTTGTATCTGTATTCCCCGTGTTAACTAATATTGTTAGTTGCTCAAAGTCTTTTTCTAAAACCATTGTGTAATCTGGTTTAGGATCTGCAAAGCCAATGCAAGCGTTTTTATTGCGATCGCGGTTACTAATCGCCGACAAGGAAAAAGAACCACCCGTATAACCCGAAAATCTACCTTGGGCAGTTTCAAACCCTGGTACTAGATTGAATTTACCAAAGTTGGGTGTTTCGGCGATCGCTGGTGCTGCTGTAACAGCTGCTAAGATAGCTAAAACCCAGCCGATTCGCTTCTGAAGTCGGGGGCGACAGTCTTTCATAGTAGCTCTCCAACAAGCTTGACTAAATGTAGTTATATATACATATTGTAATTAGTTCATTCCTGAAAAGTTTGATTTGGCTGTGCCACATTAAGATGTGACACAAAAGTATGAAGTGTGAAGTCTGAAGTCTGAAGGCTAGTCCGCGTAGGCGGACTAGCGTAAAGTCAAAAGTTTTGTCCGTGTAGCAGCGACTTCAGTCGCTTGGTGCAAGAGGTGAATCTTCATTTCATACTTCATACTTTACACTTCAGACTTTTTCTTACTCTTGCAGTTGTAGGAAAATCCCGCCTTTGAGTACGTTTGTTTCGCTACTGTAACTGCTGACTGTGAGCGATCGCAATCTGTTAAAAAATGGTTTACCCAGGACTTCTATGAGTTTCAGTACGGGGATTTGCCTTTCTAACACTCCTTGACTTTTTGCCCAATCTAGATATACATAACCTTGATTGGGTTGGGGAATCGCCGCGACGCTGGTTTGAAAATTGCGACTGTCTAGTAAGGATTTTTCTTTACCTGCAAGAACTTCATCCATTGTCGCCAAGTCGGAAGTAAAAATTTCGTAATTGTCGAGGGTGGTGTGTATCCCTTGGGCTGTGGCTTCAATGGTGAAAGATGGTTGGTCTTTATTTGCTGTTTTTTTAGCGGTTAACTCTGTCCAAGCGGAGATTTTTTGTTTATCTAAACTCAGGGTACTACTGCTAAGTCCCTTTGCAGAGGCGATCGCATCTAATTTCGCAATTCCTGCTGGTAATTCCTCAGTTTTCTCCACAACAAAAATCCAATCGGGGAAAACTTGGCCTGTACGTGGTAAAAGTGCGATCGCATATTCTCCTTTAACCCAGCTAAAAATATCTTGATTAAAGTTCATCCCCCAGGTTTTCTGGACTTCTGTTAATGGTTGTACCAAGCGGGAAATCACATCTGTTTCCGAACCAGAAATGGCTGTTTTAATTTGCGTCCAGAATTTGGCTAAATCACTGTCAGCCAAGTTGCTTAAGTTTGCACCAGAAATTGCCAAACCCGCCGATGCTGGAATATATTTCAACGCCTCGACTGGTTGTGTGAGTGGCGTGGCTGCTTGGGTGAGTTCGGATGTTGTTAAAAAGCTGGTTTCTGCTAATAAACCTTTGGAGTTCAAGCCCAAAGACACAATTTCACCGTCGTAGGTTGGTTCTGGTAGTTCTAAACTTTGCCATTGAGCAATGATGGGAAAATTCAAGAAAGCCACGGCTAAGGAAGCTTCGGGTAATTGCTGGAGAGCTTTTTGGTATTGGGGCGAACTAGTTAAATTGAGGTCTGGTGCTTGGACGTTGTTAATTGCATCCTTGACAACGCTGGGACTATTTGCAAATAACACAAAGCCATCACCAACCACTGCGGCTGCAAGTTGGCTATCGTAAAGCACCTTCACACCTTGATATTCTTCTGTATCTAAGTTCGCGCCAGCTAATACTCGTTTTGAAAACAACAACTCGACAAACTCGCGGCTTTTGTCTTGTTTGTTGGTAGCTAAAGCCATGAGATATCCTGGCTGCTGTCCATTGGCGGAATCACGGTCTAAATCTGTGGTGGTGACAGCTAGGGTAATTTCGTTACCCAACCAAGGCTGAATATCTTTTTGATAATCAATGCCACTTTTAGCCAATAAACTGGTTTTGATTTTAGAAATTTCTCCTTCTCGTTCCAAAGCCTGCAAACGGTCAGGGTTGGTGAGTAACGACACCATCACCGGAGAAAGCTTCGACACAAAAATAGCTGCACCAGGCTGGGAGGTGGTGGAAGTGACGAGGGTAACAGGAGTTCTGGTGAAGAACCAAAAACCTGCGATCGCAATTAATACCAGTGCGATCGCACCAGCCACTATAAAACCAAAAAATGAGCTTTGCCGATTCACCATAAAGTTATTAAATACTGACTTTCACAGCCATTTAAGCAGAATTAATGAACAGGGTGTAAGGATGTGAAAGATAGGGATGCGGGTTTAGGTGAATAGAATCATTATTTTCCCTTATACCCCAACACCCTTAACCCCCTACACCCCGCCTGAACAGACAATCTTGAGACTAAGCCTAAAATCACTGAGAATCATTGCTCATGCTAAGGGTCAGATTTTCTGTCAACATAAATGTATAGGATCGTTTACAAAAACTTCATGACAGATAAATCCTTTGGGCAACCCATGACTCAAATTACCGTTGAAGAATTAGCCAAACGTTTAGCTACTGGCGCTGCAAATATTCAGTTAGTAGATGTGCGTGAACCCCAAGAATTAGCGATCGCCAGCCTCCCAGGGTTTGTTAACTTACCGTTGAGTGAATATGCCAACTGGAATGAACAAATTTTCACGATGTTGAATCCAGAGGCTGAAACCCTTGTCCTTTGTCATCACGGTGTGCGTTCTGCTCAGATGTGTCAGTGGTTGATTGCTCAAGGATTTACAAATGTCAAAAATATTACAGGTGGTATCGCCGCTTATTCTCAACTAGTTGACCCAGAAATCCCACAATATTAGTCAATAGTCATTGGTCATTTGTCCTGGCTTCTTCCCCCTACACCCAAGGTTGGTGAGCGCACTTGTGCTGAGCGCAGCCGAAGTAGCCGAACCACACCTCTACTCCCGGTTGGTGAGCGGAGCCGAACCACCACTCATCACAATCAGCATTTATCCTGACGACATCTAACTTAAATGGTGAGAAAAATAAGTATCTACCAATACAACTTATTTGTAAAATTTGTGGGAAGATACTTAATAATTAAAAAACTTTAAATTGTCAAACAGCTTTTTTAGCTGAAAAGATTAATTCGTTCAGAGTTAGCAACTCAATTAATGTTGCTGCAAGTAACTATAATATAGATAAAAATTTTGCTATCTTAATTAACCAATATTAATCTTTTTTTGCATTAGCTCAAAAAATTTTTTTCAAACTTTTCTTAAATTTGCTTTCGGTAATACACACCTTATGGAAGTCCAGTTAACCAATCGACAACAGCACATCCTTTGGGCAACAATACGTCACTACATTGCGACAGCAGAACCTGTTGGATCAAAGGTTTTGGTTGAAGAGTATGACTTAGGCGTTAGCTCGGCCACAATTCGCAATGTGATGGGTGCATTAGAAAAATCTGGGCTACTTTATCAACCACATACCTCAGCTGGAAGAATACCTTCTGACTCCGGTTATCGCATTTATGTTGACCAGTTAATTACACCTTCTTTGCGAGACGCTACACGAACAGAAACCTTAGCCAAGGAAGTAGAACTTTCACTCCAACAACGCCTGCATTGGGAAGATTGGAGTTTGGAAGCCCTGATTCATGGAGCCGCACAGATTTTAGCGACATTAAGTGGTTGTATTAGCTTGATTACTATGCCCCAAACTTCAACAGCCTTAGTGCGACATTTACAACTGTTGCAAATTGAAGCTGGTAGAATCATGCTAATTTTAGTCACAGATGGCTATGAAACCCATTCTAAAGTGATGGATTTGCCACCAGAAAAAGAAAATTTGCAACTTGATGCTGAAGTAATTGATCGGGAGTTGCAGATAGTTTCTAACTTCTTAAATAGCCATTTACGCGGGCGGAGTTTATTAGAAATAGCTAACTTAAATTGGAGTGAATTAGACCAAGAATTTCAACTGTATGGCGAATTCTTGAAAAGTTCAGTTGCGGAATTAAGCCGTCGCACTCAAGCACCAACCCCAACACAAATTATGGTGCGTGGTGTCACAGAAGTATTGCGTCAGCCAGAATTTTCTCAATTGCAGCAAGTCAAAACAATTATGCAATTGCTAGAAGAAGAACAAGACAAATTATGCCAATTAATCTTTGATGAACCAGAGACAGAAGATGCAAGTAAATCTAGGGTGACAGTGCGAATTGGTGCAGAAAATCCCTTAGAGCCGATACGTACTTGCAGCTTAATTTCTTCTACCTACCGTCGAGGTTCTGTACCGATTGGTAGTGTCGGGGTTTTAGGGCCGACGCGCCTAGATTACGAAAGTGCGATCGCAGTAGTAGCCGCCGCCGCCGATTACCTGTCTGAAGCTTTCAGTTAAATGCTTTCTCGCAATCCCACGGACTAGGTTTGTATCTTTACTAACCCTTGATGATTTGACTGAATCTAGGTTTTAATGGAATTTCCTACCTCATACGTTTCTACTTTACAGAAATACTAGGGTATCATCTCGGAAACTAGGACTGTTCCCAAACGAGTGAAACGCATTTTGTGAGGAAAAATCAAACTTGCAGATAGGCTAGGGAATTCAGTTAATGATCAAAGTTGTGGGATTGTTGTTAATGACCGGATTTTGGTTATTCATGCTTTATGACTGTATTCGCAATGAACCAGACAAGCGGTTATGGCTGTGGGTTTTAATTATTGTCAACTTTTTTGGGGCGATCGCTTACTGTTTTCAACGTTGGATACCGCGAGGACATATCCCAGTTCAGAAGCATTGGCGCAACTTGACAAGCTCTCATAAACGACGCAAAGTAAAACTAAAAGTAAAAAGTATCAAAAAAGCTGCTCAGTATGTTAATTTCAGTCATCATCTCTCAGATGACGTGGAAAGCTTTGATCAACCAACAGCCTTAAATCAGCCTGATTTTAACAACGAAGATGACAATCTCCAAACCCTTTGGCATGAAGCATTTATTGATATTAAAAATAAAAAATTCACCTCTGCCAAGTCTTATTTACACACTCTATTAAAAATAGACCCAGATTATAAATATGGTGATGCTTCTTTAATGTATGGCGAAACATTGTTTGCTTTACAAGAATTTGAAGCCGCTAAACAGCATCTAGAAAACCACATTCAAAATTGGAATCATCCACAAGCCTATATCATCTTGGCGGAAATTCTCTCTCACCAGGGAGATGTCCAGACTGCATGTAATTATCTGGAAACAATTATTGTTAAAATTCAAGAGTCTTCCTACTTCCATTACAAGCGTAAACGGCTGGTCAATAAAGCAGCAAAACTCTTAAGAACCATAAAACGTTAAAATAAATTTATTTTTAAGTTTATGTTGAGGAAAGTATCTCTGTTTTCCCTGTGGGTGGGATTTGTGGTTTATGCTTTTTTCCTAGCACCCCCTGATCAACCTGATACATTCGAGTTAATCAAGAAACTTTCTCTTGGACAATGGCAAGGAATCAACCCTCTAGTGATTTCCTTGTTTAATCTGATGGGGATTTGGCCTCTTGCCTACAGTGCATTAGCATTTATTGATGGTAGAAATCAAAAAATCCCAGCTTGGCCATTTGCGACTGCATCTTTTGGTGTAGGTGCTTTTGCTTTGTTACCTTATTTATTTCTCCGAGAGCCAAATCAAGCATTTGTTGGCAAAAAAAATATTTTCATCAAGCTGCTAGATGCTCGCGTGACTGGGATTATACTCACCGTAATTGCAGGCATATTAGTTGCTTATGGTGTGCAAGGTGGAGACTGGCAAGATTTTATCCAACAGTGGCAAACTAACCGCTTTATCCATGTGATGAGTTTAGATTTTTGCTTGCTGAGTTTATTATTCCCGGTGTTGCTAGGAGATGATATGGCGCGTCGGGGTTGGAAAAATCATCAAATATTTTGGTTAATCAGTTTGGTTCCGTTATTTGGCCCGTTAATTTATTTGTGTGTCCGTCCAGCTTTACCGGAAGCTGAGACAACAGGTATATCTAAGCAAAAATTGACTGTTAATTAACATTCAACTCAGCACTACTTGTCCCAATCGCTTCATAATCTGCAAAACTTCAGCTAACTCATGTCTTCTAGGAAATAAAGAAAATGTTCGTGATACATCATACTGGGGATTTTCATTGAAAGTGAGCTTAAGAAATACAAACTCATCACCGTTTGTCGCCATTCCAAACACAGGTTTATTGCTTTCAGAGTTAGTCAGCATATAAGCTAATAACTGTGGTAATGCTGCGGGTACAGGAATGCCAGTTCGTTTCGACTCCACAACCAAAATCCAAAGCCTATCTTGTACAGTTAGGGTATCAATAAAGCCGCGAATTGTTTCTTCAGGATCTTCAAGTTCTAATGCGACTCCATAAGGTGAACGAATTCGGTATGGAGGATCGAGAAATCCTGCAAGTTCTAGTAAAGGTGAAACTACTAAAAGATTAATCGTACCTTCTAAAAGTAACCCATCAACCCGGTGATAATCGTAGCGTTGCTTAATCCGAGTAATACCCGCCTGTTCTTGGGGATTGAGTTCGGTTAATTCTTCAAACCATTCAAAGAAAAAGCGATCGCTATCAGCTTGAGTTAAATTACAACGAGTTTGTAAATCACTCAAGCTTTTAATAGTGTCAGTAATACCAACGCCAGAAACCATCTGTTGTTATCTGTTTATTACTTTATAGTGTAGCAGTTGTAGGCAATTTACTGGTATAAGCTTTTTAATTCACAAACTCATTCACATGCAGCCAAACTTTCTCTATCACATCAACATCATCTGCATTAAACCACTTAATTTGCGGATATGCTCTAAACCAAGTACGCTGGCGTTTGGCAAATTGTCTTGTATGCAAAACTGTTAATTCTTGTGCTGCATTTAAAGTAATCTCACCCGATAAATATTGCTTGATTTCTTGATATCCCAAAGTGTTTAACAATGATAAATCTGCACCATATTTATGACATAAATATTCCACTTCAGCAACTAAACCATCGGCAATCATTTGTTCAGTCCGCTTGTGAATGCGTGTGTCTAATCTTTCCACATCACAATCTAAACCAATCTGCAAAATCGGGTAATCTGGCGGGTTTTCACCTTGTTGTTCAGATATGGGATTTCCTGTTATGTAAAATACTTCTAATGCGCGTAAAGTCCGAACGGGATCATTGGGATGAATTTTTTGTGCGGCGGTGGGATCAACTTGTTGCAACATACTATAAAGTTGATTTTGACCGAGAGATTCTAACTGCGATCGCAATTCATAATCAGGCGCGACTCTGGGAATTTTCATCCCCTGCACAATGGAACGAATATATAAACCAGTTCCACCCACCAATAAAATTGGCTCAACACTAAAAGACGCAATCAAAGCCTGTGCTTGTTCTTGATAATCTGCTACCGTCATTGTTTCTGTTGGTTCGCAGATATCTATTAAATAATGTGGCACTAATTTTTGTTCTGCTAACGTTGGTTTAGCTGTGCCAATGTTAAACTCTCGGTAAACCTGACGGGAGTCTGCACTGAGAATCACAGAACCCAATCTTTGCGCTAAAGTTAAACCTAAACCAGATTTACCTGTGGCAGTCGCACCACAAATCACAATTAATTTAGTCATTGATTAATGGTCAATTGTCATTGGTCAATAGTCAATAGTTTGTTGCTCCTCAACAATGGTATATTTGTACTATATTCTCAATAGTTGAGAACCATGTTAACCTCTCAAAGAAGTATTTTTATTGAGGTTTTATAAAGTCATCTTTAAAAATGCTCTGTGTCCATAAGTGCTGAAAGAAGTGATTTCGGAAAAAATTAGATTATCTATCGGGAAAACTTATGGGGATACATCCCCTAGATAAACTTCTCACAAAAATGCCCTACAGTCGTCACTAAGGCTTTTGTGTTAAAATTTTGGTGTGTTTTTACTTTTTCAGCCTTTTGGCGATTTCAACCCCACGCATCAGGAGAATTTTCATGACGAGCAGTTACAGTGCCGATCAGATTCAAGTTCTGGAAGGTCTGGAAGCCGTCCGCAAACGACCGGGGATGTACATTGGTTCTACCGGGCCGCGAGGACTCCACCATTTAGTTTATGAGGTGGTAGATAACTCTGTTGATGAAGCATTAGCAGGATACTGCACGCATATAGAGATAGAGATTAATGCGGATGGTTCTTTGACTGTAACAGATGACGGTCGGGGTATTCCTACTGATACTCATTCGCGGACTGGGAAATCGGCTTTGGAAACCGTAATGACAGTGCTGCACGCTGGCGGTAAGTTTGGCGGTGGCGGCTACAAAGTTTCTGGAGGATTGCACGGGGTTGGGATTTCTGTAGTAAATGCCTTGTCTGAAGTTGTAGAAGTTACAGTCTGGCGCGATAAAAAGGTTCACACCCAACGCTATGAACGGGGTGTACCAGTGACTGAATTGGTAGCGAAGCCATATAAAGAAGCGCGAACTGGGACTTCTGTAACTTTCAAACCCGATATTCAAATTTTTACTACTGGTATTGAGTTTGATTACATCACCCTAGCAGGCCGTCTGCGAGAATTGGCTTATCTGAATGCTGGGGTGAAGATTACTTTCACAGACAATCGTTTAGAAATTCTCAAAAGCGATACACCCAAGGTCGAAACTTATGAATACAAGGGTGGGATTAAAGAATATATCGCTTACCTGAACCGGGAGAAGCAGCCACTCCATGAAGAAATTATTTATGTCCAGGGAGAACGCAGTAACGTTCAAATCGAAGTGGCGTTGCAATGGTGTACTGATGCGTACACAGACAACGTTCTAGGTTTTGCTAATAATATCCGCACCGTTGATGGCGGGACGCATTTAGAAGGTTTAAAGGCAGTTTTAACGAGAACCTTAAATGCGATCGCCCGTAAACGAAATAAAATCAAAGAAAATGAACCCAACCTCAGTGGTGAACACGTCCGTGAAGGTTTAACCGCAGTCATTTCTGTCAAAGTCCCTGATCCTGAATTTGAAGGACAAACCAAAACCAAACTTGGTAACACTGAAGTGCGCGGGATTGTTGATTCTTTGGTAGGCGAAGTTCTCACGGAATACCTCGAATTTCATCCGGGGATAGCAGACTCTATCTTAGATAAAGCCATCCAAGCTTTTAAAGCCGCAGAAGCCGCACGCCACGCACGGGAGTTAGTACGGCGTAAATCTGTACTGGAATCCTCGCCATTACCTGGTAAATTAGCAGATTGTAGCTCCCGCGATCCTAGCGAATCTGAAATTTATATTGTGGAAGGTGATTCTGCGGGTGGTAGCGCCAAACAAGGACGCGATCGCCGCACTCAAGCTATCCTCCCCCTGCGTGGTAAAATCCTGAACATCGAAAAAACTGACGATTCTAAAATCTATAAAAACAACGAAATTCAGGCGTTAATCACAGCCTTGGGTTTAGGCGTAAAAGGTGAAGAATTTGACTCTACCCAGCTGCGCTACCACCGCATTATTATCATGACCGACGCGGACGTAGACGGGGCGCACATCCGCACATTGCTGTTAACATTCTTCTACAGATACCAGCGATCGCTCATTGAGCAAGGTTTCATATATATCGCTTGTCCTCCTTTATATAAAGTAGAACGCGGCAAAAATCACGAGTATTGCTATAGCGAACGAGAACTACAACAAGCAATTGCCAAGTTCCCGGCTAATGCGAACTATACCATTCAACGCTTCAAAGGTTTGGGTGAAATGATGCCCGAACAACTCTGGACAACCACAATGAACCCAGAAACCCGCACCCTCAAGCAAGTTGAAATTGAAGACGCTGCCGAAGCCGATCGCATTTTTACCATTTTAATGGGCGATCGCGTGGCACCTCGACGCGAGTTTATCGAAACTTACGGTTCTAAACTCAATTTAGCAGAACTTGATATATAATATCAAGCTAATATCAATTATCCTGATGTGCAGTAATGGTAGGTAATGGGCGATCGCTCATTACCTTTTTTTATGTCCGATCAGATTCTGGCTGACGATATCACAATACAGTTCAGTTAAGGCAACAACTTAGACTGGTGTAGGTTGGGTGGAGGAACGGAACCCAACATTCACGCATACTTTGTTGGGTTACGCTATCGCTACACCCAACCTACTATTCTCTTAACTGAACTTTATTGGATTATATCGTGTCGCGGAAAGACTTATCATTAAGACAGAACCGGGGGTAGCACCTCGACCCGACGACCAAAAGCAGGCCATTAGAGAGTTTTAACCTCTAACCTCTAACCCCTAGCCCCTAACCTCTAGCCTCTAGCCTCTATCCCTACGTAAATTTGTGATAAGTATTATTTCCTGGTTCTAAAAGTTGTTTGATAAAATACATAATTATTAATTAATAAGGTTATTAGTTTTCTTTTTGTCATAAAAGTGCATAAAAACTTTTTTTCGTCAAGTTAGTGGTCAAGTGGGTTTAATACCTAAATCCCCACTTCAGTGGCATTTAGCCAAAATTAAAAATCCCTAATCAAGAATTTGTGTAGTCAAATTTCCTTCTAGCCGGAAAAGCATTTGTTATCCTTAAGGTGCGAAGCTTAATCTTGTATACCAACAAAATTGGTTAAGTGTTTAAGGATGTTGAAGATTACACAAAGTCATCATTTTCTTCATAAACCAGTAGTATATTTAACATATGCGTACGTGAGCAAAATTAACTAACTAGATTCTCCACCAAGGCGCTAACTTCACCTATGTCCAACTTACCAGTTACTAGCGGCAAAAATTTGTGGAATATAGTACATGCAAACATCTTGATGTTGTCTTGCTAACATAGCTAATTTGTCTGTATCCAATAAACTTTTGCCGTGAACAGATAAATATCTAAATTAGCAACTGTCAAATTCTTTATAAATTGATTAAAATATCCTTGTATACAATAGGAGCAGTTTGTCAAGATTCATAGGGTTGAAATCTCATCTGTGCGCTAATGTGTGAATAAGACCAACTCAGTTAAAACTTTATTGAACGCCATCTGGCAGATTCTGCCTTACTCTCAACTCCTCAGTTAAGGTAACTGGCATCAACCAAAGTTTAGTGTCTTGATATTAGCAGCATCTTTATGACTGCTTTATATAGCATGACTGCATAACTGTTTGGGATGAGTCATTTATAAAGGAAATGTAAAAATATGCCTCTCAAGACTTCTTGCCTAAGTTAATATAAAACACACTGTTTCTCGGTAATTAATGTTGTAGTTAATACCTAAAATTGTGTGAGGGTGAGAGTAATTTCCTTTGAATGTAAAGATGAGTCCACTGTAATTCCAAAAAGGTTTAAAGAAAATTTAAGGGAATACCTAGCCTTTCTTATATCTTTTTGATAATAGTGGCTTTAACTTACTTAATGACTTCATGATTAACACACAAAAAGAGTGCAATTTTTGTGAAACAGGCTACAATCGGAACAGTCTTTGTAAGAAAATATGCCAGCAATCATAATTGTTTATATGAAGTGGTGAATTTTTGAGCAACACAAAGACAAGTCCTGTTTTAAACAAACAAGTTAAAAGTTGTGTGCGACAGCAACACGCGACTATTAATAAAGTGAGTAAGTCAGCAGTCAACGCGACTTTTCACACTTCAATAAATAACTCCTCCAAAATGGAGTAAAACCACCGAAAAGTTTTCAGGGAAAACAGCCTAAAACCCGATTTTTCGGTTGTTAAATAGCCCTCGCCAAAAGAGTGCTAAATACATCTTGAGTAATTGAAGTAATTGATTCTGCAAGGAGCATGAGGAACGCGGCATGAACCAGGCTAACAACGTACTCGAAAGCAATTATCAGCCTGACCTAGAAATAATAAATCAGCCTGATTTCGAGGAGTTAGAAGACCTCCTGATCGAAGAAGAGGATGACTTGCTTCTCGTTGATGACGGCGACATGGATGAATTTTTAGAGCCTCAGTCTGATGAGGACGACGCAAAGTCTGGAAAAGCCGCTAAATCGCGTCGTCGCACACAAAGCAAGAAAAAGCATTACACCGAAGATTCAATTCGTCTTTACTTGCAAGAAATTGGGCGAATTCGCTTATTGCGGGCTGATGAAGAAATTGAATTAGCACGGAAAATCGCCGATTTACTGGAATTAGAAAGAGTCAGAGAAAGACTCTCAGAACAGTTAGATCGCGATCCCCGTGATAGTGAATGGGCAGAAGCAGTACAATTGCCGTTGCCAGCTTTTCGTTATCGTCTGCACATTGGCCGGAGAGCAAAAGATAAAATGGTGCAGTCAAACCTCCGGTTGGTGGTTTCGATTGCGAAGAAATACATGAACCGTGGTTTATCATTCCAAGACTTAATTCAAGAAGGTAGCCTTGGTTTGATTCGTGCGGCGGAAAAATTCGACCACGAAAAAGGTTATAAATTCTCCACCTACGCTACATGGTGGATTCGTCAGGCCATCACCAGAGCGATCGCTGATCAATCTCGGACTATCCGCCTACCAGTTCACCTTTACGAAACTATATCCCGGATTAAGAAAACCACCAAGCTACTTTCTCAAGAAATGGGTCGCAAACCTACAGAAGAAGAAATTGCGACTCGGATGGAAATGACCATCGAGAAACTGCGGTTTATTGCTAAATCTGCACAGCTACCAATTTCCTTAGAAACCCCCATTGGTAAAGAAGAAGATTCTCGCTTGGGTGATTTTATTGAATCTGATGGTGAAACCCCAGAAGATCAAGTTTCTAAGAACTTGTTGCGGGAAGATTTAGAAAAAGTTCTGGATAGCCTCAGCCCCCGCGAACGCGATGTTCTTAGACTGCGTTACGGCTTGGATGATGGACGGATGAAAACCCTGGAAGAAATTGGCCAAATTTTCAACGTTACCCGCGAACGTATTCGTCAAATTGAAGCCAAAGCCCTCCGCAAATTACGCCACCCCAACCGTAATAGTGTCCTCAAGGAATATATTCGGTAGTCAACCAATTTTAGATTTTGGATTTTAGATTTACTCCAACTCCAAGGAAAGGGGTCTGAACTAATAATCCAAAGTCCAAAATTTAAAATCTCAAATTTGGAGATTCAACAATTAATAGTCATCAGTTTCTAACAAATGACTCTTGACTAAGGACAAATAACAAGAATAAACAACCTGGTAGTTAATTGCTACCAGGTTTTTATTTTTCATATTCTTAAAAAAGTGAGTTCGTTACTTAAAACTTAAAGAATTCCCCAGAAATGTAGGAAGCCTTGACCAGAAAATAATTCAATCAACACCGCAGCTAAAAAGCCAATCATTGCTAAACGACCATTCCAAATTTCTGCTTGTGGAGTAAAACCCCAACGCCAAGCATTACGATCTTCAACTACAGGAGCGGTGATTTTTGTGGTTGTGTTAGTCATTGTTAAAACTCCAAACTGGATTTACTCAAGATTTATTGCCTTATGTAAACTAATATAACAACTTTTTTAAGAAATGCAACATTTGTTGATATTTACCAAAGTGCGATCGCACCGAACTATTCTCATACCAATAAATTGTGTAGAGACAAAAAACTGTTTGCTCTGATAAACAATGAAGGTATGGGGCAGATTATGTATTAGTTAACAAAACAAATAACCGGAAAAATCTCTCTTCCGGTTGATCATTAATCTGTAAATTTGATATAGCAATCCTATCTGAGTTGTGAAAAAGTATTCTTTTTAACGAACCGCAAAGGACGCAAAGGACACAAAGAAAGAGAGGAAGGAAAAGAAAGGAAATTTCACGAATGATTTAGCACTGCTATGGGAGTTCCGCAATCATAAATCCGCTACACACTCTTGTTCTGATTTGTGAATTCTGACTGCTGAGTTCTTCTTCAATAATTTTTTCTGATTTTTCCTATATTTTGACTACTGAATTCTTACGAATCAAGACTGAACCAGATGAGAGCGCACATCAACAACAGCAATAATTTTCTCATCTCGATTGAGTTGCAGAATGCTTTCGCCTGTTGTATCTCTAGTCAAAACCGGGACTGTATCTACAGTTAGCCGGACTACACGCTCTTTATTGGTGATGAGTGCGACTTCTGGGGTAGTTGCCTTCACCATACTGGCTAAGTTGTCGGTTTTACTCGCAAACTTCAGAGCTTGTGTACCTAAATCGCCACGGTTCGCTGCTCTTAATTGACTTGCGGGCATCCGCTTGGCGTATCCTTGTTGAGTCACTAACAGCAATTGGTCATCTTTACCCACAGTTGCACAGCCAACCATCTGCTGATTTCGCAACAGTCGAAAGGCTTGCAAACCCATCGCGGTTCTACCCATAACGGTTAACTGTTCGTCATTGACAGCAAACCGCAATAATCGCCCACCGGAACTAGCTAAAATTAAATGTTCTCCTGTGGTGGTGAACTGAGTAAATAACAATTCATCATCGTCTTTGAGTTTGACAATTGTGATTCCGCGACGAGTCAGGTTAGTAAATTCTGCCAAAGATAACCGCTTGATTCTGCCTTGTTTTGTCAGGAGAATCATTTGCTTGGAGTCGAAATCTGCTGGTAATAAAAAGCGGCTGACAACAGGTTCTTGACTGCCTTGGGCTGTAGTGGTGAGTGTGGTAATTAATGGTGTTCCCCGTGGAGAACGACCCGTAGTTAAGGGAATGTCGCCGACTCGCACAGGATAAACTTTGCCACCACTGGTCAGAATGAGTAAATCTTGGTTTGTATCGGTTAATTCCGTTTGGATGAGGAAATCATTGTCTGGTAGACCATTTTCTACTTTTGATTTTTTCCCAGTGGTGGCTAGGCGACGGACATAACCCCGTTGGGTAAACTCCAGAATTGCGTCTTCCGCAGGCTGTTCGATGGCGGGACTTTCTTCAGTTTCTTCGGTTTTACGACTTCTAGAACCTTCTGCTGTTTTGCTTTTTGGGAATTCCTCGGCTATGCTGGGGCCTAGCTTAGTACGTCGCGGATCATTATACTTGCGCTTGAGCGATCGCAAATCTTTTTTCAGTGACTTTAACAATTCCCGGCGATCGCTAAGTAAGTTTTGCAATAAGGCAATTTGTGAAGTGAGTTGCTCAAATTCTTGCTGCAAATTCTGTTGTTCTAAACTTGTTAAGCGCCGCAAAGGCATAGCTAAAATTGCGTCTGCTTGCGTCTCACTTAAATTTAACTGGCTACTCAAATTCATTTTGGCTGTACTACCGTCAGCAGCTTGGCGCAAAATGCTAATCACTTCATCGACTTGAGATAAGGCTTTGAGTAAACCCTCAACTATATGCAAGCGACTTTCAGCTTTACCTAATTCGTAACTATAGCGACGGTTGAGGGTTGCTTCTCGGAAATTGAGAAACTCTTGTAACAATTGACGCAGGCTTAATTGCCGGGGTTGTCCTTCGACAATTGCCAGTAAAATTGCCCCAAAATTAGTTTGTAAAGCAGTTTGATGATACAAATGTTGCAATACTTCTTGGGGATTTGTATCACGTTTGAGTTCAATGACTACCCGCATCCCTTCGCGATCGCTTTCATCACGAATATCAGAAATACCCTGCAAGCGTCCTTGGTTAACTAACTCTGCGACCTTTTCAATCCAGCCAGCCTTATTCACTTGATAAGGCAATTCCGTAATTACAATGGCTGTCCGGCGCTTTGTTCCCTTCCCGCCAGCAACTTCTTCAATTTGGGCAACACCCCGTAAGATAATTCCACCTTTACCTGTGGTGTATGCTTCTCTAATGCCTGCATCACCCACAATTTCCCCACCAGTAGGAAAGTCTGGCCCTGGAATTAACTCTAATAACTTTTCATCTCCTAAATCTGGCTGGTCGATTAAAGCAATTAAGCCATCAACAATTTCCCCCAAATTGTGCGGCGGAATATTCGTGGCCATACCCACAGCAATTCCCGCACAACCATTGAGTAACAAAAAAGGTAACTGTGCAGGTAATACTGTGGGTTCTTGCTGGGAATTATCAAAGTTGCCGATAAATTCTACAGTTTCTTCACCGATTTCTGTCAGCATCCCCTCATGGCTAATGGATGCTAAACGAGTTTCGGTGTAACGCATGGCGGCTGGTGGGTCATTATCCACGCTGCCAAAATTGCCATGTCCTGCTAGTAAAGGATAACGGCTGGAAAAATCTTGCACCAACCTCACCAAAGCATCATAAACTGCTTGATCACCGTGGGGGTGGTATTTACCTAGTACATCACCCACCACACGCGCACATTTACGATACGGTCTGTCTGGTGTTAAACCTAGTTCGTGCATGGCATATAAAATGCGCCGATGCACAGGCTTTAAGCCATCGCGGACATCTGGCAAAGCTCGCCCAACAATCACACTCATGGCATATTCTAGATAAGACCTTTGCATCTCGGTGTGCAAGGCTGTTGTAATTACCTGTCCCGTTGAGAGAAGGTTTAACTGTTTTGCCATGAGTTTTTTCCCTGAAAGTTAACTACACAAAAATCTCTATAACTGAACAATGCAGCAAACACAGCATAACGGATGAAAAGACATTCCTAACACAATCTTGTTAGCCACAGGATAAACGGCAGTAGTATTATCCTTGATGACGGGAACATACATTAGTGATTAAAAAAGAGCTAGACAACTTTGCTGCTCAGTGCATTCTTCCCTTAACCTCTATTAATAAAATTCTCATGAAAACAGTTTTAATTGTTGAAGACGATCTAATTAATGCTCGCGTTTTTTCCAAAATTTTGACTAAGCGCGGTGGACTAGATGTAAAACATACCGAAAATGTCGAAGAAGTAATCCAAATTGCTCAGTCTGGGAACGCCGACTTAATTTTAATGGATGTTTCTTTGTCTAGAAGTGTCTATCAAGGTAAATCTGTTGATGGTATCAAAATTACCCAAATGTTAAAGGCTGATCCACAAACAGCCAAATTACCGATCATTTTAGTGACTGCACACGCGATGGAAGGCGATCGCGAGAACTTCCTCAAGCAAAGCGGCGCTGACGGTTACATCTCTAAGCCTGTTGTTGACCACCAACAATTTGTTGACCAAATCATGGCACTGCTTCCCCATTCATGACCGCTAGGAATTAACTAGACTCTGTGAAAATATTCGCCCGAAAGCACAGTGTTTTTGGGCGAATATTTTCCTTTTATCTAGTATATGTGTACTATAAGATACGTTTTTCCGCAAGTAGTAGTGAGAAAAAAGTGCTGAGTGCTGAGTAAGAGTCGAGATTAATCATCAGAACCATCATATTTGGTAAATGCCCTACACCGCGTAGCGGTCTTTTGACTCAGCACTTTCAACTCAGCACTCAGCACTCCTTACTGCGTTGGCTGTTGCTGTAGAGCTGCTTGAATGCGGGGCAGTTCTAAAAATTTCTTAGTATCAGTTAGTAGACGTTCACCCCAAAGATTTTCTTTTAAAAAATCTAAATCAGCGTAACGCTGATCAATACGTAAAGCGTTTTCTCCCAATGTCAAACTTTGTTGACGATCGCCTTTAGTATATAGTGCGACTGCTAAAGCTAATAAAGGTTCAGCCGCTTGCTTATCGATAGATATAGCCGTTTGCCATTGCTTAATGGCAGCATCAGTTTGACCCTGTTCGTATTGAATTAAGCCAATGTTATTAATTGCCGCCCAGAATTTTTTATTTTGGGCAACAGCTTGATTATATTGGGCGATCGCCTCTGGTAATTTACCCAGCATATAGTAGGCATTACCTAAATCAAACAAAGCTTCTGGGTCATTGGGTTTGAGCTTTAAACCTGCTTGATAATTAGTAACTGCCGCATCATACTGTTTCTGTTGAAAATTAGCCGAACCCATCGCAAAAAAAACATCGGCATTTTTAGGGTTGAGCGATTGTGCTTTTTTCAAAGCTGCAAGCGCCGGCTCAAATTCCCGATTTTGTAAATGCAAACCACCCAACAGCAACCAAACTTTATCATTTTTGGGAGCCAGTTGGCTGGCCAACCGCGCTCTTGGTAAAGCTAAATCAATCTGCTGAAACTGAGCGAGTTGCGCTGCTTCTTGAGCTAAAGCCAAACCTTGCTTCTCCAGTTTTGCTGGATCTAGTTGCAGGGTATGGGGAACGAGTGCCTGTGCATGAGCTACTTGGGGTAAACTCAACAAACTACAGGCAACCAGAAATGAAATCAAACCAACGTGTTTAGGCACACTACCGCCTCTTACCACAAATCGAATCATCTGTCAGTTAGCTTAAACGATCTCCACTTTAGCTGACAGGCCAAGTTTACAGTCGTTAGCAATGGCTGTATTCATCACCTTAGCTTAATTGAGTAGAAAGTGCTGAGTGCTGAGTGCTGAGTAATTTAGTCCCTAGCCTCTAGCCGCTAGTCTCTGCCTCCTATCTCCCCAGTATTGACATCAGCATGAACCAAGCATAAATTCATCAGTATGTAGTTACTTCTGTATGGCTCGTAAACCTAAAATTACTAATCAGCAAATTTTAGAAGCTGCTCGCCAAGTTTTCTTTCAGCAAGGTTTTAGTGGTTCCACAATCGAAATTGCTCAGTTGGCTGGTATTTCTGAGGCTTTAATTTTCAAGCGTTTTTCTACAAAAGAAGAATTGTTTTTTGCGGCAATGGGGCTTCCAGAAAAGGCTTTGTGGATGAAAGAATTGGAAAACTTATGCGGCAAGGGTAATCTCAAAGAAAATCTGATTCAGGTCTGTTTTCAAATTCTGGAATTTTACAGTGAAGTCCTACCCCGGTTTATGATGTTGCGTTCTCGTGGCAATGCCATTCCAGAAAATTGTGTGACCAAAGAACAAGGGCCAGTACAAGATGTAAAAATACTTACTGATTTTCTAGAACAAGAAATTAGTCTCAGTAGATTGCGTCCAGTTAATGCCAAAATAATTGCTCATATTTTAGTAGGAACTCTGATGAACTACGCCCTCTCAGAACAACTACATTTCTCGCCAAATCATTGCCAAACAGAAGCTATTCCAGACTTTGATTTAAAACAGCAACCAAAAGTAGAGTTGTCATTTGTACAGGGTTTGATAGAAGCAATTTGGTTGGGGATTGCACCGATTTAATCCAAATAGGGCTTAGGCGGTGAGATGAAAATCAAGGGTGTAGGGGTGTAGGAGTGTGGGGAGTTTGGGGAGAGGGGGGAGAGGGGGGAGTGTGGGGGGAAAGATTTCTTTACCATCCTCCCACACCTCCCACCCCTCCCACACTTCCCACTCCCAACTCCCGTCCTGCACGGATAATCACACCAAATTACTATACTAGCGATCGCCCTGTGCCGAATTCTACCTGTTAGCAGTTAACATAAAACAGCTGTTGAACTGAGTCTACTGGGGCAGAATAGAAAGCATGTCCATTGAATCAAACTCACCCAAACCCCAAAACCCAGAACCTTTACCCGAAGAGGAACCAAACGATTTCGATCATGGCTTGATGGATAATCATGTTAATCCCGAAGCACTGACGGCACAACAAGCTTTAGCGGCGATTTCATCTTTGCAATCATCGCAAAATAATGCCGTTATGCAGCAAGCCCGTTCTCAGGTACTACAACGCTCTATTCCGCATTTTACAGTTAAACCCAGGGCATTAATCGTCACAGTAGCAGCGATCGCTATGACTTTGCTGGGAGTGATCATCAATAACTGGATAATTGGAATTTTGGGAACCTTGGTGACTTTGGTATTATCTCTAGCGATGCTCTTGCCTTGGTTGCAATATGTCCTCAAAGAATGGTTTACACCAGAAGACAGAACCTTGTTTGTTGGTTTTTTGGGATTAATCGCTGCATTGGTAGGCTTGATCAAATTTTCTGGTACAGGCGATCGCCTACTGATGTTTGGGCAAAAAATCAACTGGGAAGCTTCTGGTACATTAGCAGAATGGTTTGGAGCATTGGGGCAAATTTTAATTGCCATTATTGCTGTTTATGTAGCTTGGCGACAGTATGTAATTTCCAAAGACCTGACCATTCAACAAAATTTGCTGACAGTTCAACAAAATATCATTACTCAACAGCAGACCATAGATTCTTATTTCCAGGGCGTTTCTGACTTGGTGTTAGATGAAGAAGGCTTACTAGAGGACTGGCCCCAAGAAAGAGCGATCGCAGAAGGTCGCACAGCAGCCATTTTTAGTAGTGTTGATGGTAGTGGTAAAGCCAAAATTCTCCGCTTTTTATCCCGTTCTAAGCTACTCACACCCTTAAAACGCGATCGGCGCTTAGGTCGAGCCATTCTCAACGGTATGGGTGGTTATGAAGAAGACCGCCTAGAAGGTGTGCGTGTAATTGACTTAGGTGTAATGTTAGCCGCAGCCGACCTTTCCGCAACAGATTTACGCTGGACTGACTTGAGTGAAGCGAATTTAGTCCGTGTCAACCTGAGTGATTGCGACTTGGTAAAAGCCAACCTCTCGCGCACCATTTTGTATAATGCCAATCTTAGGGGCGCAGACCTCAATGGAGTACGTTTATTTTATGGCTCCCTAGAGAAAGCCTCACCCCGTAGCCGCTCAGAACCACCCAACTACGAAACTGGTGAACACACAGGCGCTGTTATTGAAAATGCCGACTTCACCAACGCCCAAAGAATTTCTGAAACTAACCGTTACTACTGCTGTGCTTGGGGTGGAGAAGCAACTAGAGCCACCATTCCCGGCGGTTGTGAAGGTATTCCCAACTTGTTGGGGAGATAAATCAAGTCAAAAGTCAAAAGTTAAAAGTCAAAAATTCTCTATCTTTTGGCTTCTCCTTAGGGGTGTAGCCCGGATTTCTCACCACACCTTTCAAAGCCTGTGCAGGGGAGCAGGGGAGAATGAAGGTACTCTCTCCCCTGCCCCTCCGCACCTCTGCCCCATCAAACGCCTGAAGCTTGTGAGAAATGCGGGTGTAGGTGTTCAAAACCCTCACACCCTCAAACCCTTACACCCATTCTTCACCGACAATCTTTGTTCCCTATTCTTATTGCACCAACTTACTGAGTCAAAATTCATCTCCTCCCTTATCTACCTTGTCCCCCTTGTCCCCCTTATCTCCCCTGTCCCCCCTTCCCCTACACCCCCAATACCTCCTCGCCCTCTGCCTCCCAAATCGCCTTGTCGTTCACAGACAAAACCTTGGCGTTGCCAAAACTGCATATTTACATCGGTGAGTTCAATGACAGATGAGCATTGTGGTTGGACAAATTGACTGATCACAGCCCAAAATAAACTGCGTGTAATATCAAATACTGTTTTCCACCAATATTCCTGATTTGCGGGACGACCTTTTTCCTTGACTACTTCTGGTTCTACCCAAATACCATGCGCCCCTAAAAGGATCTGCGCCATCCATTTGGCTCTCGGAAAGTGACTTGGTGAACTAATTAACTTAACTTTATGTACTTTCCAGCGTTTGAGAATCGGAATGCCGTAATAGAAATTATCAAAGGTGGAATTGGCGCAATTTTCTAACCACACGTTTTCTAAATCTGCTGTTTCCCTTTCAAAAATCAGCTTTATACAAGGGTCGAGCGAACCACGAGAAATTAAAATTGGAATTTTGGGATTTTCTTTGGCTTGTTGGGCAACATAGATTTCACGGCGAATGCTACCACCAAGGACAAATAAAGCGTCCACTGGCTTGGAGGATGCCGGAACTAAGGTTATAGTGATGAAAATTAGCCAGCAGCCCAAAATTAAGCATAAAGTACGTAATATTTTTTGTAACAATTGCAACCATTGTCTGATTTTTCTTTGGTCAAGAATTGATGAAATACGAGTAAATTTATGTCTCATGTCATAGCTAAAAAAAGCTAAGTTAAATAATATCCAAAATGCCAGCAGTCCATTCAACAAAATGCTATCTTATAAAATTAATATAGGGTGTAAATATGACACGGTTAAAAGTGTCACAATACTTGTATAGGACTCGATAAGACTGCTAAGTTATTTAGCAGAAGTATGGCTACGACACTAATGGTAAGTAAGGCAAAATTATCAAGATAATTCCGAGGGGAAAATAATGAAGAAAGCTTAACTGAAAATAGATTATAAAAACTTAAAAGTCTCTGAAAAGTCTGATTGCTAAACTTTCAACAAAACAACCATTCCAGCTAATATACATGAACCAATCTGCGAAACGTTACTCGCCCCTCCAACTGGCCATGATTGGTGGAGCGATCGCCACAACCGCTACCGTGTCCGTATTCGGCCCTGCTTGGACTCGTTGCGTTCGTGCCGCCCTACAAGATAGCCCCAAAGCCTTAGTTGACCAAGTGTGGCAACTGGTAAATCGTGAGTATGTTGATGGTAATTTTAATCAACAAGATTGGCAAGCAACTAGGCAGAGCTTATTAAGTAAAGATTATGCTTCTAAACAAGAAGCCTACATCGCTATCCGCGAAGCTTTACAAAGATTGGGCGATCCATATACAAGATTCATGGACCCTAAACAGTATGAAGCTCTCACCAGTCAAACTTCTGGCGAAGTCTCTGGTATTGGTATTCGGATGGAAATTAACGAAAAAACTCAACGGCTGACGGTTGTCGAAGCCATAGAGAATTCGCCAGCCTTGAAAGCAGGGATTAAAGCTGGGGATGAAATATTAGCAATTGATGGAAAACCCACTGTGAAGCTGAAGGTGGATGATGCTTCTAAACTAATTCGTGGTCAAGCAGGTACACCAATCACATTACGCTTGGAAAGAAGTGGACAAGGTGCTTTTGATTTGAAACTGACAAGAGCAACCATTGAAGTCCCGACTGTTAGTTATAACCTCAAGCAAGAAGGTAATCGCCGTGTAGGTTATATCCGCTTAAGAGAGTTTAGTGGTCACGCCGCCGATCAAATGCGTCGAGCCATTCGAGATTTAAATGGTAAGAAAGTTGATGCTTTTGTCTTAGATTTGCGTGGCAACCCTGGTGGTTTGTTGCAAGCTAGTATTGAGATTGCGCGGATGTGGATGGATAATGGTGCGATCGTCCGCACAGTTGACCGTCAAGGTAGCAGCGAACAAACCAGAGCAAATCGCACTGCTTTAACAAAACTCCCCTTGGCAATTTTAGTAGATGGTAACTCCGCTAGTGCCAGCGAAATTTTGACCGGGGCGCTCAAAGATAATAAACGCGCCGTAGTTATTGGTAGTCAAACCTTTGGTAAGGCTTTAGTCCAATCAGTACATGAACTATCTGATGGTTCTGGTTTAGCTGTGACTATTGCTCATTACTACACTCCACTGGGAACTGATATTAACCATAAGGGTATTACTCCCGATATCAAGATTGATTTAACCGAAGCACAAGAGCGTCAATTGGCATCTAACCCCGGTTTAATCGGCACTTCTAGCGATCCACAGTATGCAAGAGCGATCGCAGCTTTGTCTAGTAACAGTTTTGCTCAGTCTTCTGTGATTCAAAACATCCCGCCTGTGAGTGCGAGTGCTGAAACCTTGAAGTTCTAATGATTTCAGGTTCATGTATGAGGGTTTGTTAATCTAAATTGCTGGAGTAAAAAAACTACCTGATGAAATCTACATAGAATTAGGGAATTGGGAATAATAATGAGTAATCTAATTGCCAAAATCCCTAATTTTTATGAATCATCAGTCAATTGATACAACCACCGCCGCCAGATTTTTGCCAATGGTTTCGGTGGTTGTTCCTATTTATAATGCTGAAGCAGATTTATCAGCGTTGATTGCTTGTTTGTCGGCGCAAACCTACCCCCAAGACCGAGTAGAATACTTGTTGGTAGACAATAACAGTAGCGATCGCACCTTAGCTTTACTCCAAGAAGCGGCGGCAAATTCAGTAATTAAAATTAGTGCTTTAAGCGAAAATCAAATTCAAAGTTCCTACGCTGCCAGAAATACAGGAATTCGCGCTGCAACCGGAGAAATTATTGCTTTTACCGATGCTGATTGTCATCCCCAACCCCAGTGGCTAGAATCGCTCATTCAACCATTTGTTAATTCTGATGTGGTAATTGTTGCTGGCGAAATTACAGCACTTCCAGGTAACAGTTTATTAGAACAGTACGCCGAACTTCAGGACGTTTTATCGCAAAAGCACACATTAGCTCATCCCTTTTGCGCCTATGGACAAACTGCCAATTTAGCAATTCGCCGCATCGCTTTAGAAAAAGCTGGCTTATTTCGTCCTTACTTAACTACTGGTGGTGATGCAGACATCTGCTGGCGGATTTTGCGGCAAAATCTTGGGCGTTTAGAGTTTGCACCCCAAGCGACTGTACAGCATCGCCATCGTTCTACACTTAAAGAACTGACTAGTCAGTGGCGACGTTATGGACGCTCAAATCGCTATTTGCATGAATTACATGGGGTAGAACTGATGCCAGAATTGACGCTGGCAGAATATGGACATCGGTTGGGACGTTGGATGTTCAAAGAATTACCTAAAAATACGGTAAAGGCGATCGCAGGTAAAGCCTCTCTTGTAGATTTATTGAATACTCCTATTAGTGTCTTTGTTATTCAAGCTCGCGCGGCTGGGCAGAAAAACGCTAAGTTACCAGAAAATGCCAAGATAATTGCTTGGTTGTAAAAGTTAATAGAGGCTAGGGGCTAGGGGAATTTAACTTATTGAGATGAAAAATGTTGTAAGTTAGGAGATTTATAAGCTAAGTGACTACAGCTATATTTAAAATATTTTTGGGATGTATGATTTTATTCTTGTGGTAAAGATTACTAATGGCAGAAATTCAAATTGGGATTGAGGGTGAAGGCGCACCAGCCGCCGCCGAAGCTTTGTTAGAAATTCCTGGGATATCGGGGAGTTATGAAGTACCGACGCAGCGCGAGGGAACTTTGGCTGCTATAGCTACCATTGTCGGGATTGTTGGCGGTGTGGTGGCTTTAGCTGAACAAATCCGCAAATGGTATCAAGAATGGCAAGAATCCCATCCAGATAAGCAATTTGATGTGGTAATTCTTGACCCAGATACAGGTAACAGGATTTTTCTTGCAGACGCTACTATAGAGGAAATCACCGAAATCCTCAAATCTCTCAGCAAATAAAGTGCAAACTATCCGCATTCAACTCCGGGAAAGTACACAAGAAACTGTTGAACTCAGGTATTGGCTACCACAGCAAAAACACTATGAATCTCGTACTCTCAACTTGGCGGAAATTGCCGACTTGTTGAAACTGGGGAAACGAGAATACTATAATCTGCTGCCTAATTTACCAAACATCGGGCGGCAGTTATTTTATTGGCTGGATGGCGATGGTAGATGGCTGAGTCGTGCGATCAAAAATTGTCGCGGGGATGGATTAGTAGTTGCCATTGATACTACAGAATTAGCTCATTTACCTTGGGAAGTGCTGCATGATGGTGATGATTTCCTGATAAAGCGGGTGAATCCGGTAGTTTTGCCTGTGCGCTTGGTGGAGGGAGATACCGAACCTTTCACCGTAGAAACGCGACAGTTGCGCGTATTGTTTATGGCAACAGACCCAGAAAATGTTACTCCCAAATTAGACTTTGAACGGGAAGAAGCGCGAATTTTAGCTGATACCCAAGATATGGGTTTAGATTTGCGGGTGGAGGAAAGCGGCTGTGTGACTGAGTTGGGGAAAGTTTGGAGTCGGTATATTGATAGTTTTGATGTATTTCACCTGACGGGACACGCTTCCATTAGCGGTGAATCACCTTACACGCCTTATTTTATTACCGAGACGGAAACGGGAGAACGTCAGGAAACCACCGCCGCCGAATTAGCGCAAGTTTTCCGGTTTCGCTTTCCTAAGTTAGTGTTTTTGTCTGGCTGTCGTACCGGAGAAGCAGCCGCTAATGGTGCTGTCCCTTCAATGGCTGAGGCGTTGATTGCTCAGGGTGCTAGAACCGTGTTAAGTTGGGGTCGTCCGGTGGAAGATAGGACAGCGACAAGTGCCGCCGCACATTTATATGGTAAGTTGGCGGGGGGATATCAATTAGCGGAAGCTTTGGCTAGTACCTATCAATATTTATTTCAACAACAAGTTCAAGATTGGCACTTGTTACGGTTGTATGTGCGTGGTGAATGTCCCGGTGCGTTTGTGGAAACTTGGGGGGATGTACCTCTACCGCTAGTAGAAACAGCATATCAACAATTTTTAGATCCCCAGACGCAACAGGTGAGAGTAGCGACAGCAGCCGAGTTTGTGGGGAGACGGCGATATTTGCAGCGTTGTCTCAAAGAAATTCGCAATCATTTAGGGTTACTGATTCATGGCTTGGGGGGTGTGGGTAAAAGTACCCTAACGGCGCGGCTGTTGGAAAGGTTGGTGGGTTATGACAGGTTGGTGATTTATCGGGGATTAGATGCAGATAAATTGCGAAAAGTCTTAGCTGAACAATGTACATCAGAACAGGGGTTAGAAATTCTCAACGGCAATTTACCCCTGATGCAGCAACTCACTAAGTTTTTTCAGGAAGGTTTGAATACTCAAGAACAGCGTTTTGCTGTGGTGTTGGATGACTTTGAAGCAAATTTAGAATTGCGCGGGGATGGGGTGTATGTGTTACAGCCGCAAGTGGTGGAAGTGCTGCTGGCGTTGTTGAAAGCTGTACAAAATTGCCGACTTCCCCATAAGGTGATTATTACCAGTCGCTATGATTTTGTACTGCCGGAATTAAATCAACGCTTGCATCGAGAAAATTTGGCGGCGTTGCGGGATGCAGACTTGACGAAAAAGTATAGCAGGTTGAATGCTTTTAATGGGGTGTTGGCGATTGATGCTGAGTTGCAGTCACGCGCCAAGAAAGCAGCAGATGGTAATTCCCGGTTGTTGGAATGGTTGGATAAGGTTTTGCAAGATGGGACTTTGCAAGCGCAGGGAGTAGAGGCGATTTTGCAAAAGATGCAGGGGGAGGAGGAGAGATTTCGAGAGAATATCTTGGCTGAGGAGTTGCTGAAGTTGCAAAAGCCAAGTTTGCGGAAAATGTTGGGGAAGATGTTGGTATATGAGTTACCAGTTCCCAAGGCGGCGATTTCTGCGATTTGTGGTGAGATTTGTGGTTGGGAAGGAGATTTACAACGGGCGGCGAGTTTGGGTTTAGTGGAGGAAGTGACGGTAAATGGGGGAGAGGTGCTGTATCGTGTGCCTCGGATTTTAGCACCGTTGTTAGAGTTTGCAGGTGAGGAGTTGTATCCGCAAGCCGTAAAGGTTTTATATCGGCTGTGGTGGGAGGAGGCGAAAGGCGCGACGGAAGGGCAAAAGTTAGAAATTCATCGCTTGGCTTTGTTGGGGAAGGATGAAGGGATTGCGGCGAACATTGCGGAGAGAGTGGTTTATGAATGGTGGTATCAAAATCGATATCGTGAAGGAGTGCAGCTTTGTCAATCAACCTTAGAAGTTACTGAAGACTTTCGTGTTCTCACAAGAATAGCTTATTGTGAGCAACAATTAGGTAATGTTGAACCAGCACAAGAATATTATCAACAAGCTTTACAACTTTGTCCCGCAGAAGACGAACAAGAATTAGCATTAATTTATCACCAATTCGGTATCCTCAAAGGAGAACAAGGGGAAGTGGATGAAGCTATCGCTCTCTGCCATCAGTCTTTGGATATCACTGAACGCATTGGTAATGTCCGAACCAAAGCCGCGACGTTGCACCAACTAGGAGTTCTCTACGCCAACAAAGGGGAAGTGGATGAAGCGATCGCTCTCTACCAGCAGTCTTTGGAAATCAAAGAACGCATTGGTGATGTCCAAGGTAAAGCCGCGACGTTGCACCAACTAGCAGGTATCTACGCCAACAAAGGGGAAGTGGATGAAGCGATCGCTCTCTACTACGAGTGCTTGGAAGTTTTTGAACGTATTGGGAATGCTTATTGGAAAGGATTAACTTTATACAATCTAGCAGGTATCTACGCCAACAAAGGGGATGTGGATCAAGCGATCGCTCTCTACCAGCAGTCTTTGGAAATCAATGAACGCATTGGTAATGTCCAAGGTAAAGCCGCGACGTTGCACTGTTTAGGAATGATCTACGCCAACAAAGGGGAAGTGGATGAAGCGATCGCTCTCTACCATCAAGTCCTTGAAATTGATGAACGCGTTGGTAATGTCCAAGGTAAAGCTGCGACGTTGCGCGAACTAGGACGTATCTACGCCAACAAAGGGGAAGTGAATGAAGCGATTAAATTATTTCAGCAATCTTTAGAAATTAATGAACGCATTGGTTATGCTGAAGGCAAAGCCAAGACTTTGTGGAGGTTAGGACATTTGGCAGAACAACAGGGTGAATACGCTCAAGCCATATCCTATTTGCAACCAGCTTTAGAGATTTTGCAGAAGTTACAATCACCCGATGCTGAACAGGTAAGGGCGATGATTGAGAGAATAATTCGTAATTCGTAATTCGTAATTTACTGGATATGATGTTTGTGTTTGAAACCTTTTTACTCAGCAAGCATTTTCAACAACTCTTCTGGCAAGATTGCTGGCACTGAGGACGCTGTAAAATCGGCTTTATTTCGGGTGACAATTACTTCTAAATTAGCGTTCATCGCTGCTGCACTTGTCACTGCATCTTCAAAATCTTTAATTGAACTTTGCAAAGCTTGGTGAATTACTTTGTCTGTAACGCTGGCAACTTGTATGTGTTGCAATAAATTTTCTATCAATTTATGTGCTGCCTCACTGCCGATTTGCCGACGTAAAATATAGAAGATATTTGTAACAGCGTGTCCTGAAACAAAACCTTGCACTTGTTGTTTCATGACTGTATTTAACGCTTGTGCTGAGGCGATAACAAAAGGTTGACGTTGAGCTAAAATATCAAGCAAAACATCGCTGTCAAATAATACTCGCTTCAACTATATTTTTCCTCTAGGTAATTAACATAACTTTCCTGTTGATTTTCTGATTCTAAAGAAATTACACCTATTAGGCTTTTAGTCCAAGGATCAAGCTCAGATAAGTTTTCTAAGTTTTGACTAGCAGAAACAGCAGATGGTATTTGTTGTTTCTCCGTCACTATATTTTGCATTAAGGTAATAGCTTGACGCACAACATCGCTTTTACTTGCGCCTATTTTCTTTGCTAATTCTTCAAGGGTTTGATTTAGTTCTGGTGATAAATCCAAGGTTATGTAAATCTTTCCAGATGTATCAGTCATCGTTGTATACTGATGTAATAAGTTAGTTTTGGTAGTGAATAGAGACTTTAAGAGAATACAGAATCATTTGTAATTTACAGCAATTTAGGTGAGAGAATCGGGATCTACGCCAAGAGATCGCAACCTTTCCGCTAGTAATTGTACTTGTTGTTGGGCTTGCTGGGCTTGTTGCTTTGCTTGCTGGGCTTGTTCTTCTGGTGTTAACAACCGTTCCCCTTGTTCGTTATACCAATACACCCACTCGCGCGGAATGCCTAAATAAGTTCCTCTTTCGATGCCAATTCCTAAACCAATTTCTGGCAACCAAACATGATTTCCATCATGCAATAATTCATAAGCATTATTCACTAATTTATAAACTTCTAAACGCGGTTTACGGCGACGCAGTGGGTTGTAAACTACATAATATAAAATTCCCAATTTTGCATACTCGGCTTTCTTAGTCGAATACTCACCGCGATAAGTTTGAGATACCACCTCAAATACTAATATTGGTAGTTTCTTCTCTTCCCAAAGCACATAACTGGGGCGGAGGTATTCATCATAAAATCGCTCTACGCCCAAACTCAAAAACCCATCTGGGACGATCGCTGGTAAATCTGGGTCATAATAAATACCCATATCTACGCCAAAAAACCAATCCATGCGTTCTGGCCAAGCCATTGCTAGAAGGGCTTTGAGTAGACCGGGAATTAAATCTTGTAATTCATTATCCACGGGGGTATCGTCAGAGTCTGGCAGTTCCTCAGATGAAGGCAAGCAAGCTAATGGATTGTAATTTAGCATGATTGATATCCCGTTCCTCAATTATGAGTACATTTTTATTTTATAAATGAAAGTATCAGGATCTACGCCGAGCGATCGCACTGAAATATTGTCGTCTCACGCAGAAGTGAAAAACCGCGAAGAATCAATCTTTAAATTAGAACTTACGCATCTTGTTCAAATTGGTCGATGGCTTCGATATCATCAGAAATCTGAACGCATCGTTCTAATAAGGCAATATTGAGTTCTGGTAATATTTCACTTGCAGTAATCTGTTCGTAACCGTGAGTATCTAATAACTGAGTGGGTGTTTCTTCACGTAAATGATAAAGTTTGAGTTGATTGAATTGCCAAACCCAAACCTCAGCTACTCCTAAACGTTGGTAAATTTTTAACTTGTCCAGGCTACCACTAGTAATATTTACCTCTATAGCTAAGTCTGGGATATCTTTTTTCTCGCCAATGGCGTAGCATTCATCGGGTTCAACTCCAGCTTGTTTGAGTTGTTTTTTAACAGTAGAACTTCCCATTGGGCTGAAGCGGATTCTTTTTAAGTAGAGATAGCGTTCTATTAAAATTGCCAAACGTTTTTTAAGATTTTCATGTCTGATAGACGGTGAAACAATTTCTAATATTCCATCTATGTAAGTAACGCGGTAATGAGAGTTATCTTCTAGTTTGGCTAGTAATGCTTCATACATTTGCCAGTTTACGCCAGTAGTGATAAATTTTTCCTCTGGGTCATCAATTTGGGATAACTCTGGATCGTTTAAAAGTTCTGTCAGGCTACTGACCATAATTTGATTTCTCCTAGTAAGGTTTTCCTGGGGTCATGCCTGCACATATTTTAATTCACACCGCAGACAGGATTTTATGCTTTTATAATCTTTGTATCAACTACCTACGCGGAATGCAGCCAAAAAAGCGATCGCTATGCTTCAGTATCCTAATCTCGAACAGGCGCTAAAATATCACTTCGGTTATGATCAATTCCGTCCGGGACAGCGAAAAATTATCGAAGATGCGCTACAAAATCGGGATTTGCTGGTAGTTATGCCCACAGGTGGCGGTAAGTCTTTGTGCTTTCAGCTACCAGCGTTAATTAAGAAGGGATTGACGGTGGTGGTATCGCCGTTAATTGCGTTGATGCAAGACCAAGTAGAAGCACTGCGAAATAATAATATTAGCGCCACGTTTCTCAATAGTAGTTTGAATCCTTATCAAGTTCGCTCTCGTGAAGAAGCCATCCTGAATGGTAGGGTAAGATTACTCTATGTTGCCCCAGAACGGCTGATGAGTGAAAGGTTTTTGCCGTTTCTCGATTTAGTACATCACCAAGTTGGGATTTCTACCTTTGCAATTGATGAGGCGCACTGTGTTTCGGAATGGGGACATGATTTTCGTCCAGAATATCGCCAGTTGCGCTCGTTGCGATCGCGTTATCCCAATGTCCCGACGATTGCGTTGACAGCAACGGCAACTGAACGTGTGCGTTCTGATATTATTCAACAAATCGGGTTAAAGCAACCTAGTATTCACATTGCGAGTTTTAATCGGCAAAATCTGTATTACGAAGTCCGCCCCAAAACTAAATATGCTTACGCTGAATTATTAGAATTAATTCGAGAAATTGACGGTTCAGCGATTATTTATTGTCTGACGCGCAAAAAAGTTGATGAATTAACTTTTAAACTGCAAAATGATAAAGTTTCAGTTTTGCCTTATCATGCGGGATTAAGTGACGAAGAACGCAGCAATAATCAAACGCGATTTATTCGAGATGATGTGCGGGTGATGGTGGCGACTATCGCTTTTGGGATGGGAATTAATAAACCAGATGTGCGGCTAGTAATTCATTTTGATATTCCCCGCAATTTAGAAAGTTACTATCAAGAATCTGGGCGGGCAGGGCGCGATGGTGAACCTTCACGCTGTACAATCTTTTTTAGTTTTGGTGATATTAAAACTATTGAGTGGAGTATTAACCAAAAAACAGATGCCCAAGAACAGTTGATTGCTAAACAACAACTGCGACAAATGATAGATTATGCTGAGGGGACAGATTGTCGGCGGACAATTCAACTAAGTTATTTTGGCGAAAGATTTCTCGGAAATTGCGCTAACTGCGACAATTGTCGTCATCCCAAACCCGTGGAAGATTGGACAATTGAAGCGATGAAGTTTTTATCTTGTGTGGCGCGTTGCAAAGAAAGATTTGGAATGCTGCATATTATTGATGTGTTGCGGGGGGCAAAAAATCAGAAGATTACCCAATACGAACACGACAAGTTATCTACTTACGGTATCGGCAAAGATAGAAGTGTGGAAGAATGGCGAATGTTGGGGCGATCGCTGTTACATCAAGGTTTGCTAGAACAAACTAGTGATGGTTACTCTGTCTTAAAATTAAACGCCCACAGTTGGGAAGTGATGCGACGACAGCGCAAAGTGGAAATTGCTGTGTCTGCAACCCAAAAATTAACTTTAATCGAAGAAAGTCCCAAAGCTGCTGAGGCTGAAGAATTATTACATAAATTGCGATCGCTGCGTAAGCAATTGGCTGATGAACAGTCTGTTCCACCTTACGTAATTTTTCATGACTCGACGTTAAAGTTGATGGCACAGGTACAGCCTAAAACATTAGTTGAATTTGGCAAGTTATCTGGTGTCGGGAGTCATAAACTTGCCCAATATGGCGAAAAATTCTTAGCAGAAATTCGGACTTACCGCGAGGCGAAAAGTTCAGCTAGTTTTGATGTTGATGTGATACCTTCAGTCAGCTTAATTTCTGGAACGGAATTACAAACACTGCATTTACATCAACAAGGTTTAAGTGTCGCTGAAATTGCCAAACAACGCAAACTCAGCCCAACGACAATTGTTAGCCATCTCGCAAGATTAATCGAGAAAAATCAGCCTGTAGACTTATACCAAATTGTACCGTTAGAACATCACCAAAAAATTTGGCAAGTACTAGAAGTTCTCGGTGATATTCCCCTCACCCCGCTAAAAGAACAACTGGGTACAGCCTATACCTTTGATGAAATTCGCTTAGTCAAAGAAAAATGGCGACAAGAAAAGCGTAAATAAATTTTTTGGCGATCGCATCAACACATATTATTCCATGTTTCTCTACAGAGCGATCGCCCGACAGCAGCAATCAGGATTTTAGGAAATTTCAGAACTAGATACAGGTTGAGTTGCTACTTTAGCTTCAGCTTCGGTTTTGTCAGTCAAAATCACAGACAACAGCTTTGGCAACATCAAACAAGCCACAGTATTTACCAATGTCAGCAATAAACCATCTGTAAAGCTCATGTATATGCCCCTTTTTGCAAAATTTTGTTTGCTATTTACCTAGTGTGAAACATATTTTGTCAAATGAACTACATTAGTCCTTTTGATTTTCTTCTCATCTCCATAAGCTAGTTCAATATTTAGTTTTGTAAAATTTTGCCAGAATGATATTCCACGATCAGATTCTCCTCTGCTGAAGTAAAAATTTATCTGCGTTCATCCTCTTGAATCGGCGGTTAAATTTATATTGCTGTACTTCACCAGTATGGTAATAGTTATAAATAAGTGTGAATTTATGGATGCTAGATACTGATTAAGCAGTAAAATCCAAAAATATTAAAATAAATTGTAATTAGAGTAATTTTATCTGTTCATCAAGCACTTAAAGTATAAGTTCGATAATATGACTCAAGCACAAATCGAATCCAAATTATACAGTTTCGATGAATTTATCAAATGGTATCCTGAAAATTCAGAAGTTCGTTACGAACTGCATGATGGAGTCATTATCGAAATGCCAAAGCCAAAGGGAAAGCATTCAAATCTCACAGGTTCCCTAATCGAGCAACTATTGATAATTATTAGACAGATAGGCTTTGGTGGAGTTTGGATTATTCCCAGAGAATCGATTATCAAACCTAAACGAGAAAAATCAGGTTATGAGCCAGATATCATAGTTTTAAACAAACAAGTTCTTGGGAATGAACCCCGATGGGAAAGCGAATCAATTATTCAAAATCCTGATTCAGTCAAATTAATTGTTGAGGTGGTTTCTACTAATTGGCGTGATGATTATTACGATAAATTTCGGGATTATGAAGAAATGGGAATTGAGGAATATTGGATTATCGATTATGCAGCACTAGGAGCGAGAAAATTCATCGGTAATCCGAAGCAACCCACAATTTTTGTTTGTAACTTGGTTGATAAAGAGTATCAGATGACTACCTTTACAGGAAATATGACTATTGTTTCTCCTACCTTGCCTCAATTTAATTTAACCGCACAGCAAATTTTTGATTTGGCTTCGTAGGAAAACTTTCTAGATCCCCGACTTCTTAAAGAAGTCGGGGATCTAGGACTTGAACCCATTAATAACTAGAACATCTGGAACAAAAATGGGGACTGAATTTACAATATTGACTGCCTGTTACTGCATAAACCGTACAATAGGGGAAACTAGTAATTGCAACTGTAGCTTTTGTTGATGTGGTCGCTGTTGTAGATGCTTGATTAGACCTGATTTTAGCTAGAATCCCAGACAGAAACTTAGGTAATGCCAAACAAGCAGCCGCGTTGATTAGGGTGAGGTATATTGCATCTGTGAAATCTATAGGTAATCACCCCCATTGAAAAGTTAGGTGGTCACTGTTTTTGATGTTTGCCATCAAAAATTAAGCAATCATTGGTGAATGTATTGCTTAAAGTTTATATAACTTCACTCTAACATAAATTTTTATCAATACAATCGTTGGACTGACGAAATAACTGACACAATCCGCGATCTAGAAATTGAGGAGAGTATTGTAGTGTGGATAGCAGAATAAACTAGAACTTAAAAATTACTACAATTTAGGTAATGTGCTATGTCCAAGACCCAATCTGCATCTTCCATATTATTAAACATCAGTGAGAGAGAAAGGCTGGCATTTCAAGGTTCTGTAGATTACTCAAAAGTAAATTTACTCTCGGAGATTTGGCCTTTAGCTGCAAAAGAATTTGGGAATATTGTGGCATTGCGAAATCCCCATTCCAAACCAGAAACAGTTGTTACATATACTCAGTTAGCAGAACAAATTCAACAATTTGCGGCAGGTTTGCAAGCTTTAGAAGTCAAAGTAGGCGATCGCATTTCCTTAATTGCTGATAATAGTCCTCGCTGGTTTATCGCTGACCAAGGTATTATTACGGCTGGCGGTGTGGATGCGGTGCGTAGTTCGCAAGCCGAGAAAGAAGAACTGCTGTTTATTATTGCCAATAGCGGCAGTACAATTTTGGTAGTTGAAGATTTAAAAACCTTAAATAGATTACGCGATCGCCTATATGACTTGCCAATTCGCGTCATTATCTTACTCTCTGACGAAACGCCACCAACTGATGACGCACTCAAAATCCTGAATTTCAACCAGTTACAAGAAATCGGGGTAAATCGGACATTAGTCCGACCGCAACAGTCTCCTGATGACTTAGCAACGTTAATTTATACATCTGGAACCACCGGAAAGCCCAAAGGTGTAATGCTGTCCCACAGCAATTTAATGCACCAGGTGAAGTATTTGCGGGCGATCGTCCAACCACACCCAGGTGATGTGGTGTTGAGTATTTTACCAACCTGGCACAGTTACGAACGTAGTGGTGAATACTTTTTGTTATCACAAGGTTGCACTCAAGTTTACACAAACTTGCGTTCTGTCAAACGCGACTTGAGAGAATTTAAACCAAATTATATGATTGCCGTCCCCCGGTTGTGGGAATCGATTTATGAAGGTGTCCAGAAGCAGTTTCGAGAACAACCAGCCAACAAGCAACGCCTGATTAACTTCTTAGTAGGGACAAGCGAAAAGTATATCAAAGCGCAACGCATTGCCCAAGGCTTGAGTTTAGATCATATTCAGGCTTCCAGCGTAGAAAGAATTTTGGCTAAAATTCAAGCCTTGGCATTGTTACCGTTGCATATTTTGGGAGAAAAGATAGTTTATGCCAAGGTAAGAGAAGCCACAGGCGGACAAATCAAGCATGTGATTAGTGGTGGTGGCGCATTACCAAGGCATATTGATAACTTTTTTGAAATTATTGGTGTAGACATTTTACAAGGTTACGGTTTAACCGAAACTTCTCCCGTGACGAATGCGCGTCGTCCTTGGCGAAATTTCCGTGGTTCATCCGGTCAACCAATTCCAGGAACAGAAGTAAAAATTGTAGATCCTGAAAATCGCCAGCCTCTCCCAAAAGGACAACGAGGTTTAGTGCTGTTGCGGGGGCCACAAATCATGCAAGGCTATTACCAAAATCCCGAAGCAACCGCCAAAGTCATTGATGCTGAAGGTTGGTTTGATAGCGGTGATTTGGGTTGGGTCACACCAGAAAATGACTTGGTGCTGACTGGCAGAGCCAAAGATACAATTGTTTTGACCAACGGGGAAAACATCGAACCACAGCCAATTGAAGATGCGTGTTTGCGATCGCCTTATGTTGACCAAATCATGCTCGTAGGGCAAGATCAGCGCAGTATTGGTGCTTTAATTGTCCCCAACCTCGAAGCCTTAGCAAAATGGGCTGAAAGTCAGAACGTGCAAATAAATCTACCAACTCAACTCAGCACTCAGGACGGGCTAAACGCCTCGCTACCGCTAACAGCACTCAGCACTGGTGTTGACCTAGAGAGTAAAATAATCCAGGATTTGTTTCGCCAAGAATTGAATCGGGAAGTTCAGAATCGTCCAGGTTATCGTTTAGACGATCGCATTGGGCCATTCAGGCTGATTCTAGAACCGTTTTCTATTGAAAATGGCTTGATGACCCAAACACTAAAAATCCGGCGACACGTTGTTGCAGAACGCTACCGCGACCTGATTAACGAAATGTTTGCCTGATAAAGCAGAATTCAGAGTCAAGAATTCAGAATTCAGAATTGATGAAAAACAGTTACATTCTGAGTTCTGACTACTGACACCCTGATTTCTTTGTTGATAATTTCCAATGCAAACTTTATAGAGTGAACGCGAAATATGGATCTTTCCAACCCCCAACTACTTTTGAAGCGCATCGTCAATGTCAAAGTGATTGTAACTCCTTTGTGGAAAGAGGAAGTACAACAGCAATTACAAGCCCAGATCAATCAACTTGATCAGCAATTGCAGCAACTAGACCTCGAAGGACAAAGAGCGATCGCAGCCATTCAAAAGCAAAGTATCCAACCACCTAGCCCCCAAACTCTGCAACAAATCGACAACATCCAACTGCAAGTTAATCAAAAGAAAAGCGAATTCCTAGAGCAGAAAAACCAAATGCTGCAAAACCTTCAGCAAGTACAACTGCTGGAGTTAGATCAAGAAGTTAACCAATTTCAAATGGAAGGATTTTTCCGTGTCGAAAAAGGTGATAACTTAATTAGCAAAATGCAAGTTGAAATCGTCATCCGTGACGGCATTATTGAAGATATTCGCGGAGATATCTAAATAAAGTGTGAAATATGAAGTATGAAATCTGAAAATTTTATACTTCATACTTCACACTTCAGACTTTTACTTTGGCGACTCCCAGATTTACATTGTATCTGGGAGCCAGCCCAGATAATTTCCCAGACAGGCGGAGAACTAACTAAAAGCGATCGGCCAAAAGTATTCATTTCCACCCGATATTTAATCGCCGTTACAGCAGCACTGTTTTGGGGAATATGTGTAATTGTCACTAAAGCTTGATTAGGTTGCGGATAAATCACTTCAACCTTACGAATTCCTTTCTCTTCCCCCACATCTTCAATCGCATTTAACGCCAGAGTTTTGGGGTCACTCCCTTGCAGAGCCGAATTAAGACTTGTTAATGGTATAGATTTATAGTTAACTCGCTCTGGATAAACCAGATGATTTTCAGAATGTTGTATCACTGAAAATTGTTCTTTTTCGGGATTTTCAGTATTAATAACTGTTGCCGGAGGTTGATGTTGAGTGATATAAACACTAGTAGCAGCAGTAATAAAAATACTGAGTAATAAAATCCTCAGAAACTTCCACTTGCCTGACAGCATAAGCTTACAAAAATTTCCTACAGAACTAATTGTTAATTCTGAATTTTAAATTCAAGTTAAACCATTGATCCTATACACGTCCCTAAGAACAAAATCCTGATAAGTAAGTTTACATAATTATCTAGAAGACGCATTTCGACTTCGCTCAAGTTGTCAAAAAGCAATACAGACGGACTCTTATTGCACCTGAAAGTTCCTGTAAACATTTATCCACAAATACTAAAAGATTAATTCCTGTAGGGTGTGTGAGGCGCAGACTGTGTAGCTCATTCATCACCAAAACTATATACCAGCGCCTCACGCACCATCATCTGGCTACTTACAGCACTTTTGAAGCAAGCGAGGTACACCGTGAGTATTAAGTAATGAGTAATAAATAAATTTCTGACTCGTTACTCATTACTTAATACTCATTACTTTTTCCAATCAGTTGCTGTACCTCATAAACATCGAATCTGCTGTAAGATTTACTAACCTACCTATCTCCGCAAATTTGCGATAATATGACGCTAAATTCAGCGACTCATGTTTATGACCTCGAATTTTGCGCTTTTAAAGCGGATATATAATGTTTTTGACCCGTTCCGCCCTCTACCAGCAGGAGATCCGGCTTATGTTGATTGTTCAGAAGTGCGGGGCGACGGCGATATATTAGTAGAAATCGGCAGAGAGATTTTATACTCAGACAGAATGACCTCGCAACTGTATGCAGGTCATCGCGGTGCGGGGAAATCTACAGAATTGCTGCGGTTACAGAAATTTTTAGATGACGAAGGTTGCTTTGTAGTTTATTTTCCCGCCGATGAAGAAGATATTGACCCAGAAGATGCTCAATATACTGATATTTTGTTAGCTTGTACCCGCCACTTAGTAGAAGCCTTAAAAGATAGCACTCCCCCAACTGTTTTGTTGAATTGGTTACAAGAACGTTGGCAAGATTTAAAAGATTTAACACTCACTAAAGTTTCTTTAGAAAGTTTAAGTATCGAAGCTCAGATTTCTCAATTTGCTAAATTAACAGCAAATTTGCGAACAGAACCAACTCAACGCCAAAAAATCCGAGAACAGATTAATCCCCATACAGTTACTTTAATTGCGGCGTTAAATGAGTTTATTCAAGATGCTAAAAAGCACTTACATGAAGGATATTCTCAACTAGTATTAATTGCTGATAACTTAGACCGAATTGTACCCATACCGCAAGAAGATGGACGCAGCAATCATGACCAAATTTTTCTTGACCGTAGCGAACAACTCCAAGCGTTAGATTGTCATTTGCTGTACACAGTACCAATTTCCTTACTATATTCTAATCGCGCCGCCGACCTTGCTAATACCTATGGTAGTACTCAGGTGTTGCCGATGATTATGGTGCAAACACCTGAGAATCAACCATACCAACGGGGTATTAATAAAGTTACAGAAATTTTACAAAAACGCCTGAATTTGATAGACCCTAGTTTATCTATCGTCGATATGTTTGAAGAGCGAGGAGCATTAGAAAGACTATGCTTAATGAGTGGAGGTCATGTGAGAAATTTATTATTATTAATGAAGGAGGCGATTAAATACACTAACACTTTACCCATTCCGACTAGAGCTTTACTGCGTTCTGTTAGCGAGTTGCGGAATACTTATCGCAATACAGTTTTTTCTAATCAATGGGACGCACTGGCAACTGTGCATTATTCTAAAGAGATAGTAAATGATTCACTGTATCGAGATTTATTATTTAATCGCTGTATTTTAGAATATCGTTATTTAAATGGAGATGGAGAAAGTCAAGTTTGGTATGATATTCACCCTCTGATTAAGGGAATTAAAGAATTTCAAGATACCTTTAATCGATTGTATCCAGGATAGATGAATGCAACACTGTTAAAGATTTTTACCCCACCCTAACCCTCCCCTTTACAAGGGGAGGGAACAGTTTCCCCCCTTTACAAGGGGGGATTAAGGGGGGTAATTAGACTTATGTTTACACCGCAGTCTTTCCAAGAAGGGATTAATAGGATTAAAACCAGAACATAGAATTTTTAAAACATGCTCTGAAACTATCAAGCATCAAACAGTTAAAACTATGTCGCTAGAACTAACTGATTGGGATCAGGATTTACCGTCACAAGCAGAAGAAGAATATCAAGCCTTAGTGCGTACGCTTAATTTTACAGAAGGATTTGGGTTATTATTTGTGCGTTGCTCTCCGGCTGGAGGTGAGCAGTTAATTACCAAGGTAAAAGCAGATATTAGTAATAAAAATATTCAAGTTTTGCGACTTGAGAAAGCGGTAAATAATTTATATGAAATAATTGATAATTTAGAGAATAAAGCAGAAATCAATATTTTATTTATTACAGGTTTAGAGCATTCATTTTATGAATATGAAGAATGCAAAAGCTTACAGGGTTGGCAGAGTAAAGATATTTATTCATACAGTTGGAAAGGTGTACCACCTATTTTAATAAACCTGAACCAACAACGAGAACGGTTAAAGGATAACTTTAATATCTGTTTTGTGTTCTTGCTACCGATATTTGCAATTAAATATTTTATTCAACGTGCGCCAGACTTTTTTGATTGGCGTTCCGGTTTGTTTGAATTTCCTATGGATTCAGACACTTTAGAACAAGAATCATCGCAGGTTATTCAGGAGGGAAAATATGAGAAATATCTAGTTCTTACTCCAGAGGAAAGAACAAAGGAAATACTCAAGATTCAAGAATTGATTGGCGAAAATAAACAAACACTTGAACGACAATGTGATTTACTGATTAACTTGGGAAATTTGCATTTCGCTGGACAAGGTTACAAAGAAGCGATCGCCGCCTACGATAAAGCTTTAGAAATTAAACCTGATGACCACGATGCTTGGAACAATCGGGGGATTGCGCTGTGGAATTTAGGACGCTATGAAGAAGCGATCGCCGCCTACGATAAAGCTTTAGAAATTAAACCTGATGACCACGATGCTTGGTACAATCGGGGGATTGCGCTAGATGATTTAGAACGTTATGAAGAAGCGATCGCCTCATATAACAAAGCTTTAGAAATTAAACCTGATAAACACGAAGCTTGGAACAATCGGGGGAATGCGCTAGATAATTTAGAACGCTATGAAGAAGCGATCGCCTCATACAACAAAGCTATGTCCATTCAACCTGATGACCACCAAGCTTGGTACAATCGGGGACTTTCGCTACGAAAATTAGGACGCTATGAAGAAGCGATCGCCTCATATAACAAAGCTTTAGAAATTAAACCTGATGACCACGATGCTTGGAACAATCGGGGGAATGCACTCAGGTATTTAGGACGTTATGAAGAAGCGATCGCCTCATACAACAAAGCTGTATCGATTAAACATGATTTACTCGAAGCTTGGGGAAACCGGGGGATTGCGCTGGGGAATTTAGGACACCATGAAGATGCGCTCGCATCTTTTGACAAAACTTTAGAATTTAAACCGGATTTACACGAAACTTGGTACAATCGGGGGTATGCGCTAGAGAATTTAGGACGCTATGAAGAAGCGATCGCCTCATATAACAAAGCTTTAGAAATTAAACCTGATTACCACTATGCTTGGTACAACAAAGCTATCTATTATGCACTTAAAGGTAATATTGAGCAGGCATTAGAAAATCTACAACAAGCAATTAATCTCAATCCTGACAAATATCGAGAAAGCGCAAAAACTGACTCTGATTTTGATAATATTCGCCATGATAAACGCTTTCAAGCTTTGATTTAAGGTTAGCTACTGAGCAGTTAAAAAATATGTCAGACACAATCGATATTGAACAAGCTATATTAGAAAACCTCCGAAGTCTCTCCCATGACAAGCAACAAGAAGTGTTAGATTTCGTAGAATTTCTTGTGCAGAAAACTGCCAATCAAAAGCATTTAGTGAATGAAGCTGTATCCAAACCACAAAAACGTTTATCTCTCCAAGAAATTGCTAGGCTACCAATAGCAGAACGGCACAAAATCCTAGAACCTTTTATTGCAGCCACAGCCGAAGATTTTTTAACTGACACTGAATTAACTGAGTTTTCGGTTTTAGACGGCGAAGATTGGGAGATAGAAGATGACTAATCCCAAAAAAGGTGAAATTTGGCTAGTACAACTCGATCCCACCAGAGGACAGGAAATCCAAAAAACTCGCCCTGCTGTTGTGATTAGTTCTGATATTTTCAGTTCTATAGCCATGCGAATTATTATTCCGGTAGCAACATGGCAACCTAAATTCCAAAATCGCCCTTTCATGATTCCCATTCAGCAAACTGATGAAAATGGCTTAGATACAAACTCAGCAGGTAATGTTTTGCAAGTCCGTAGTGTAACAACTCAGCGATTTGTTCGGTGTTTAGGAAAAGTATCAGCAGCCGTTATGGAAGAATTACTGATTGCCTTATTTCTTTGTGTTGATTACGATCCTGAAAACAAAAACTGAAATTAAAAGCAACTATCATTTATTTTATTAAGTAAAGATACAGCCATCCAAAGAAAAATTTTAGAATTAATAGAGGCGATTCTTGTTAATAAGTTTCCTAATTTGAGCAGGGAGGAGATAAAGGCAATGTTAAGTTTGGAATTAATTAGAGGTACAAGAGTATATCAAGAGTTAAAAGAAGAAGCTAGAGAAGAAGTTAAACAAGAAGTCAAAGAAGAACTCAAGGCAGAAGCTAGGGAAGAAGTTAAACAAGAAGTAAAGGCAGAAGTTAGAGAAGAAGTCAAGCAAGAACTCAAACAAGAAGTTAAGCAAGAACTCAAGGCAGAAGTTAAAACAGAAATGATTGCCAAGCTGCTGCAACGTGGAATGAGTGTAGAAGAAGTAGCTGAGATATTAGAGTTAGATGTGGAAGTTATTAGAAATGTAGCAGGTGAGCAATCGTCTCCGTAGGAGACTGGAGTCGAGGTGCTGCTCCTTCTGCTTGTCCATTTGTATCATGCTTAAAGTAAAACGGTACAAGCTGCAACAATAGGCGAGAATTAATAATTTTCAGCACCGTCCAGATATTGTTGACTGCGCGGTGACATAAAATAGAAAGTCTAAAACTCTCTAGCCAAGATACAATTCGATCTGGCAAAAGCTGTTAAAGTCCATAAATTATTTATCGATTCTGAAACCACCATATATGAGCATTCACGAAATATTCATGCCGGCGCTTAGTTCCACCATGACCGAAGGTAAAATTGTTTCTTGGGTAAAATCGCCAGGGGATAAAGTGGAAAAGGGCGAGACAGTGGTGGTTGTCGAGTCAGATAAGGCAGACATGGATGTAGAAACCTTTTATGAAGGTTATCTAGCTCACATCATTGTAGAAGCTGGTGGCACTGCGGCTGTAGGTAGTGCGATCGCTTATGTAGCTGAAACTGAAGCAGAAATTGAAGCTGCAAAATCTCTCGCTAATTCCGGTAGCACTGCGGCGACAACTCCTGCGCCTGAAAAAGTACCAGCAACAGCCTCTGTCGGCGCACCCACAGCCGCTCAAAACGGTAACGGCTCGAACCACAAAGAAGGTAGACTCGTCGCTTCCCCCCGCGCCCGCAAGTTAGCAAAAGAATTAAAAGTTGATTTAACTAGCCTCAAAGGTAGTGGCCCCTACGGTCGTATTGTGGCTGAGGATGTGGAAGCTGTAGTAGGTAAGGCTAAACCAGCAGCCCCCGTAACCCCTGCACCAACTGTTGCACCAATACCAACCGCCGTCGCACCAGTCCCAGCAGCACCCGCACCAGTTCCCGCCGCCGCCAGCAGTGCAGTTTCTGGTCAAGTTGTACCTTTCACGACTCTGCAAAATGCTGTAGTGCGGGGTATGGTTGCGAGTTTAGCTGTACCTGTTTTCCGTGTCGGCTACACAATCACCACCGATGGTTTAGATAAGCTTTACAAACAAATTAAATCAAAAGGCGTGACCATGACTGCGCTACTGGCGAAAGCTGTTGCAGTCACATTACAAAAACATCCCTTAATCAACGCCAGCTATTCTGAGCAAGGAATTGTCTACCATTCTGATATTAATATTTCTGTCGCTGTGGCAATGGATGACGGAGGATTGATAACACCTGTATTGCGGAATGCAGACATGATAGATATTTATTCTCTCTCACGCAATTGGAAATCTTTAGTAGACCGCGCTCGCGCCAAACAATTACAACCAGATGAATACAACAGTGGTACGTTTACCCTGTCTAACTTGGGGATGTTTGGTGTCGATACTTTTGATGCAATTTTACCACCAGGACAAGGTTCAATTCTGGCGATCGGTGCGGCTCGTCCCCAACTAGTTGCTACTCCCGATGGTTTATTTGGAGTGCGTCAACAAATGCAGGTTAATATCACCTGTGATCACCGCATTATTTATGGCGCTCACGCCGCCGCCTTCCTGCAAGACTTGGCGAAGTTGATTGAAACTAACGCCCAATCTTTAACACTGTAACTTATGACAGCAGGCAGAAGAATTTGAGATTTGTGCCTGAATTTATGATCCTCTGACCGATAACACTGAATTAATAAAATCAAAAATAGAGACTTGGATTATTGAATAATTCAGGTCTCTATTTTTATGTTAACGGCTAGTAATAATACTGGACGTGAGTATTTATAACAACTATATTATGGAAGACATCTACAGCTAGGTTGGCTGCTGAATTTCGCAAAAACAGCCAAAAAAGGAGTTTATATGGCTTATCGCTACAAAATATTGTCGATTGATGGCGGTGGTATTCGCGGTATCATCCCAGGAATTATTTTGGCGGAAATTGAAAAACGTGCAGGTAAACCAATTTGTCAGCTATTTAATTTAATTGCTGGAACCTCAACCGGGGGGATTTTATCTGCTGGTTTAACCAAGCCTCATCCCCATCATCCCAATCAACCACATTTTAAGGCGGAAGATTTAATTGACATCTATCGCAAAGAAGGAAAGCGGATTTTTGCTGAATCTACACTAGCAAAAACTTTCAAACTTGATGATATTGTCAAGGCCAAATATTCTTCCAAAGGCAGAGACGAAGTTTTAACAGAATATTTGCAAGATACTGCCCTCAAGAAAGCACTAACTGACTTGTTTATTACTAGCTATGATATTGAATTACGGATGCCGATTTTCTTTGTCAATAATGTCAAAAACCAAAAATTAGGCGAAAACTTCCGCAAAATTTGTGATGGTTACACTATGAAGCAAGCAGGAATGGCTACTTCTGCTGCACCAACTTATTTCAAACCTTATAAAATTGATACTGTCGGCGAGAAAAGCGGTTACTATGCTTTAGTGGATGGTGGTGTATTTGCCAATAATCCTACATCTTTGGCAATTATGGAAGCTTTAATTTCATCTGCTAGACCTGATCCCCAAAACCCTGACAAAAAACCCCTGACTATCAATGATATTCTCGTAGTTTCATTAGGTACAGGCTCTCTGCTTCGTCAATATAATTACAATCAAGCTGTAAATTGGGGTTTGGTTCAGTGGGTACAACCGTTGCTGAGTATTACTTTGGATGGTAGTAGTGAGTCAGTAGCTTGTCAATTAGAGCAGATGTTACCACAAGCTGACGGTTATCCTAAACAATACTATCGTTTCCAAGGACAGTTAACTGAAGCTAATGACGATATGGATGATACTAGTCCAGAAAATATTGCTCGATTAATAACATTAGCACAACAGATTATTAAGCAACGAGATTCAGAATTAGATGAACTTTGTCAGCAGCTAAAATCAGGCATTAATCTACAAGAACAGCCAGAAAAATCTCTGGTTGTCGGGAGATAGCCTTTCAGAATCTAAAACTTCATCGCCATACCACATTATTCTGTAGAGACGCAATAAATTGCGTCTTTATTATTTCAGGACTTACGCACCAAAATTGTCTATATCTTTATTTGACTGCTATCTTCAACACGAGATTTTTAATTATAAAAATTTGTTGAATCGTAATTATACGATTTTCATTAAAAATGAAGAGTTTTTCATATTCTTTTTATGATTTTACTTTAAACTTACTTAGATATGAACGAATAATAATACAAAATTATGATTTTTATATGTTGAATAAAATATCGTAATTGTATCCTTTGTTTTGTGAGAAATTAATCGCAAAATTGACTCATGAAACGGCTAGTAAGGAACAAATTAAATTATGTCTCTCAAAAAAATTACTTGTAGTGTTCTTCTTTTGACATCTGCGATCGCATCTGTGGCTTATGCTGGTTCTGCCCATGCTATTAGCTTGACTTACACCGCAGGTGCTTACAGAACACCCAAAGTTACAAATGAAGGTGCGTTCTCGGAAAGTGTTAACAACAGTAATTTTGTCACTGTTGATTTCAATAATGTCAATGACAAAAATTTTAAAGGCAACGATCTAGTCGAGTACACATTCTCTAAAGGTAGCTATGCGACCAGCCCTGGAAGTACAGGTATTTTTAATGATCAATGGGCTCCGGCTGGTGTAAATGGTGAAGTCAACCAAAGCAAATATTTAGCAGTATTTGCAAATAACTCTGTCAGCATCAAAGCCAAAAGTGGTGGCGTTTTCAACTATTTTGGTTTGGATGCAGGTGCTTTAAGTGGTGGTAACACTTTTGAACTACTTAAAGGCGGGGTAACAGTAGCGAAATGGAACTTCGAGCAGTTGAATAAGATTGCTACCGTTGTTGGTATCAATATGAATAACCAAAAGAACGGCTTCTTTGAGTTTTTCTCTGACGGTAAAGACGATAACTTTGACGAAATCAGACTTTCTCAAGTTGGGGGTGGTGGTTTTGAATCTGATAACCACACATTTCACCTGGGTAAAGGTAAGTTCGCTCAAGCTCAAGCTACTCCTGAGCCTAGTGTTACTTTAGGGATGTTAGCCGTAGGTGGTATGTTCTTGTACCAACGCCGCAGACAAAAATTACAAAATAGCTAGTCAGCCTAGATTTGAAATTTGTTGATACGGGCTAAGTGGAGTTGTAATTGTATCTACAATAACTTTGACTAGGATAAAAGGATTTCGGCAAAGACCATAATTTATGATTATTTCTCCAGTACGCTTTTGAGTATCTGGAGATATTCGTATTTATCCATATTTTGCTATTTGAGAGAAAAACTGGGTGCTAGATTCAACAATATGGCGTATTTAGAGGGATTTGACTAAATATTTCACCATTCTGACTCTTAGATTTTGGCTCCTGAATTCTTAACTATGGGTATATCGTCAATATAGTAATTAATACAGATAACTCAATCAATAATTATGATGTCATTAATATAAGTTATCAATCCTGGTATACTTACGTTTAAGTTAACATGATATTTTTGTGATTTCTGCCGATAAATTATATCTTCAGGTAATTGATTATATACTCAGTTGGATTATATAAATTATGTAATGTGGCTACTTTGGTTAAACATTAAAATAGTTGAAATTATTCTTCAACGACATATTTTCCAGGAATTTACCCGAACATGGATATTATAGATTGTGCATTAAATAACATCTAGTAATTTGTGAACTGGCATAATTACTATGTTATTAAGATAGTTAAAGGCTAGTTGTCCAAAAGTTGTTATTAGTAATTTCACTCAGACATACTTAAATTAGTTTTATTTGTAAGTGATAAATTGTACAAAATAATGATTCTGGACTTTCTAAAATATGCAATTTTAAATGCGATTTATCTTGAAGAATTTGTCTTAAAATCACTCCACGGGTATAAGGCAGAATCATGGTTAACTCTTGCAACACTAACCGGGGAATATTATGGCGACAGGTTTGGGGATTAGCGGCTTTATTAGTAGCTATCATCCTCTGTTGGATGGCGTACGCTTTTTATCAACCAAGGATATTGCAAAATTTAGAATTGGTTGAATTAGCGGGTTGGTTAGGAATTGTGCAAGGGTTAATTGTTGCGGTGGTTGAACCTTTGAATGGAGGAATTTCCGATCGCCTCCAGCAACGTTTGGGTAGTCGCTTACCAATGATTAGTACAGGAGTGCTATTAGCTGGGGTGATTTTTGTCAGTGTTTCGTTGTTGGCTGACTACAATTTACCCACGGGTATGCGGTGGATAATTCCCGTACTGATGACAGCTTGGGTAATGGCGATGATTATTTTTCGCGGCCCGGCGATCGCACTTTTAACTCAGTTTGTCCCGACAACCGTATTACCGCAAGTTAATGCCATCTTAGTACTTATATTTGGTACGCTAGGAGCGATCGCACCTTTATTACACACCTTACTTGATAGTATGGGTGCGTCAATCACTTTCATGTTAGGTGCGATCGCTTTAGTTTTGGGTGCATATATTTTGCAATTATTCACTCCCAAACATACTTTGATTGCTGCAATTCAGCCAGATAAATCGGCGACTGCGCCTTCTGTATTATTACTCCTAATTTTTATCATCGGTTTAGCGACAGGATTTGAAATTAACTTGTTATTGGGCATTTTTCCCCAAAAGTTGCAAACTCAGCTACCTGGATTGTCAGTAGAATTTGTTGCTTCGGAAATACTCTTAGTTTCTGCGATCGCATCTGTACCTTTAGGTGACTGGACAGCAGATTTGGGTGCAAACAAGTCCATGTTGCTGGGTGTCGGAACAATGACGGGTTTGATGGGGTTAACAGTATTAAATGATAGTTCGATTCTGGCGATCGCTTTAATTTTGACTTTTGGGATAAGTTTAAGTTTAGTCTTGATGAGCATCATTCCCTTGGTGTTAGGGAAACTAGCTGTAACTCAGGCTGGCTTGGGGATAGGTTTATATTTGGGTGGGAGTGCTGGCGGAACTGCAATCGTTTCATTATTAATGAAGCAAATTGGTATAACATCCGTCGCTGCATTTTTGTTGGCGGAAGTCGCCTGTGTGGCAGTAGCTTTGTGTATTCTTTTGTGTAAGAAAGTTTCTCATATCAAATCTCTGTAAGCCTCCACTAAATAATTATTATTGAATGACTTGGCGCTCTTGGCGTTCTTGGCGGTTCGTCAAAAAATTAAGTGCATCTTCATGGAGAATTGGTATTAAGTCAGCTACTCATGAGAAAATCTCACAACCAAACATCAAAAAGGGACTCTTGACTAGGTAGTAGAATTTTTACTCAGCACTCAGCACTCTCAAACTAGGATTGGGGAATAAAACATTGAAATGGCTTTCTATTATAGGTATTGGCGAAGATGGGTTACAGGGTTTAAGTGCGATCGCCCGTTCTATAATTGCCCAAGCTGAAGTTATTATCGGAGGCGATCGACATTTGGCGATGCTTCCCAGTGATGACCAGCGCCAGAAAATTCCTTGGACTTCTCCTTTTAGTGCATCAGTCGCCGAAATTATCAGCCGTCGTGGTCAGCAAATCTGCATTTTAGCCAGTGGCGATCCTATGTGTTACGGCGTGGGTGTGACTTTAACTCGACACATCCCCATTTCAGAAATCACAATTATTCCCGCACCTTCAGCCTTTAGCCTCGCCTGCGCCAGACTGGGATGGTCATTAACAGAAGTCGAAACTATCAGTTTGTGTGGTCGTCCCGCAAGTTTGCTTCAGGCTTATATTTATCCCCAAGCCAAGTTATTAATTTTGAGCGCCGACAAGGAAACACCGCAAATTGTGGCAGAAATCCTGAAAAATCGGGGCTATGGTCAAAGTAAAATGATTGTTCTAGAACGTTTAGGTGGCAATCATGAACGAATAATTACAAGTACAGCCGCCGCTTGGAGTGAAACAGAAATTGCTGATTTAAATACCATCGCCGTTGAATGTCTGGCTGACATTGGCGTTACAGCCTTACCAAGATTACCAGGATTGCCAGATCATGCCTTTCACCATGACGGACAATTAACCAAACGAGAAGTCAGGGCAATTACTTTATCAACATTAGCACCCTTACCAGGGGAACTTTTGTGGGATGTCGGCGCGGGTTGTGGTTCCATTTCCATTGAATGGATGCGGACTCATCCCCGGTGTCGAGCGATCGCCATTGAACAAAATTCATCTAGACTGCAATATATTGCCGATAACGCCGCCGCTTTGGGTACGCCAAACCTAGAAATTATTGCAGGAAAATCACCCCCAGCTTTGCAAAACTTACCCACACCAGACGCGATTTTCATTGGTGGTGGCGTGACAGCAGCCGGATTGTTTGATATTTGCTGGACAGCACTACCTTCTGGCGGTCGTTTAGTCGCCAATGTTGTCACCATCGAAGGCGAGCAAACCTTATTTCAATGGTATGAAAAAGTTGGTGGCAGTTTTACCCGCATCGCCATTCAACGAGCAGAACCCATTGGTAAATTTTTAGGCTGGCGAGCAATGGCTCCTGTGACTCAATGGATTGCTATCAAATAGAAAAAACCTGCTACAAATAAAAGGGAGAATATGAGAAAAGCGTACACAGTCTAATACCATTTTGGATTTTGGATTTTAGATTTTAGATTTTAGATTTTGGATTGGGTAAGGGTTGATCGGTAAGCTTTTGAGCCATCCATCTGTCGCAATCATTTTTTAATTTAGTATAATTTTATACAGCGTTTCTCCAAAACTGATAACTAGCCTCCAGCCTCTAGACCCTCCTTTATACTTAGTTATGAAATTTGTCTCATCGGGACTGCCTTCTGCTATAGTTACAATTTTTATCGGTTAATATGGCGATCGCATATTCAAAAATCCCAAAACTGCCCGATTATGTTGTGTGGGTGTATCTTAACTCTTAATTATGCTGAGTAGTGTTGACCGATTATTATTTGTGCGCCGAGTCCCGATTTTTAAAGAATTGCGGGATGATTTTATCGTGCGGCTAACTTCAGTCATGCACGAGTTGTCATTTCCGGCAAACTATACAATTTTTAGACAGGGTGAAGAAGGGCGATCGCTTTATATAGTGGTATCAGGTAGAGTTAAAGTCCACATTGGTAATAAATTTCTCGCAGAAGTAGAACAGGGAAAATACTTTGGCGAGATGGCAGTATTTGATACACAGCCCCGTTCTGCCACTGCGACCACCATCGAACCTTGTGAATGCTTAGAACTCACACAAGAACAACTTTATGACGCAATTGAAGAAACTCCCGAAATTGCCGTCAACATCATTCGTGAGTTATCACGGCTCATCCGCAGACTGAATGAGAGTGTTGAAGTAACTCATTCATAGTCTTCTACAATTGGGATTAATACACTTGAATTATTATTCATGCTACGTAAATTTACTAGTCGGGATGAATTGATAACGTATCTGCGCGAACAATTTCCCCAAGCCGCAGAACGTGACAACCATATTAGTAATACTATTGGCGGACGCAAAGCAGCCCAAAAAGCATTACAAAAAGTAGACCCAGCCGCCTACAGCAAAACCCGTAACTTTTTTACAGGCTCAGTTACAAAACTTTCACCATATATTCGCTATGGGGTGTTAAGTCTAGCCGAAATCCGCGAATATGTACTGGATAACGTTAAACAGCCAGAAGATGCTACCAAACTAATTAACGAATTAGGCTGGCGTGATTATTGGCAGCGATTGTATGTCAAGCTAGGTGATGGCATCTGGCAAGACCAAGAAGAATATAAAACAGGTTACACAGTCTCAGAATACGCCCCAGAACTACCCCAAGACATTCAAGCAGGTAGTACAGGGCGAGTTTGTATCGACAGTTTCAGCCAAGAATTGCGAGAAACTGGCTACTTACACAACCACGGGCGGATGTGGTTAGCGGCTTACATCGTTCATTGGCGGCGTATTCGTTGGCAAGCCGGGGCTAAATGGTTTTTGCAACATCTTTTAGATGGTGATCCTGCCAGTAATAATATGTCTTGGCAATGGGTAGCCAGCACATTTAGCCATAAACCATATTTTTTCAACCGCGAGAATTTAGAACGCTATACCAAAGGTGTTCATTGTCAAAAATGCCCACTATACGGGCATTGTGACTTTGAAGGTAGCTACGAAGAATTAGAACAAAAGTTATTTCCTAAAGGGGAATTTACCAAAAAGCCAAATAGCCAAAGTTGGCAGCATGGCAAAAAAGGGAAAAAATAAAGCTTATAAACCCCTCAGACTGGAAGTCTGGGGCTATACAAACACTTCTTTTACACCCTTACACCCATTTTCAAGGCAGTTCTCATGAATAAACCAATTATCTGGATACACGGCGACTGTCTCAGCCCATCCAACCCCGCATTTCAAGAATACCCTGATGCCCCAGCAATTTGGGTATGGGACGATGCTTTAATTGAAGAATGGCAATTAAGCCTGAAACGCATCGCCTTTATTTATGAATGCTTGCTAGAGTTGCCAGTAGAAATTCGTCGCGGCAATGTTGCCCAAGAAATTTTAGCCTTTGCTAAAGAAAACAATGCTAATTTTGTGGTGACAGCCGAAAGCCCAAGTCCGAGATTTGATGATATCTGCGATGACATAGAACGTTCTGTGAAATTAGAAGTATTAGCCGTAGAACCATTTTTTGAGTATGACGGCTACATCGATTTAAAGCGTTTTTCCCGCTATTGGAAGGTAGCGGAAAAGTACGTTTTTGATTGATGCGGCAAGTGCTGAGTGCTTTACACTGAGCGTAGTCGAAGTGTGAGTGCTGAGTAAAACATTCTTCCTCTACCCCTACTCCCTACTCCCTACTCCCTACTCCCCACTTCTAAGGCGACAACCGCTCAATTTTCCAACTGCCATCATCTAAAAGAGTATAAAGCAAGCGATCGTGTAGTCGGCTAGGACGACCTTGCCAAAACTCAATTTCGGAAGGAATGACTCTTAAACCCCCCCAATGAGGCGGACGGGGAACTTCTTGGTTTTCATATTTACTCTGAAACAGTTCCATTCGCTTTTCTAGCAGTTCTCGACTTTCGATAACTTCGCTTTGATGAGAAACCCAAGCACCTAAGCGACTATTAGGCGGACGACTCTCGAAATACTTGTCTGACTCTGCTTCCGAAACTTTTTCTACATGACCACAAATTCGTACTTGGCGTTCTAATTCTGCCCACCAAAAAACCAAAGCTGCTTGAGGATTTTCTGCGAGTTCTTGTCCTTTGTGACTGTCGTAATTAGTAAAAAAAACAAAACCTCGTTCATCAAAATCTTTGAGTAACACCATTCTCGCCGCAGGTTTAGCATCAGGTGTGGCAGTAGCTAAAGTCATGGCATTGGGTTCTGGCAATTGCGCTGCTAATGACTGCTCAAACCATTTTTTAAATTGTATAAATGGGTTAGGGTCAACTTCAGTTTCAGTTAAGTCTTGTAATGTGTAGTCTTTGCGGAGGTCAGCTATGGTGGTATTCATCGTTATGTATTTCCTCTATAACAGATACACTTATACAGGGCTTAGTTAAAAATATCTATAAATCATGGCTGGTATCAATGCCAGTTGCCCAAATTTCTTCCCGAACCGTCTCAAGCATTAAATCCAATGCGCCGTTCAGCCTCTCTGCAAACTCTGTTATTCTACGGTTTGAGCGGCCCGATTATCGCTCTCAATGTTGGGCTGCTATCAATACTTTTCAACTATTTTAAGCATCCCATCACGATTGTTAGTGTTGCGGCGATTTTAGCTTTTTTACTGAATTACCCAGTGAAGTTTTTTGAACGCGCCCGCATCACTCGGACACAGGCAGTCATCATAGTTTTGTTGGTGACATTAACATTGTTTGTCATTTTGGGTGTGACTTTAGTCCCAATTGTGATTGACCAAACAATTCAACTGTTAAATAAAATTCCTGATTGGTTAACTGCAAGTCAAACCAACTTAGAACAACTAGAAGCATTTGCCCAAAAGCGCCGTTTACCTTTAGATTTACGAGTACTGAGTAATCAAATTAATGCCAGTATACAAAACATAGTCCAGCAGTTAGCATCTGGGGCGGTGGGTGTAGCGGGGACTTTGCTATCGGGCTTATTAAATATTGTACTGGTGGTTGTACTGGCATTTTATATGCTTTTGTATGGCGATCGCGTCTGGCTCGGTTTAATCAATCTTTTGCCATCTCACATTGGCGTACCTTTGACGATATCTCTACAGCTAAATTTTCAAAGATTTTTCTTGAGTCAATTGTTACTTGGCTTATTCATGGTGGTGACTCTCACCCCGATTTTTATTGTGATGAAAGCGCCTTTTGCCTTATTGTTTGCCATAGTTATCGGCATATCAGAACTGATTCCCTTTATTGGGGCAACCTTGGGCATTAGTTTGGTGACAATTTTAGTAATGCTGCAAAACGGTTGGTTAGGAGTGCAAGTTGCGATCGCTGCAATGATTATGCAACAAATTAAAGATAATCTCTTAGCACCCAAATTACTCGGTGACTTTATCGGTCTCAACCCCATTTGGATTTTTATTTCTATTTTGATTGGATTTGAAATTGCGGGATTGTTAGGTACACTTGTGGCTGTTCCCATCGCTGGCACCATTAAAGGCACATTTGATGCCATCAAAACCAACAAAGGAGGTAATTTCGTCTCACCTTTCACCATTTCCCACGACCCGCCAGAAGACCGGATAAATTAGTGAGTGGGGAACTGAGGAAGTAAAGTAAAGGACGCAGAGGAAGCAGAGGAAGAATTTTTTACTCAGCACTCAGCACTCAAAACTCAGCACTATTAAGTTATCTTGCTGAAACACCAGTATAAAAACCTAATGATATATTAGTTTGTCCATAAATAATTAAATTAACTAGAGTATCTTGCTGGGATTTGTTTCACCGACCTCAAATCACACCTTCCATAATTCGGAAATCAGAATGGATGCTTCCGAGCTATTAGAGACAATAACACTCCTCATTGACCAAGCTGAACGGGGGGAAATAGACCCTTGGGATGTCAAGGTGATAGAGGTAATTGACCGTTATTTAGAATTTATGGCACCGGAGGCGACAACAAAAGGCTATGAAGCCGATTTATCTCAATCTGGCCAAGCTTTTTTGTCGGCATCAATGCTGGTGTTATTCAAAGCAAATACCTTGATGCAATGGTCAACAGCTGGAGATGTCGCAGAAATTTTAGAAGATGACGGCATAACTGATTTGGAAAACGGCTTCTCTCATCAGCGTCGGTTGCCATTAGAGTTACAGCTACGCCGCCGTCCCTCGGCTATGCCACCGCCTAAGCGACGTGTCACCCTGCAAGAATTAATTGAACAATTGCAGCTGATGGCAAATCAGCTAAAACTCGTCCAAAAAGTTGATAAGCCGGCGCGGGTGAAGCGCCAGCCTAGTGTCCGTACAATGCGGCAGGCGCTAGAATTAGCTCACCAAGAAAATCTCACAGAAGTTGCTCAAGAACTGGAGGAGTTACTGCGTAATGCTGCCCAAGAATTATTTCAAGAACAAAGTTATGTCACCCTGGAACAGCTTGTACAATTATGGTCTCAAAACCAGCAACCACAACAAAATAATGCTCACCATGAGTCAGAACACAGCCACTTAGTTGGTGTGTTTTGGGCTTTACTGTTGTTATCGGCTCAATCTAAAGTCGAACTATTTCAAGCGGAATTTTACCAAGAAATCCAAATTCGGCTGATTACAGATGCAGTTAACATACCAAAATCCGTAGAACAACCAATAAACTAAATTACTAGTTCAGATTAAAAATAATTATGTAAGTTACACAGAGATACCAAAGCTATTTTTTTAAGTTTTAGCAAATTTAGAATATTAGCGATCGCTTGCGGCGGGTTAAGCCTGTAGCCTATCTCTCGCTATGGTTGCAATAACCAGTAAATTACTGTTATCCCTGATTCTAGGAGTTGCTTAGAACAGAGATTAAAACTGATGATTAAGTATTACTCGTTGAAAGTAAACTGGCTTGTGGTTGAGGAACAAATTTTATGAAAGCGATGATTCTCGCGGCGGGTAAGGGTACTCGCGTTCGTCCCATTACCTACACGACTCCCAAACCAATGATTCCTATCTTGCAAAAGCCAGTGATGGAATTTTTACTGGAACTTTTGCGTCAACATGGTTTTGACCAAATTATGGTCAATGTTAGCCATTTAGCTGAAGAAATTGAAAACTATTTCCGCGACGGTCAACGGTTTGGCGTACAAATTGCCTATTCTTTTGAAGGTAAAATTGATGACGGTAAACTGGTGGGGGAAGCCATTGGTTCGGCGGGAGGAATGAGGCGTATCCAAGATTTCTCGCCGTTTTTTGACGATACTTTTGTAGTATTATGCGGTGATGCTTTAATTGACTTGGATTTAACAGCAGCTGTGAAGTGGCATAAATCTAAAGGGTCTATAGCCACAATCATTTCTAAATCTGTTCCCCTAGAAGAAGTTTCTAGTTACGGTGTTGTCGTTACTGATGAAGAGGGACGTGTCAAAGCTTTCCAAGAAAAACCTTCAGTAGAAGAAGCCCTCAGCACCAATATCAACACAGGGATTTACATTTTTGAGCCAGAAGTATTTAAATACATTCCCTCTGGGGTTGAATATGACATCGGTAGTCAGTTATTCCCCAAATTAGTCGAAATTGGTGCGCCTTTCTACGCGATTCCGATGGATTTTGAATGGGTAGATATTGGTAAAGTACCAGACTACTGGCGAGCAATTCGCGGTGTGTTGCTAGGTGAAATTAAAAACGTCCAAATTCCCGGTCATGAAGTCGCCCCTGGCATCTACACTGGTTTAAATGTGGCAATCAATTGGGACAAGGTAGATATCACTGGCCCAGTTTACATTGGTGGAATGACCAGAATTGAAGATGGAGCGAAAATCGTTGGCCCAGCGATGATCGGCCCGAATTGTTGGATATGCAGTGGCGCAACTGTAGATAACAGCGTCATCTTTGAATGGTCACGTTTGGGGCCTGGTGTCCGTCTCGTTGACAAGCTGGTGTTTGGTCGTTATTGCGTGGATAAAACAGGCGCATCTATTGATGTGCAAGCTGCTGCTTTAGACTGGCTAATTACTGATGCGCGTCAAGCACCACCAGTCCACACACCTCTAGAACGACAAGCGATTGAAGAATTGCTGGGGACAAGCACCAGCTAGGGGCTAGAGGCTAGAGGCTAGGGGCTGGTAACTTTGGATTAATCCCAAAAAAATTCCCCTAATCTCTAGTAGTCTGCCAAGGAAACTTTGCGTTGTGGTCAGCAGAGGAGCAGAGGGGCAGGGGGAAAAGACTTACTGCAAGTTTCTCCCCTGCTCCCCTGCACAAGAGCTTACCTCCACGTAGCAATTTTGGGTTGGTACACTACTAGTCCCTAGTCTCTGATCCCTAACCTTTAGCTGTTCAGATAGGTGTATCTTCTGAGACTTTGTTCGTAAGTTTGCAATAACCTTTGGGATTCTGCCAAGGTAATGCGTTTTTCTTCTAGTGCTTTCTCGCAGCGTTGGCGGATATTTTCCACCATATCTTCGGAGTCATACTGCACATAACTGACTACCTCGCTCATAGTATCGCCTTTGACGACGTGTTGAATTTGGTAGCCTTTGGGTGTGAGTTGAATGTGAACGGCGTTGGTATCACCAAACAAGTTGTGCAGGTTGCCCATGATTTCTTGATACGCACCATTGAGGAACATTCCCAAGTAATAGGGTTCGCCTGGTTGGAAGGTGTGCAGTTCTAAAACAGATTTGACATCACGCAGGTCAATAAAGCGGTCAATTTTACCGTCACTGTCGCAGGTGAGGTCTGCCAAAATTCCCCGTCTTGTTGGTTCTTCATCAAGGCGGTGGATAGGCATAATGGGAAATAATTGGTCGATCGCCCAACAATCTGGTGCTGATTGAAACACTGACAAGTTGGAGTAGTAGATGGAAGCCATGATTTTTTCTAGGTCTTCCAGTTCATCGGGTACGTAATCTTGCTGTCTAGTAATGTCTAAAATCTTTTGACAACAAGCCCAGTAGAGTCGCTCGGCTTTGGCTCTTTCCCGTAGACGCAAAATTCCTAAGTTAAAGCGGCTGATGGCTTCTTCTTTAAATTGGGTTGCGTCGTGGAAAAACTCTTGGTAATTTTCTTTGTTAATTGATTGATAAGTTTCCCACAAGTAATTGATAATTGGTGATTCTCCCTCTTGTGGGGGTTCGGGGGGATGGAGGGGGACATCGCTGGTACTGAGAATGTCAAAAATCAGTACCGATTGGTGAGATGCGATCGCCCTACCACTTTCACTAATCAGTGTTGGTACTGGGATTTGTCTTTCCGCACAGGTATCTTTTAACTCTGCAACAATATCGTTGGCATAGTTCTGCATGTTGTAGTTTTTCGAGGCGTAGAAGTTGGTTTGAGAACCGTCATAATCTACACCCAAGCCACCACCAACATCGAGATATTTCATGTCTGCTCCCAACATCGCCAACTCTACATAAATGCGGCTGGCTTCTTGGATGGCATCTTTAATTACATTGATGGCAGAAATTTGCGAACCGATGTGGAAATGTAATAACTGCAAAGACTCGATTAACTCGGCTTCGCGTAATTTATCCACAGCTTCGATAATTTCGGGCATGGTTAAACCAAACTTGGCGCGATCGCCACTGGAAGTTCCCCAGCGTCCCATTCCTTGGGTGCTGAGTTTGGCACGCACTCCCAAAATTGGTTTAATCCCTAACTGGCGATTAGCCGCAATTACCAAATCAACTTCTTCAATCTGCTCTAAAACAATAATTGGGGTTTGGCCTAGTCTTTGGGCTAACATTGCCGTTTCGATGTATTCCCGGTCTTTATAGCCGTTGCAAACGAGCAATGCGCCTGGGGTATCCAATAAAGCCAGGGCAATCATTAATTCTGGCTTGGAACCGGCTTCTAATCCAAATTGATGGGGTTTACCAAATTTGACTAAATCTTCAATCAAATGCCGTTGTTGGTTGCATTTGACAGGAAACACCCCACGATAAACACCAGGGTAGTTATAACGAGCGATCGCTTTGGCAAAACAAGCGTTTAACCGCTCAATGCGGTCTTCTAAAATGTCAGAAAAGCGAATCAGCAAGGGTAGCCCCAAATTCCTTTGCTTTAAGGCGTTGACCAATTCAAACAAGTCAAGAGAACCCCCGCGATCGCCTTTGGGGGAAACAGTCACATGACCAGCAGCGTTAATTGAAAAATAAGGTTGTCCCCATCCTTCAATGCGGTATAGTGCTTCGCTATCCTCGATTTTCCAAGCGCGAGGTAAATCGCCGGCGGTAGTGCTTGGTGGTAATAACTTTTTTTGTTTGTGATTTTTCACTTCAGATTTATGACCATTTGACGGTAGTTGTACCACCTCATCAGATGTAGCAGTTGACTCAACACCCATTTCTGACCTCTGTGTTTCACCCACGAATAAACAATTTAACGCATTCATCTGGTAATGGATACGCACCTAGTGATGATTTCTGAGATAAACTCTGATTGGTCAATTGTCATTCGTCAATATTGTCATTTGTCATTGGTCATTCGTTTTTAGACTATTGACAAAGGACAAAAGACCAAGGACAAAAGAAAATTGACAAGATAAAAACTTTATTAAGTTTTGGGAGACAGCTTTGGAACGCACATTTTTAGCAATTAAGCCTGATGGCGTACAACGTAAACTAGTTGGCGAAATTATCCGTCGGTTTGAAACTAAGGGTTTTACCCTGGTGGGGTTGAAGTTTCTCCAAGTAAGTAAAGAATTGGCGGAACAACATTATGGTGTTCACCGGGAACGCCCCTTTTTCGGTAGCTTAGTCGAATTTATCACTTCTGGCCCAGTTGTAGCGATGGTCTGGGAAGGTGATGGTGTGATTGCGGCGGCGAGAAAAATCATCGGTGCTACCAATCCCTTAACCGCAGAACCAGGAACAATTCGCGGCGACTTTGGGATCAATATTGGACGCAACTTAATTCACGGTTCCGATGCTCCCGAAACTGCACAGCAGGAAGTTGCTTTGTGGTTTAAAGATGAAGAGTTAGTTAATTGGCAACCACATATTTTCCCTTGGTTGCACGAATAATTTTGGGGAGTGGGGAGTAGGGAGTGGGGAGTGGCTCACAAGTGTAGGTTTTTAACAGAGTGATGAGTAGCGACTCTAAAAATCACGATTTAATCAGAGTTCCACCCCCCTCACACCCTTACACCCCTACACCCTAAATCAAGGTTTTTGGGGCATAACGTAAAAAACCTACACCTGTCAGGTGGGGAGTGGGGAGTGGGGAGTAGGAAAACACGGCATTTCTGCCGCCTGCCTCCGGTTGGTGAATCTCGACTTCGCTCGATTACCGCGTAGCCGAACCACTGCCTCCTGACTCCTGCCTCCTTATTTCGAGACTTCTGTTTTTTCCGGTTCAGCTTGGGGTAATGGGGCGGGATTCCGTTTAGAAAAGCCCCAAGCTAAAATCAGGGCGATCGCAGTGATCATTAACCATTCTGGTGGCACTAAATCATCGTTGATCACTTTTAAGAGCAAACGCAAACCTACGAACGCTACAGTTACATAACCTGCATCTTCGAGGTTGGCATATTCATCTAACCAGCGAATAAACAAGCCAGCCATAAATCGCAGTGTAATAATTCCGATGGTGGCACCTGTTAAGACTAACCATCTTTCTTGGGAAACTGCGATCGCGGTTGTAACGCTATCTAATGAGAATGCCAAGTCTGTAAATGCAATTACAGGTATGGCTTGTAAAACAGTTTTAAACCTCGGCCCATGATGGTGAGAGTCTTCGGTTTCTTCTGAGGTAAAGTGTTGGAATACCAGCCACAGCAAGTAAGCCGCACCTAACAGTTCAAATTGCCAGAAATTTTGTACCCAGGTAGCAGTCAAAATCAGGGAAATCCGCAACACGTAGGCAATTACTAAACCAAAGTTCAGCGCCTTACCTTCTAGTTCCTTGTCTTCTAATCCCTGGGCGATTGCAGCGAGGGCGATCGCATTGTCAGCCGAAAGCACCGCCTCTAAAAACACCAGAATTAGCAGGACTATAGGGGCTTCGACGCTGAAGTGAAAGTGGAGATAATCAAATATGCTGTCTAGCATTCCGGGGTTCTCAAGTCAAAAATAAAAACTAACAGAATTTTTTTCTATAAAAAGCGCAATCAATCGCTACTCCTATCCAGCTTAACTTGTAAAAGCTGCATAATCGCAGCGATCGCATCTAAGTATTTTACATTCTCATTTCAATGTAGTATTGAGAATACAGAAATTCAGCAGCGATCGCTAGAAGCTGGATGAAAGATATGGCAATTCTATTTGAGATATCAAACGAGAGACAAGGGAGATAAGGGAGACAAGGAAGATAAGGTAGACAAGGGAGATAGATAACAACAGGTTGGCGTAAATAAACAAACCACAGTTCGGCTACGTGGTAATCGAGCGAAGCGATGCACTGAGCTTGTCGAAGTGTCGAGATTCAACTACCGCGTAGCCGAAACTCAGTGACCATAAGTAATTGCTAAAAGCCTTGTGGTATCAAGGTTCTTTCTTTTGCCTTTTGCCTTTTTACTTTTTCTTTGTTGTACTAGTCTGACAGGCTGCATAAACTCATCAACCCAAACCTATTGATTGAGTGAAGGGATAAAACCCACACACCAAACACTCACATTCAAAGGAAAACAGTTATGAAAACCAATCTTTTACTCAGCCTTGCTTGTTCTATCTCCTTATTAGGTACATTCACATTACCTACTCATGCTCAACCAGTTCCAACTGTGCAACCACAAGCAATCAGTTCTGAAATCACCATTCCTCAAGATACCGCAATTATTGTGGCTTTTCCTGCACCTGTTACCATCGATGTTGGGCAGAAAAAAGATTATCCTCTGACTCTTCCTTTAGCTAGTGCCATTAAAGATGCTCAAGGCAATGTTATCGCGCCTGAAAATACCCCAGTCAGTATAGTTTTAAAACCCAAAGAAGGCGGAGCAAGAATTGTGGCACAGTCTTTAGTGATTAACGGCAGAATTGTGACCATCAAAGCCTCTAGTCAAGTAATTCCTGGTACTACCATTACCCATGTGCGAGCTAATGATAAGGCAGTTGAAAATGGTTCGGTTTGGGGGAGAATTGGCGGCAGTACTTTAGGCTTTATCAGCCAAGGAGATCCTGAGCAATTTGATCGAGGAGCTATGTTAGGCAGTGCTGTAGGATTGTTGACAGGTTTACGTTCCGCAGAAAACACCCGGATTGTACAAATTCCCCAAAGCAGTGTTTATGTCCTATCCCTTGAAGCTCCTATTAGTTTAACTCCTCGTTAGTCACAGAAACAATCAGATAAAATCACTCCCAAAATTTTACGCTGGCTGTAAGATGGCTAAATGAAAATTATGTCGATTTTCTACTATCAAGTATTTTTCTTGTAACGGTTGCCACTGCTGCCATAATTGGTGACGATGTTCGGCTAATAAGTTAGCTAAAGTAGGCAGATGACTATTAAATTCTGACTTAAAAACATCTGTCAGCCACTGTCCCATCACCACACTATCTTGAATGCTCCCTAAAATATCTTGTATGCTTTTTATTTCCGCAATGTACCCTGTGTAAGCGTCTGTATATAAATCAGCAAATAATTCCATTTGATAACGCAAACGTTTTGCTTGTTTGCGTAAATCATGAATCGTCTCACCTTTACTGGTTAAATGTTGTTCTATTTTTTCAGCTTGCCAATCACTGCGAATCTTCACTTCAGACTCGGTAACTTGAGTTCCCACTAACCACCCTGGATGGAGAAAGAAAACACTGACTTCTGGTAAGAGTAAATCTGGTAATACTTGCTGAATTGGCAGAGTAGCTAAAGATTGATAGTGGGGTTTTTCTAACCATTCTTCTAATGTTTGTTTAAAAGATTTATATGGCTCATCTTTGAGTGTATTCAACACATCAGCTAATGCAACTTCTCGTTGTTTTGCTAAAGCCTGAAAAGCTTTATGTAGAGATTTTTGTTCCTTATGTGGTAGTTTTGGTTGGTAAAGCTGTTCTAAACTTTCTTTGAGTACGTCTAAGTCTCTGAGGCTACCTAGTCGACGAGCAATTTTACCAATATTTTTATCACTTGCTGGCTTTGGCAAATCTAGTACAATATCAAACCGATTCACTGCGGTACGGAGACGGCGCATCCCTACACGCATTTGATGTAATGCTTCAGGATCTTCATCTTTTTTAACAGTTTTTTCGTACTTTAAAGTTTTATTAAAATGCTTTTGAATTGCTTGGTAAGTGTATTCGCCTAGTGTTTTGACCGTGGGTTTGGTGGCTAGTTTCATAATTAATAGCAACTAGTTACTGATTAGGGTTATTGCATACTAGCATCAGTTTAAAAAAACCATCTATCTCCAGATAGTTTTTTTAAACTTGATAACTATAATGATGAGTATTAATATTAGCATTATTTTGAGATGAATCTAAAAATAAAGTGAGTTTATAGAGATTTTTGTCTAATACTGATTAAAATGGCTGTCATTATCTTGGATAGTTACTGTAATCACAAAAAATATTCATCATAAAAATGCCAAACTCACAGATAATCAAGCAAGTTATTCTCACATTTACTGAAAGTTTTCGAGAATACAGAACAGATATTTCAGGAGTAATGCTAACACCTGATAAACATTTATGGTTAGGCTCAGATGAAACTTCTACCTTGGAAAGACTAACTTTGAGTGAAGAAAATAAATTTGCCGAACACCAACAATATAAAGTCTCAGATTTTCTTAAATTACCTGCTTCAGAAGACGAAGAAATTGATATTGAAGGATTGGCATATACAGATTATTATTTATGGTTAGTTGGTTCCCATAGTTACAAACGCAAAAAACCCAAACCTGACAAGTCTGATCAAAAGAATGTTTCGAGACTGGCAAAAATTGAAACCGAACCTAATCGTTATATCTTAGGCAGAATTCCTTTGATAGATGGCAAATTAGTTTCTGCTTGTCAACACCCACAAGACGCAAATTTACAGTTAACTTCGGCAAAATTAGAAATCACAAAACAAGGTAATTTACTAATGTCTGCTTTAGCAAATGACCCTCATTTGGGGGCATTTATTCAAGCTGCAATTCCCGGTAAAGACAATGGTTTTGATATTGAAGGGTTAGCTATTTATCAAAATAAGCTTTTTTTAGGGTTGCGTGGCCCTGTATTACGAGGTTGGGCAATAGTTCTGGAAATTGAACTACAAAACTCCAGTCCTGGATTGCTGAAACTCATGCCGATTGGTGAAGCAAAGAAAGAATACAAAAAATATTTCCTTTGGCTGAATGGGTTAGGAATTCGTGATTTGTGTCTGGATAGAGAAGATTTATTAATTTTAGCTGGGCCAACAATGGATTTAGATGGCCCAGTGCAAGTTTATCGTTGGCAAAATGGTGTGAAGTCTTCAGAAAATCTGCTCAACTATCCACAGCTTGTGCAAGAAATTCCTTATGGAAATCGCAATGATCATGCTGAGGGGATGACTTTATTTCAAGATATTTTAGGAGCGCCTTCGCTGTTAGTGGTTTATGATTCTCCAGCTGAGACTAGGTTAATTGACGATCGCAGCGTCACAGCCGATATATTCTCCTTAAGTTAAAGGTTAGTAGAAATTGCTTGCACAGGACAAGTCGGAATACACTGTTCACAAACAATGCAGCGCGATCGCGTAAATGTTAGCTTGAATGTTTCTGGATGCAAACTCAGTGCTTCTGTGGGACATACCCCAGTACACAAGCCACAGTCAACACAGATATCTTCATCAATAGCAATTTCTCCCAAACTGGAAGATACACCAATGTGACGCGATCGCATCCATTCAATTGCTGCATCTAACTGATCAATATCTCCAGAAAGTTCCACCACCAATTTACCGATTTGATTGGGGGCGACTTGGGCGCGGATAATATTGGCAGCTACATTAAAATCTTTTGCCAGTACATAGGTTACAGGCATTTGAATAGCACGCTTGGGAAATGTTAAAGTAACTCGTTTTTTCACAGGTTTAAGCAGGTAGAGGCGGACAGATAAAAAGAAAGCGATAAACTAAAAAGTGGCAATAGTTAATAAGTAACGCGATGTGCGACTTAATATTGCGTAACAAGTTCATCGAATTGAAGAGGATCGCAGTTATGGCGATTAAGCCAGAAGCAAAGTGTATGAGCTAAAATTTTCCGGTTGATTCTGCTGGTTAAGTCCCACATATCTCGCTTCTCGAATTTTCTCGATGTGGAATCGTTCAACAAGTTGCCCAATGACAGTTTCAATGAGCCGACGAAAACGTTGTTGTAAATGAATGTAAGCCTTGTTGCTAGACTCAGACATATTGGAACGAAGCGGAGTGCGTAAAATAATGCCCACTTGTGCAAGTTCTTCACCAAGAAACTGGCTCAAATAGCCCTTGTCTCCAATCAACTCACCACGAATCCGACTCACCAAATCCCACAGTGCCTCTCGTTCGCTACCATTTGCCGGAGTCAGAGAAAAGCCACTGATGACACCTGTAACGCTGATAATTAAGTGTCCGTGAAACCCATAGTAGGTTTGTTTTTTGGCGGCACAAAAACCGTAATCCGCTTCGGCTCTAAAACTACGACATCTGGGCGCACGACTGAAGCAACACAAAGGCATTGGTAGTCCATCTATCAAATGAATCTCACACTCGAATGCACCCAATTTTGCTGCTAACCTCTGTTGTATTAATTGCTTGTATTGCCAGAAATTAGCCGCTTGGCGAATGAAAGCACAACGACTTTTGAGCGCCGGAAACCACCCTAACCAATGGCGATGAAAGTACTTCCAAATGTCTTTTTCTGCATCAATACCCAAATATTCTGCCACAATTTCCATTGTCATGACTTCACTCGCGCTCAAACTCGGTGCAAAGCCTCGTCGAATCACTGGGTAAACTTCTGTAATCTCTACTAGTAAATCGTCCACACAACAGAACACGGCAATGATAAACTCTTCGATAGAAAACATGATTCCCACTCTCTGCAAACTGGAATGAATTGTCCTGTTAATTAGCAGTCTGTGGGATTTTTCTTTTCAATCGTTTACATCCCTACTCATTTGTAACAAAATAATAAGTCGCACATCGCGTTAAGTATGAATAAATTTGCTATGACTACAGAAGCACCCGTTAATACTCCCACCAAGCCAGAATCTAAATTTGGGCAGCGTTTAAGAAACTTCTTAATTGTAATAGTAGCGATCGCCCTGAGTGTTGCCCTTGTTTTAGGGTTAAGAACTGAAACTAATTCCATTTCCGTTGCTGAGTTGGCGAAAAACTCCACACCCCTAGATGTTGCTGTGAGTAACGGTAAACCATCCATCGTGGAGTTTTACGCTGACTGGTGTACTGTTTGCCAAAAAATGGCACCAGATATGGCAGAACTAGAACAGCAGTATGCCGACAAAGCTAATTTTGTCATGCTGAACGTAGATAACACCAAATGGTTGCCAGAAATGTTGAAATATCGCGTAGATGGTATTCCCCATTTTGTATTTTTAACTAAAGATGCAGAAAGTACAGCCCAGGCGATCGGTGATATACCCCGTAATATCATGGCTAATAATGTCGAGGCGTTAGTGGCTGGTACACCCTTACCTTATGCCCAAGCTAGTGGTAAAACTTCTAAAGTTTCTACCTCAGTTGCACCAAAACCGCAAGATGATCCCCGCAGTCATGGTAGCCAAGTCGTGAATTAATTGTTTTAAACATATAGGAATACGGTTTGATTCCTGAATCTATAGCAGTTCTTACTTGCTTGTAATACAGTTGGAACCCCACCCCCAACCCCTCCCCGCTTGCGGGGAGGGGTTGGGGGTGGGGTTGAAATGTACTCATCCAACCGAGAACCGCTATAGTTGTGTACCCAGGGAGTAGGAAAGAAGCCTGACCTATCTTTGTCTACAAAAACAAATGCACCAGTAAAATACCCTGGGTGGGGTATCTTCCTGGTGCAACAAGCAAATTTCGACAAACAGGGGAGTAATTAAGAACAGTTGTTCGCTATTTTTGTAGATGGATATTGTACCGATTTGAGCAACCTACATTTTATTGGCTCAACCGCCTGCAACAGCAGGTACAATACTCACTTCATCACCATCTTTCAACGATGTAGCTATTCCCTCTAAAAAGCGGATATCTTCACTATTCACATACAAATTTAAAAAGCGTCGTGGTTGTCCTGCTTCATCACACAGTCGCTCTTTGATACCAGGACAATGTTTTTCTAAAGAATCGAACAACTCAGCGACACTGCTACCTGTGCATTCGATGGTAGCTTGACTATTTGTGAATTTTTGGAGAGCAGTTGGAATTAAAACAGTAACAGCCATATTGGAAGTGTGAAGTGTGAAGTATGAAGTAGGAAATTTAGGTTTGTTGTTTTTTACCTTTAAACTAGAACTTGTTGCCATTCTAGGCGGTCTAGGGTACGAGAACGTTCTAGGGCGCGTTCAAAACTATCGAGTTTGGCATCAATTGTCAATGGTTCGCCAACGTAACCTTGAATTGCTTCTTGAGTTTTCAAACCATTGCCAGTGATATAAACAACGGTAGTTTCATCTGGATCAATTTTGCCAGCTTCTACCAATTTTTTCAGCACAGCGATGGTTGTACCACCTGCTGTTTCTGTAAAGATACCTTCGGTTTCTGCCAGCAACTTGATGCCTTCGATAATTTCTGCATCGGTGACTGATTCAATATTACCGCCTGTTTTCTTCGCAATTTCGACAGCATAGACACCATCTGCTGGATTACCAATTGCGATCGATTTAGCAATTGTATTTGGTTTCACAGGCTTGATAAAGTCGCGGTCTTCTTTAAATGCTTGAGCGATGGGCGAACAACCTTCAGCTTGTGCGCCACTAAACCGCACATTTTTATCTTCTACTAAGCCAACTTCGACAAATTCTTTGAAGCCTTTATAGATTTTGGTAAACAGCGAACCAGAAGCCAGAGGCGCAACTATATGATCTGGTAATTGCCAACCTAGTTGTTCAGCGACTTCAAAGCCGAGAGTTTTGGAACCTTCAGAGTAGTAAGGACGCAGATTAATATTTACAAAACCCCAACCATGTGTATTTGCAACTTCTGAACAGAGGCGGTTTACTTGATCGTAGTTGCCTTTAACAGCCATGAGAGTAGGGCTGTAAATCAAGCTACCTAAAACTTTACCTGCTTCTAAGTCAGAGGGGATGAATACGCAGCAGTCTAAACCAGCATGAGCCGCGATCGCAGCTGTAGAATTTGCTAAGTTACCAGTACTAGCACAAGATACTGTAGTAAAGCCTAGTTCCCTAGCGCGAGACAAAGCAACTGAAACTACCCGATCCTTAAAGCTGAGGGTAGGCATGTTGACGGCATCATTTTTAATGTAAAGCTTATTCAGACCCAGGCGACGGGCAAGACGTTGGGAACGCACCAAAGGAGTCATCCCAGTTCCCACATCAATTACATTGTCAGTTGCAACAGGTAAAAATTGACGATAGCGCCAAATTGAATTTGGCCCGGCTTGAATTTTTTCGCGGCTCACACTCAGGCGAATATTGTTGTAGTTGTATTTCACTTCCAACGGCCCAAAGCAAAACTCACAAACATGACTAGCTTGGAGTTCGTATTCTGCACCACATTCTTTACACTTCAACGCTTCTAATGTGGCTGTGGTGGTTTGGGTATGTTTGGAGATTGCCTGAGTCATAGCGATCGCTTTCCCTGTTTTGTCCGTCAACTGTCGCTTGATAGTAACACGAGTAAAAATACCAGTCAAACATACCCGATAAAAATAGTCGGATATTTGTCTACGCACAAAAATTCCTTGAAAAAATAAAAATATCTTTCTGATTGTTGATGAACACTCAGTATTACGGTAATAACTTATTAATTAAGTATAAAAAAATGTATTTTTTTAATTAAGATATCGTTGATAATACTGGGTAAATTTAAGTATGAATTTTTGGTATACCAGTATTTCGACTGTTTTTTTATTGCAGATGCTTGATTTAAGGTTGTTATTGTTACGCAATATTTGTGTAAGAAGTAATAGCCAAAGTGTCAGTAAATCAAGCAAAATGTAAGTAAAATCTGTCACTTATATTTAATTAGTATTACATCACTATTGGAATGGAAGAATTCAATTCCAGCATTTATATCGACTCTTATCGAAATTAATCAGACTGCACCGTATTTAGCAACTACACCCAATGAAATCTCGTTACCCAACTCACAAGACTAAAAACGGCACATTTCGCAATACTTTAGTAGCAACAGTATTGTTAGCTAACGGGTTTTTCTTGGTCTCCCCAGTGTTAGCTCAAACTACGCCAACCGCAGCTGGTACATCTATCGATAACCAAGCTACAGCCACCTACGAAGATCCCAATAATCCAAATATACCCATCAATGCCACTTCTAACACCGTTACTATCTCCATAGCAGAAGTAGCTGGTATTTTGGTTCAAGCTGGTACACCTGTAGATAACAACGGTGGAACTATTCAAACAGGCGATCTGATATATTTTCCTTTTACTATCACCAACATCGGTAACGACCCGACTCGGTTCCAAATTCCCACCCAGGCTGGTATTACAGGGCCAGGTACACAAGGCACACTACAATACAGCACTGATGGAACAACATGGACAGATGTTCCTACTGGTGGCTTCACTACAGTTTCCATACCAGTTAATGGCACGATACAAGTACGAGTCCCAGTCACAGTAAATTCAGGAGTAACACCTGGACAAACCATTAAAGTGACTTTAGGGGAAACTAACCCTGCTGAGACTAACTCTAACTCTCCACGAGCCGGATCGATTAATGATGCTAGAGATATTTACACTGTGGACAATGCAGATGGCACACAAGGAGAAGTTACAGGTGTACCTGCTAACGGTGTAGTAGAAGGCAGTGCGGCAGCCACAATCACTATTGCTCCGAAGTACTATTCTTTGGCTACCATACTCAAAACTCGCGGTACTTATAGCAATAGCAATACGCCAACTGATATTACAGACGACACCATCAATTACGGCTTGAGTTTGCAAGTTAGGTCTACTGATAACACAGGTCAAAACATCACTCCCTCAGCTTTAGCTGGTTCTGTTATACCGGGTCTTACTGGTACCAATATCTTAGTTTCCGATGCTATTCCTTTTGGGACACAATTAGCAGCAATACCAACTGCTCCCACTGGTTGGACTGTAGTTTACTCTACTACTCCTGTAACTACATCTGCTAACGCTGCTACCTGGACAACCACAGCGCCAGCAGATTTATCTACTGTCACCCGCATCGGTTTTGCAAAAACTACTGTAGATGGCAACACATCTACTTATCTTGCTGCTGCGGATGCACAATCAACCAGCTTCTCTATTCAGGTAAAAGTTAAAACAGGACAGACTGCACCTCTAACCATTGCCAACATCGCGCAAGTATTTGGTAAAACACCAGAGACAAATGCTCCTGTATTTGACGAGTCTGGTGATATCAATCCCAGCAACTTTGATGGGACTCCGAATAACATGACACCCTCACGAAACGTAGATACAGATGGGGATAATGTACCAGATAAGTTACCAGATGTCGTACCTGATGGTTATATTACTGATCCAAAAACTGACCCCACTGATCTAAACAACACCGGAACTGATACCAATGGGAATAATACTGGTTCAGGCACTGATGGTGAAGCCAACGTATTTACAATCAGCCTCAACGCACTTGTCAACGGGCCGAATGGTTTTCCTGACGCAGTAGGCCCGAATAATAATAATGATGATTTTACAAACAAGTCTTCCAATGTTCCGGCTGGCTTAACTCCTGGTTCAACATTTAATCCAAACGCAGTTACTTTTACTAACACTATTCTCAATACAGGTAGTTTGGTAGCCAATATATCTTTACTACCTACACCACCAGCTACCCCAAGTCACTTGCCTAACGGTACAACCGTAACGATAACTGTTGGCTCTTCATCCGCTACTTATACATACAACGGCACAGTCTTTACATTTACAAGTGGCACTGGTTTTGCGGCAGGCAACCCTATCAGTGCTACTAACCCATTACAAATTAGCGCATTGGCAACAAATACTCAATCTAGCTATACCGTCACTGTTGATTTGCCTGCTGGTACTCCACTTTCGACTGATCCTGGTTTGGAACGCGGCTTCCCTGTACCAATCACGGCATTTATTGACGCTAATGGTGATGGTGTGTCTAACAACAACGAAGTGGCAAACATCACTATTGATCGTGTCTACACTGGTTTCTTGCAACTAATTAAACAGTCACGGATTTTACAAGGAACTGGGCCAGCAGTTCAAGGTACGGATGGTACTTTGAGTACAACACCGAAAAAACCTGCACCGGGAAATATTGTTGAGTACGTTATTCAGTACAGAAATATTTCTGAACCACAGCCAGCAAATGGTAACAATAATGTAATTTTAAATGCTAGTAATGTGGTAATTACGGAAGATGGTACTTTAGCTCCCAATAATTGGGCGGTAGACAATGCACCTACCAATAACGTAATTGATACAAGCCATGTTCTTGGCTCAGTTCAGGCAGCAGGAACAATTCAATTCTTCGGTGGTACTCTTGCTAATACTGTTGGTAGTGAACAAAGTGGTACTACTGCGGCTACAGATATCACCAAGTATGTAAATACTCTCTCTGCCCCAGTTACACCTGGTCAAACAGGAACATTTATCTTTCAACGTAAGGTTAACTAACAGTAATTTATCAGGGTGATGAACATGAAACAAATTTTTATGGCTGGGATAGGAGCAAGTTTATTGCTGACTACAGCCTCTTTTATGACTAATTTATCAGGGGTATTTCATTGGCAACAATTTAACATTGCCGTTGCTCAAACTCCACAAAAAACACAGGCTTTAAAGTTAGTTTTGGTAGCAGAAAAGCAGGTTTTGGTTAAAGATCAGCAAGGTAAGCAAAAGGTAAATTGGCAAGCATTAAAAGGGCAAGCAGTAGTACAATCGGGAGATATATTACGGTATACCTTGACTGGGCAAAATACAAGCGATCGCCCACTAAAAAATCTTACACTCAATCAACCCATTCCCAAGGGAATGATTTATATTTTAAAATCTGCCAATTTTACTGGTGATGCCAAAATTACCTACAGCATTGATGGCGGAAGTAGTTTCGTCACAAATCCCACATTAAAAGTTAATTTACCGAATGGCAAATTAGAAACCAAACCAGCACCTGCAACTGCTTACACTCACATCCGGTTACAACTTCCCTTGGTAGCAGCAAAAACTACAGTTAAATTAACTTATCAAACTCAGGTACGCTAACTGATAATTTTTGTGCTGTTTTTGGGCAAGATTTATTTACTAGTCAGCCGTCATCTCGGTCTATTTTCACTACTTCAATTGACTAGATAATTACTTACTAATAAGTCATTGGTAGACTTCTTTTAAACGACAACAAATTCAACTTATCAATAAATGTTTTTATTAACAAGTATTATGGCGTTTATGAGGAGATTAATTCAATGAATCTTCCTTGTAAAAAAAAACAGATAACTTTTGGTATTAACTGGAAACAAAGTTTAACAAAAATAGTTTTTTTGGTTAGTTTTTTGCATACTAGCGCACCCATAGTAGTAACCGCGCAAGATACTCGCGTGGTTAATCTCACTAACCAAGCTACTTATACTTATACTTATCAAGATAATGGTCAAAATATTCCATATCAAGGAACTACCAGTCAACTTCAAATTAGTCCTATCCCATTAGTTGACCCATCAGGAAGGATTTTAGGTTGTGGGGGTACACCCCTAGCAGACTATACAGGTTTTTCTGTGGGTCTGTATGAACCTAACCCCTCTGACCCCACCGGAACAGAATTAGGGCAATTACTTTCTTTAACCCGTACCGAAATTCCTGATATTCCGAGTAACAATATTCCTGGTGGTAAATCACCCAATAGCGAGAATAGTAATCCCTTTTCGATTACTAATAATCCAGCCGGTTTCTATAATTTTTTACTTGACCCCAATCGAGGCCAAACCGATCCGGGGAGACAATATATTTTAGTTATTAATCCTCCAGCTAATTCTATATACCAACAACGGCGGATTAAAATTGAAATCATCGATCGCACAGGTACAGGTAATAACAGTATTGTGCGTTATGCTGCTACCTCTTTAGATGGTCAACCAATCCGAATTACAGGCGAAACCAGAGTAGAAGATAGCGTTGTTGTCGTACCCAATGCAGAGGTAGTGGGGCTAGATTTATTAGCTTTTGCCTTGACCACTAATATGTGTCAAGCACAGCAATTACAGATTATTAAAACAGGCGATCGCGCCACGGCGGAACCAGGGGATACAGTTATTTACCGTATATCAGTGAAAAACTTATCTGATACTACTTTAAATAACTTAGTTGTCACTGATACCTTGCCTTTAGGCTTTAATTTCATTAACAAATCTGTGCGTGGTGAGTTAAATGGTCAAGCAGTTAACATTACTACAGAGCGCAATGGTAATACAGTTACCTTCCGCACAGATGTCACAATTCCATCTCAAACAGTTGTCAATATTGCCTACGCTGCCCAACTCACACCTGATGCAGTGCGGGGGACTGGCCGCAATAGTGCGATCGCTCGTGTACTTAGAACTGACAACAACCTAGCCGCCAAGGATGGCCCTGCAACTCACCAATTAGTCATTCGTCCAGGAATTGTGGCTGACTGCGGCACAATTATCGGTCGTGTGTTTGAAGATAAAAACTTTGACGGCGAACAGCAAAATGGTGAACCAGGAATTCCTAATGCCGTAATTTTTCTAGAAAACGGTAATCGCATCACCACAGATCCCAATGGTTTGTTTTCTGTCGCCAATGTTTTGCCAGGAAGCCATACAGGAGTACTCGACCTCAGCAGCATTCCCGGCTACACTCTAGCCCCCAACCACAAATTCCGCGAACGTAATACGCAATCTCGCTGGGTACGTCTGGAACCTGGCGGCTTAGTCAGAATGAACTTTGCTGTCACCCCCAGCAAGCAGGAGTAAATAAAGTATGAAACCTCAAGTGCATGGTGTAACTACCTTGAATCTCAGGCTGATGGGTGCTGTAGCAAGTGCAATCAGCGTTGTTTTGTATCCAGCTGTCGTTAAAGCCCAAACATCCACGCCAGAAACAGAAAAGAGTCAGTTTCCCTCAGCTTCTACCTTAGCCACAGCAGATAATCAAACTTCTGTGGATGTGTCCAAAGAAGTTGATGAACTTTCTCAGCCAAATCCTGCAACCCAAGACAATCATATTCATAGTTCGTTAATATCTGACAACGAACTAACTGCGGTTGAACCTCCTTTAGTAACAACCGGCATACAACCATTTCAACCTGCTACTGATATTCAAATTCCTAAAAAGTTACGTAAAATTGCGGCATCTGTAGAGAATCAAAACACAACTATCAAAATTCTTAACCCCTCTACTGATAGTGTGGTGGATATTCCGGCGACGAACGTGAGTGTGCAGTTTTCGAGTGGTAGTCAAATAGAATTGCGCGTTAACGGCCTACTGGTAGATGCTTCATTAATTGGACGGACAGAAACGGATAGTCAGACCAATTTAGTCACACAGACATGGTATGGTGTCTCACTCCAAGCCGGAGAAAATATCATCTCTGCACAAGAAGTAGGTAAACCAGAATTATCTGTAAAAGTACGGGTAGTAGTGCGGAGTACACCAAAAAAGCTCACACTAGAAACCCTAGAAGCCCGTATTCCGGCTGATGGACGTTCAACTGCAACTATCCGTGGTGAATTAATCGATGAAAATGGCAATCGCTCTAACCGCGATGCTGTTGTGACCGTAATACCAACGGCGGGAGAATTAATCGGAAAGGACTTCAAACCTGATGAACCAGGATTTCAGGTAGAAGCGAAAGCTGGGGAGTTTACCGCCAGATTGCGGTCTGATTTAAAAGCCCAAACCGTCCGCATTCGCGCCACAACCAATGATTTAGAAGCCTTTACCCAACTGCAATTTGAAACAGCCTTGCGTCCAAGTTTATTAACTGGTGTGATTGATGTCCGTTTGGGTGCAAGAGGTACAGATTACTACAGTAGTTTTCGAGATTTTGTCCGTCCTGACAAAGATACCAGCACGCAATTAGATTTTCACTCAGCGATATTTGCCACAGGTGCAATCGGCGAATGGTTGTTTACAGGTGCATATAATAGTTCCCGCACTCTCAACGAAGATTGTAACTGCGACAATCGCCTATTTAGAAACTATCAATTTAACGAGCAGAACTATCCTGTTTATGGCGATAGTTCTCGCACCGACGTTGTTACACCCTCAATTGATAGTGTATTTTTGCGGTTTGAACGCACCTCAAAAATTCCTAATGCGGCTCCTGATTATTTCATGTGGGGTGATTATGACACAGAAGAGTTTGCCCGGACATCCCAGCAATTTACTTCTATTACTCGTCAACTCCACGGCTTTAAAACTAACTATAATTTTGGAAATTTTCAATTTACAGGCTTTTATGGTAACAATATCGAAGGCTTTCAACGAGATACTATTGCGCCTGATGGAACCAGTGGTTATTACTTCCTTTCCAGAAGGTTAGTCATCGCTGGTAGTGAAAATGTCTTTTTGGAATTAGAAGAACTCAACCGTCCTGGTACTGTATTAGAGCGGAAACAACTCAGTCGTGGCCCAGACTACGAAATTGATTACGATCGCGGTACTTTAATTTTTCGTGAACCGATTCTTCGTACAGATATAGATAGTACTGGACAAGTCTTAGTCCGACGCATTGTAGTGAGCTATCAATATGACAGTCAAGACTCTGACAGTAATATCTATGCAGGTAGATTACAGTATCATTTTTCCCGCACTTTGAATCAAGAAAGTTGGTTAGGTGCAACTTTTATCCAAGAAAATCAAGGAATGCGGGACTTTCAACTGTATGGTGCAGATGCGCTGATTTCTTTAGGTGGTAATGGCAAGCTAATTGCTGAATATGCTCATTCATCGAATGATTCGGAGGTGATTGGTAAAGTCAGTGGTGCAGCTTACCGCTTAGAAGCCGAGGGACAAATTAGCAAGACTATTCAAGGACGTGCTTATTATCGATTTGCTGATACAGGCTTTGCCAATAATGCCACCATCAGTTTTGTACCTGGACAAACTCGCTATGGTGGACAAATCACAGCGAGACTTTCGCAAACAACGAATTTCCGGGCGCAATATGACCACGAAGATAACTTTGGAATTGCACCCCAACCGCTAGATACTTTTGAAGAACTATTTGCACAACGTTCGGAAGCTACACCAGGAAGTAAAGTTGATAACTCCTTGACAACAATTTCTGCCGGGATTCAACAACGTTTAGGTAAGGCTACCGTTGACGTTGATTGGATTCATCGCCATCGAGAAGATCGGATTCCGGTGAATGCTTTAACGAGTGATTCCCATCAATTGCGATCGCGTTTGACTTTTCCCATCGCCAAAAACCTGACCTTCGCCGCCCAAAATGAACTCACACTCTCTTCCAGTGCCGATACTGTTTATCCAGACCGTACCATCTTGGGCTTGAATTGGGCTGCTATCCCTGGTGTGAATGTCAGTCTTGCCCAACAGTTTTACAGTAGCGGTCAACAAAGCGGCAATTCCATCACCAGTTTAAGTATCAATGGCGAGCATAAACTCGGCACAGACACAACTTTGACTGCTCGTTACTCAATTTTAGGAGGTGCTAACCAACTCACAACTCAAGGTGCTATTGGCCTAAATAACCGTTGGAAAATTGCTCCTGGTTTACGGCTGAATCTGGCTTACGAACATGTATTTGGCAGTTTCTTTAACCGCACCGGCGCAGGACAACAATACGCCCAACCTTTCACAGTCGGCCAAGCCGCTTCATCTATAGGTTTTGAGAGTGGCGATAGCTACAGTGTGGGTTTAGAATACAGTGATAACCCTGAGTTTCAAGCCAGTGCGCGTTATGAGCATCGCACTTCTGCTAGTGGTTCTAATACAGTAATTTCAGCAGCAGCCACAGGGAAAATTTCGCCAGCACTCACAGCCTTAGCACGTTATCAACAGGCAAACTCAGCCAATCAAAAACTCACGGGTTTGGGTGATACAGTGAACCTCAAACTAGGTTTAGCTTACCGTGACCCCAGCAATGATCAATTTAATGCTTTGCTACGCTATGAATACAGAGAAAATCCAGCCGTGATTCCTGACACGATTTTGTTAGGTAGTGGTACAGGCTCTACAGACCATACTTTTGCCCTAGAAGCTATTTATGCACCCAATTGGCAATGGGAATTTTACGGTAAATATGCTTTGCGGAACAGTACATCTTACTTAGCTAACGATTTAGTCGGGACTAGTAGCGTGAATTTGGGGCAATTGCGAGCTACTTACCGCTTGGGATACAAGATGGATTTAGTAGGAGAAGCGCGTTGGATTGGGCAAGGTAATTATAGTGAAACAGGCTTTGTTGTCGAAACTGGTTATTATTTGTCGCCTAACCTGCGTTTAGCTGCTGGATATGCTTTTGGCAGAGTTGATGACCGAGATTTTTCCGGCGTGCGTTCTGCTGGCGGCCCTTATTTGGGTTTAACTTTGAAACTCAACGAATTATTTGAAGGTTTTGGACAGCAGAAAATCCCCCCACCACAGCGTTAGAAACTTGACATTGTTGGCTCTCTAGATAATAGAAGTTTTGCGGATTTTAATAACCATGATTTGACATAATTCTCAGTAAAAATACTGCTTACGATCTAGTCGTTTAGTAAGTCACAATGAAGCGGCTGATATTTGGATTTTGTTTCTGTTGGATAAGCGATCGCTCCCATTTTTTGGGCATGTTAACACTAGTCAAATCATACTATCCGTAATTAGTAAAATAACTCGAAATTTTTAAGTAAAAACTCTCAGGAATTTTAATTAAAAATACAATAAGCCTTATGTAATTATATTTAACAATATCCACGACATCATTTTTATTAATTGTCCCAAGCAAATCAATTTAGAGACGCGAAACTACACGTCTCGATCATTCCCAGATATGAAAAACCACTATGATCAGAAATTTATTACTTAGCAAGCAATATTTAGCAACTAAAAAAATTTCTTTTAATCGTTGTAGAACATCACTAGGGAACTTGGCTGTTTCACTGTGCGCTCTGGGTCTGTGGATACAACCTGTTCAGGCGGAAGGTAGCCGTACACTGTATCCCAGTGGTGCTACGGGTAATCGAGCTAACCTAGAGTGGCGTACTGATTTATGGGGGGGACTAATTAAGCGACGAACCATCCTAAAGGTCTACGCTGAAAAAGACGAATACATTCTTTTAGGCTCTAGTGCTGTCAGAGTGAATAATGGCGATATTGTCGTTTTTCAACCAGGAAACAATGTCACTGGTAGTATTGGGAGCGAAACTATTCCCTCAACACCAGATTTTAAATGTTCTACTCAAACAGGACAGGGTTTTATCTCATCTCGTACCCAGGAATTAGCAGGCCCGAAATCTATTTCTGGTACAGGTAATATAACTGGATATACGCCCTGCTACTACCAAGCACCATCCACCGGAATATACGACATCATATTTTACGGCCCCGTGGGAGATAACATATCCAATAATGCTCCTACTGGTCAGATTAACTTGAGCAGTGGCAGTAATTTTAACGCTAGTCAGGGAAGCACTGTTGCTGCATGGGATGTCACTGTACGCAGTAGTGACCAAAACTCTACAACAGACATAAACGCCAGATTATTTACTTACTATCTTGCTTTATTTACGGGTGGTAACGGCAGAACTCTCAATTTCCCAGTCTATCCAGTCACTACAGATGGCTACCGCTACAAAATAGAACTGAGAGGTACAGATCCAGATGGGTTTTTACTTTATGGTAATCAAATAGGATTTTATGATAGTGATGGGAAAACGCCACTTTATCACAATATTCTTGCACAAGAGAGTGTACTGACAACGAGAGAAGGTGGTACTAGCTTATCTCGTCCTCAATTCCCTACATTTTTTAATCAGTTATCAAATGATACGGTACTTTCATATCTTGATCGCTACCGAGCCGATGGCACATTTGATGGTACTGGTATTCCTGCCATCCCAACCGACCCCAGCGTAGATAGTTTAAGCTTTACAGGTACACTGGCAGGAAATACCAGTTCTCTAGGCACAGGTGGTACTTTCTCTTTTAATACCAACGTACCGGGTAACTACGAAATCATTATCAGTCGGGACGGGGTAAATTTTGACCCTACTAACAGTCAAAACCGTGTACTGAGGGGGGTAATGATTAGCTCTGGTTCACAGTCTGTTACTTGGAACGGTAAAGATAATAGCGGGGATAATTTTCCTATAGGTACTGGCTATCAAGCCCAAGTGAAAATTCATGGAGGTGAATATCATTTTCCCTTACTAGATGCAGAGAATAATTTTTCTGGTGGCCCTACTCTTAGGCTGTTAAATCCACCTGGGCCTCTTCGTTTGGGCAGTTTGACCCAAGCATTTTATGACGACCGAGGATATACGACTGTTGGTGGTACAAATGTTGGTATACCAGGTACAGTACTCTGTGGTATTAATCCACCAAACCCAGCTTTTAGTAATCCTATTTCTGGGTTTGACAGTACAAACAATGATAGAAAATTTGGTCAGTCGGGGAACGCTGGTAATGCTGGAAGCAAATGTAACGGTTCTTTTGGGGATACTAAGGGACTTGATTTGTGGACATATTTTCCTAGTAATGCTGCAAACGCTCAATTAACTATTGTTGACTTTGGTGCAACTATCTCAGGTACTTTATATCAAGATAGCGATCGCGGGGATGATTTTGATACTGGCGAACCAACTTTACCTGCTGGGATTAATGTCAAACTACTCAAAGCTAGTGATAACTCTGTTGTCACTGTAACTAGCACAAAAGCAGATGGAACTTACAGCTTTACTGGTGTGATAGATGGTAGTTATAAAATTCAAGTTGATACCACCAATAGCAACATTCCTGTAGGATTTTCTTTAGGTACACCTAATGACCTAGCTGTAACTGTTTCTGGAAGTGCCATAAATAATCAAAACTTTGGCTTTGATGTTTATCAAGTCTCGCCTCAAGCCGGTAAAATTATTATTAATGAAGTGTTATATAACGAAACAGGATCAACGAGTGGTGCTGGTACAAACGATGAGTTTATCGAACTTTATAATGCTTCCTCTTCAACTGTTGATTTAAGCGGTTTCAAATTAGCAGATGGCAATCTCATTGTTAATAGTGTTGAGGCTACATCAAATAGCTTTAATTATACATTTCCTAATGGGACAACTTTAAAACCAGGAGAATACGCCGTTATTTGGATAGGTTCTCAAAACTCCAACACTCAAGCTACAGATGCAGCGTTTCAAGATTGGCTAGGGGTTTCAACTCGACTGACTAACGGCGGTGATGATGTCTGGTTGTACGATAGCCAGAATCAAATTATTGATTATGTTGCTTATGGTTCTGGTAATGCAATTAGCACACCTCCGCCTAGTTCTCTTAATCTTTGGGACAGTACTTATCAATCAAACATTGATAATGCTGCTGATGCTCAATCGATTAGCTTAACCAGAAATGGTAATGATACCAACACCAGTGCTTGTTGGGAAAGAACAATTAGCACCGATGCCAGCAGCAGATGTCCTAGTTATCTACCAACTAGAGATACGGATAATGTGGGTACTAGAGTCACCAGCGTCGGTGTTAATAATAATGGTAGTCCCAAGATAGTTTTAGTAAAACGCATTACCCGCATTAATAGTACCGATTTAAACGATAGTGTAGATGGTGCGGGTACTGATGATAATGATTCTAAGTGGCCGAGTGGTTATTTGCGAGGCAAGATCAGTGCTACTGATGTCAAGCCAGGAGATGAGGTAGAGTACACTATTTATTTCCTCTCTAACGGTAGTGGTAGTGCTACTAATGTGAAATTCTGTGATTTAGTTCCAGGAAACACTACTTTTATTTCTACAGCATTTAATGGTTTATCTCCTAATGATGGTGTTTCAGGCGGAAACCAAGGTATTGCAATGGCTGTTGGTTCTACTACACCAACTGTTTATTTTAGTAATGCCGCAGATTCAGATCGAGGAGCCTTTTACACAGCGAATGATTCATCTACGCCTACAAGTTGTGGAAGTAATACGAATGGGGCTGTAGTAGTGAATGTTACAAATTCTAGTCTAACAAGCTTACCTGCGGCGACTGGACAAGGTACACCGACTAATTCTTATGGTTTTATTAGGTTCCGTGCCAAGATAAACTGACAGAATTTATACAGAAAGTTTATCTGTAGTAACTGGGTATCAGGGTGTAAGGGTGTAGGTGTTCAAAATTCTTACACTCATTCTTACAGCAGATTATACCATTTTGGATTTTAGATTTTGGATTTTGGATTGGGAAATTGCTTACTGGTGAGCTTTTCAGTAACCCATTTGTCGCAATCATTTTTCAAATTGGTATTAGATGTTTATGAGGTACAGCAACTGATTGAAAAAAGTAATGAGTCAGAAATTTACTTATTACTCACTACTTATTACTCATTACTTAATACTCATGGTGTACCTCACCTACTTCACAAGTGCTGTAGCAGACAACTTTTGTGTTTAAGTCCTATACTCTATTGTGTGTTAAGTAGAGTATGTCAGCAGTTTTTACAGGGTATGACAGAACCAATTAAGATTCTTTTACAAACCACAATTCCCCCTACTGAAAATGACTGGAGCATTTTTCGATTCTCAATGCTCCAGGAGTATTTAGCATCTATTCAAGATGAGGCGGGTAATTTTTTATTTACAGTTGTAGCACGCGATCGCATTTCCGATGCAGAAGGCAATGATCCCATTTTAGGGAGTCTTGACCAATCTGATTTTGATGAACTTTGGTTATTTGCTTTAGATGTTGGTGATGGTTTAACAGCCAAAGATATTGCTGGAATTAACGCTTTTCGCCGACGCGGAGGCGGGATTTTAACCACCCGCGATCATCAAGATATGGGCTGTTCTATGTGCGATTTAATTGATATTGGCGAGATTCATTATTTCAACAGCAAAAATCCCGACCCTGATCAATCTCGTTGGTGTCGAGATGACCCATATACAATTTATATTTCATGGCCCAATTATCATTCAGGGGCGAATGGCGACTATCAAAAAATTACTGTTGTTGAACCAATTCACGAACTATTAAAAAACCCCAATTCACCATCAGGCAAGATTGAATTTTTCCCCGCCCATCCCCACGAAGGCGGTATTGGTATACCTCCTAGTCATTCTCAGGCGCAGGTAATTGCTTTAGGAAAAAGCTTAGTTACAGGTCGTGATTTTAATTTAATTGTGGCAGTTGATCATTACCAAGATGCACAAGGTAATAACTTAGGACGTACAGTAGCTACTTCCAGTTTTCATCATTTTGTGGATTATAACTGGGATATTACCAAAGGCTGTCCTAGTTTTGTTGATGAACCGCCTGGAGATGGGATGAAAAAAGAGCCACAGGCTGTAGAAGATATTAAAACTTATGTTCATAATCTTGCCTTGTGGCTGGCAAAAAAAGTCTGAAGTCTGAAGTCTAAAGTCTGAAGTGAAGAAATTTTGGCGTTGCATAAATGCGGCATGGATTAAGCCTTTTTATCAAGGTTAACTATCCATTTTTCGCGCCTTTGAGCCTTTGCGCGAAACAAAAAACATGCCTCTAATCAGCAACGCCGAAATTTTTATAGTCAGGCTTTTAGCAATTTAGTGAGAATGAAGTATGAAGTATGGTGTATGAAATTTCATACTTCACACTTCACACTTCATACTTCTAATTACGCTTCATCTAAAGCCGCGATACCGGGCAGAACTTTGCCTTCGAGTAATTCTAAGCTTGCGCCGCCACCGGTAGAGATATGGCTCATTTGATCAGCCAAACCTACTTTTTCCACAGCCGCAACAGAGTCACCACCACCGATAATGGTAGTTGTACCTGTTTTGCTGATATCTGCAAGAGTACGTGCGATCGCTTCTGTACCGACAGCAAATTTATCAAACTCAAACACACCCATAGGCCCGTTCCAAATTACAGTCTTGCAATCAGCCAAAGCTTCTTGGAAGACTTTCACAGAGTCAGGGCCAATATCCAAGCCCATACCATCAGCAGGGATATTCTCAATGCTGACGGTGGTTGCATTGGCATCGGGAGCAAATTTATCAGCCGAGACAATATCTGTAGGTAGCAAGAAGGTAACGCCTTTTTCCTTAGCTGCTGCTTCCAAAGATTTTGCTAGTTCCAGCTTGTCTTCTTCTACCAGAGACTTGCCAACATTCAAACCACGGGCTTTGTAGAAGGTGAAAATCATCCCACCGCCAATGATTAGCTTGTCGCACTTCTCTAGGAGAGTTTCGATTACGCCAATTTTGCTAGATACCTTGGAACCACCAACAATTGCAGCCAAAGGACGTTGGGGATTTTCAATTGCATTTTGTAGATATTGCAATTCCTTCTCCACCAAATATCCAGCCACAGAAGGACTCAGGAATTGAGTCACCCCTTCAGTAGAAGCATGGGCGCGGTGTGCAGTACCAAAAGCATCATTTACATAAAAGTCAGCATTCGCGGCTAATTTTTTCGCAAATTCTGGATCGTTTTTCTCTTCTTCTTTGTAAAAGCGGACATTTTCTAGTAAAAGCACTTGCCCATTTTGCAAAGCGCCAACTGCTTGAGCAACTTCATCACCGATAGAGTCATCAGTCTTGACAACTTCTTGACCCAACAACTCAGACAAACGCTTGGCCACTGGTGTTAAACGCAGTTTGTCGTCTACGCCTTTGGGACGACCAAAATGGCTGACCAGAATTACCTTAGCACCCTTGTTTGTTAAATCTTGGATGGTTGGCAGCGCAGCGCGGATACGAGTATCATCGGTAATGTTACCTTGATCATCAACAGGCACATTAAAGTCCACCCGCACTAAGGCACGTTTACCAGAAATATCAGCCGCCGATAAACTTGCTAAACTTTTTTTGGACACAGCCAAACCCTCCTGATTGCCTTTTTGTTATCGTTTTGAAAGTATAACCATCAAGATTTTACCGGAGTCTGGGGTGCGGAGGAGAGATATGTTTAAGACAGTATTATTTCCAATCGATCAAAGTCGGGAAGCACGAGAAGCTGCTGATGTAGTGGCTAATGTTGTGCAGAAGTACGGTAGCCGCTTGGTTTTGCTATCTGTGGTTGAGGAAACCGCCACAGAGACACAAGCACCAAGTCCTGATCCGATGGTGTCGCCAGAGGTAGTTGCCAAACTGCTAGAAAATGCCCAAGCTTTATTCTTACAGCAAGGTATTCAGTCTGAAATTCTAGAAAGACAGGGAAAACCAGCTTTTACTATTTGTGATGTGGCTGATGAAATCGGTGCGGATTTAATTATTATGGGCTGTCGGGGACTGGGCTTAACGGATGAAGGTGCAACTGATAGTGTGACAACAAGAGTAATTAATCTTTCTCCTTGTCCAGTGTTGATTGTGCCTTAGTTGAGTGCGATCGCTGCGATGACCATCATATCAAAGTGCGATCGCCTCAAATATCCCCCTTGCCAGACCACAAGAATCTGTGTTACCAAAATAAATAGGCAAAATATTAACAATCATCCCGTTGTTTTCCCCATAGTTCTGGGAAAATAACCCCTAAAAATACTTGAGATGCGGCTGCTGAACCCATGTCTCTGCAATCAATTTAAAACCAGGGTCTTTTTCAGACTCTCATGGAGTTTTCATGCAGCCCAAAAATCTTCAACGCCTCCTGCGTGCTTTAGCACGACAAGGTTTGAATGTCAATTATTTTAATGGTGTTTATTCTGTTCGTTTAACTAATTCTCCTGATGCACCAGTAGCTGAAGTCTTATTACCAGAAGGCTTTCCCATTGAAGCTAAAGCCCTGAAGCAACTAGCTAATTTAGCAAATGTGCGTCATCCCAATGGCGGATGCGTTTGTCGTGCCTGTGCCACACCTGATTTTCATCCTGGTGATGCGGGTATTGCCATTGGTTCTGTAGTTGAAACTGTTGGTCAAGTCATCCCTGCTGCTGTCGGTTCTGACATTAACTGTGGAATGCGGTTACACGTTGCCGATTTGACCATTGACAAATTTCTTGCTCAACGGGACTCCTTTGTAGAACGGATGAAGGGGGATTATTTCTTTGGTACAAGAGATGTCACCATGACCGCCCACACCATGAAAGCATTATTTCAGTATGGTGTTCTTGGTTGGTTAGATGCCATGTTTGATCAGCCGACGGGTAGTTTTGTCAAATCAGACTTGGAGCAGATTTCCCAGGAAAGCGAATCTATATTTTTAGGTGGTGCAATGGAGGGTGACTGGAAGTTAGCACCAGAAGAATTAATTCCTGATACTGGACTGGTAAGGGATGGAGGACTGGCAACGATTGGTTCTGGCAACCATTTTGTTGAAGTACAACAAGTGGAAAAAATCGAAAATCGCTCCCTGGCTTATGCTTGGGGAATCAGAGAAGGACAATTAGCCTTTATGATTCACTCTGGTTCACGCAATGTCGGTAAGTACATTGGGGGAATGTGGCGAGACCGAACGAAAGCAACTTGGCCGAAAGGTCTGAAGTATCCAGAATCCCAGATTTTTCCTTTATCAGTGCATTCTCACCCAGAATTAGTTGCTAGTTATCTCCAAGCTGAAGCGACGGCTGCTAATTATGGCTTTATCAATCGCCTATTATTAGCAGAACTGCTACGTCTGCGGTTGCGAGAAGTTTATGGTGATGTGGAAGCACCTTTAGTTTACGACTTACCCCACAATATCACCTTAGCTGAAGGTCAAGGATGGGTAACGCGCAAAGGTGCTTGTCCCGCCCATTCAGGACAACCTGTGATTATTCCCGGTTCAATGGGGGCTGACTCTTATCTGATGGTGGGCAAAGGCAATGCAGCTTTTTGTAATTCAGCTTCGCATGGCGCTGGTAGAATTCGGAGTCGATTTGATTTGAGTCGCCAAGGTGCATCTCAAACTGAGTCAGAACTGGGCTTAACCGGAGTAGACTGTATTACCTTGCGTGCAGAACGGCGAATTGAAGAAGCACCAGCAGCTTATAAGCCAATTCAGTCGGTGATTGATGTACAGGTAGAAGCGCAAATGGTAGATGTCGTAGCCAGATTAAGTCCGGTGTTGACATTTAAAGCGTAAGTGCGATCGCCTAATTCTATAGCCTCTTTCCACTTCGGGAAGAGGTTATAAAAATAAGTTGCACATCGAGTTCATCAAGCAAAGTTTTATCTTTCTATTTCAGCTACACTCAAACCTGTTAAATTAGCTACTTGTTCTACTGTCATCCCAGTCTCAAGTAAGTTACGTGCAGTTTGTAATAGCTGAGATTCTGCCTTCTCGGCTCGTTGACGTTCTTTTTCTTCAGGAGTGGGTAATAATTCTCCAGCCAAACTTGCCCAGCGTAACCAAATAGCATCAATACCTTTATAATTTCCTTGCCACAATTGCAAGGCTAAACCTAAAAATTGACTCACTAACTGGTTTTGAGCGTTGGTTTCGATGGGTTGATAAACACCTTTTTCGTTAGAAAAACCAGCTAAATCATCGGGGTGAAAAGGGTCGTACCAAAAATATTCCGGGACACGCATTTGATTTTGATAAATCAGTTTTTTCTCATTTTTGTCAGCTATGGCTGTACTGTCAGAAAGTAACTCAATTACTAAATCTGGGGCTTTCCCTTCTTCCCAAACTACCCAACTGCGACGTTCACCCTTTGGAACTTCCAACACAACAAAAAAGTCCGGCCCTTTAAAATCTTTGTTTCGTACCTGTGCCAGACTGTAATAAACAAACATATTTCCGCCCACAAACCCATCATCCCGTTGTTCCAACCAAGGAATTAAAGCATCTATGAGTAAATCCATTTGGGCTTTATGGCGGGCGCTTTCCATTGGTACACCATCATCATAGGGAAGTTCTGCTTGGGTAGGCGGAATTTGAATATCTGGTGCAGCTAGAGTGGTGTCTGACATAGCTTTTCACCGATGAGTAATGGTTGCGGGTATTTTTATATTAATAGGACTTACGCAGTGAGATGAAAAATCAAGGGTTTGAGAAGAGGTGAAGGGAAAACATCAAGTCAAAAGTCAAAAATTCTCTGACTTTTGAATTTTGGCTTCCCCGTAGGGGTGTATCTAAAACCCTTAAACCCCCTGCTCTTACAGGACTTACGCACCACAATTGTCTGTGGAGATTGGGTGTGGGGGTGAAAGGGTATGGGGTGTAAGGGTTTTGAATACTTACACCCTTATATCCTCATACCCCTGCACCCTTTACTAAAACCTTATTTTTCCGTTTTTTTGCGTAAGTCCTACCTTACAACCAATCTCCACAGAAAAACTTTGTACGGAAGTCCGATAAAACTAACTTTGACACTGGGGACAAAAATGACTAGAACGGCCAGCTAATCGAATTCGCTGAATCACGTTGTGACAAACTCGGCAAGGTTCCCCAGTGCGATTGTAAACCCAGGCGACACCACCATAGTTACCGTTGATCCCCTTGACGTTGAGGAAGTTACTAAAGGTTGTACCGCCAGCCGCAATACTAGTTTCTAAGACTTCAATGATGACTTTGCGTAACTGTTCAATTTGCTGGGGTTGCAAATCTGTACACAAGGTTTCTGGTAACACGCCACATTTAAATAACGCTTCATCGGCGTAGATGTTACCTAATCCGGCAACAACCGATTGATCTAATAACGCGGTTTTAATCGGACGACGGCGGTTTTTGAGTTTAGCAGCCAGATACTCAACGGTGAATTCTGGTGCAAATGGGTCGGCTGCTAATTTAGCTAAACCAGTCATGACACTTTCTATCGGCATTTTTGGGGGAACCCACCACATTTGACCGAAGGTGCGTTGGTCAACAAAGCGCAATTCCTGTTGATCCCCAAAAAATAGTCTGACTCTTGTGTGTTTGTGCAGTGGTTCATCACGGTGTAGCCATAATAATTGACCAGTCATCCGCAGATGTACCCCAAGGTAGCCAGCACCAGGAGATAATTCAGCGAGAAGATATTTCCCCCGACGATGCCAAGCTATGATGGCACGACCTTGGATTCCTTGAATAAACTCATCAACAGAAAACGGGTAGGCGATGGTGCGATTGAGCAACACATCTCCACCCGTAATGTTTTGATTCAGGGTCAATTGATTAAGACCCCGGCGGACTGTTTCAACTTCAGGCAGTTCAGGCATTGGAACTGATAAGTAAGCAAATTATTTAGGGATCATCGAAAAGGATCAGGGACATAATCCCTTGCCTATTCCGGTTGGGAAAGATGAGAGGAAGTACTGTACGCACTTAGGGGTAAATATCTATTGTCTCGAACAGAAACCGTAAATACCCGCAGGGCAGTTGCTCTGACTTAGAGTAGGCTGAGAGGAAGCATGAGAGAACTGAAACTTTAGGCTTCATTCTACATACTTAAAGCTTCCCTTCATCATCCCATTAAAGAATCCCCTTTGAGCTTTGCTACTTATTTTTTAGCTTTAGCCGGAGGTGCTACTTCGATTAGTTCATCTAAGGCAAAGTTATTGGTGTTGATACCAGAGTAGTTTACCTTCTCAAAACGGACGATTACTGGGTATTTAATGCCGCTTTGATCGATAGAAGCCACGGTGCCGACATCTTGGAACCAGTAGGATTCTGGGCGGAGAATACGTACTTTAGAACCACGTTGAACCATGATTATCTTCCCTTTTAGTTATCAATTGCCGATATATAGGGCTATTTGATTTCACTCTACAACCTGAAGGTCGCTGCTAGAGGGTTTGTTAAGTTATTTATCTGATTTCATGGGGCAGGGGGCAGTGGGTTCGACCTCGCGGTAATCGAGCGAAGTCGAGATTCACCCACCAGGCAGGAGGCTAAAGGAGAAAATTTCAGACTTTAGACTTCACACTTCATACTTTTTTGCCTGATATCTTCCTGACGTTAGGTTCTCAGAAAAATCCTGATACCTAGAATGGGGGTCAGACCCTCCTTGACAAAGCGCACATGATGAAATAACTTCGTTCTCGTTCTCCAAAACACACAAAAGGAAAACTTTATGTTCGAGTTAAAACAAATACGCTACCCTCGTTACCCCTGCCAATGCGGAGATCATCATCTATATAAGTGATGTCTAACCAGCCTTGTTGGTTTTCGCTGTTAATTGGAACATCTATTCCCGAAAACTTTTTACCTGATTCAATTTGGTGAATAAAATTCTCTGGTGAAGTGTAGCCAATTAAACGTTGCAAACCTACAATAGAACGATTAAATTTTACTTGGACGCGACGACCGGAAACTGGCTCAAATTTAGCTGCTACGCTGACCAATCCTTCAAGATAAGGTAAGCCGTAAATTTCAGCGATGTTGTAAACACTGGTAGTTTCTACCCGAATACACTGATAAATTTGACCAAGTTTACAAAAAGGTAAACGATCTAGGTTTAAAAGCGCCTTACTAGTGGTATAAAGTAATTGCCAATTGCCATTGAGCAAGTTACTTGCTTCTAACGGGCGTGGTGTTGGGTTAAAGTCTTCTAAATTAGCGATCGCAGCTAAGATAGCTTGTTTTTGTGGCTCAGTAGCCAGTAAACCACGATTGGTTGGTGCGATCGCATTGATTAAAGCCGCCTTGCCCATCATTGTTTATTACCCCAAATCAAAAATGTGTAAAATTCATCCACCTTAAGTCGAATTATTGTTGCCCTATGTATCAAGCTCTCAAAAGTTTTAAGAATTTATTCCTATCTGTCCTACCACTATTAAATAAAATATTTTTGCTAACTTACGGATTTCAGCAGGCAAGACTTGAATCAATAAATAACTAAATTATTACGTTTCAAGTGATAGACTGCTTAATGTCTAGTTACATTAACATTTTGTTTCTTCGTCGATATGTTAAATTCTCCCTTACGTGAAGAACCCCGCAACCAACGCGCAGCCGTAATTCCATTAAAACAAGAATCCTCCCTCTTAGATTGGCTGCAATCTCATGGTCGTTTAATAGCGCGTGATGTGCATGAACCTGATTTTTCCGAAGAAGAAAACGAAGAAATTTCAGATTTTCTCGGTGGAGAAGATGGCATTGGTGACTATCTTGATGATGATGATGACGATATAGCTATTGACGAAGATTAGCCAGCAGGCTAGGGACTTGGTGATAGCTTTCGTCCCTGTAATTAAATTTTGTAGTGTGGAGTGAAGGGAACATCCTGTGGACGCTAAATTGTCTCCTAACCAAGGATTAAACATTTTTTCTGGTATCGGTCTCGCTTCTGCCTTAGCCACTGGGCTGGGTTTAGCAGCAGTAACTTGTGATTTGATGGGCAATAGATTGCCTTGGCAAAACACATCACTCACGATGCCTTTATTGTTGTGTGCGGTGATTTCGGCTGCTGTGGGTTATGTGGTAGTACCTCTACTACAAGCACTCAAAACTGGACAAATTATCCGCGAAGATGGCCCACAAGCCCATCTCAAAAAAGCAGGCACACCAACAATGGGCGGGATATTCTTCATCCCGGTAGCAGCGATCGTTGCCTGTATAATGTCTAATTTTGCCACAGAAGTTATTGCTGTCTCCGCATTAACCCTGAGCTATGGCTTTATTGGTTGGATTGATGACTGGCAAATTCTCCGCCGTAAGTCCAACAAGGGGATTTCTCCCAAAATGAAATTAGCTTTGCAAATTGGGTTTGCAGTGCTGTTTTGTATATGGTTAATCTTTAATCAGCCTTCTAATATTACAAATATTGCTTTGCCTTGGGTGAGCTTTGCACTACCTTTAGGTTTCCTGTTTTGGCCGTTGGCAGGGTTTGTGCTAGTAGCAGAGAGTAATGCAACTAATTTAACTGATGGAATTGATGGTTTAGCAGGTGGAACTGTGGCGATCGCACTTTTGGCTTTAGGTGCTGTAGTCGCCCCAACTTCCCCAGGATTGATGGTTTTCTGTGCGGCTTTAAGTGGTAGTTGCTTAGGTTTCTTGGCACATAACCGCAACCCAGCCCGCGTATTTATGGGTGATACTGGTTCTCTGGCGTTAGGTGGTGCGTTAGCTGCTGTGGCGCTGTTAACCAACAGCTTGGTAGCATTATTTATCCTCAGTGGGATCTTCTTTGTTGAAACCTTGTCTGTAATGGCGCAAGTAGCTTATTACAAAGCGACTAAAGGCCCAGATGGCAAAGGTAAACGCTTGTTAAGAATGGCTCCTTTACATCATCATTTAGAGTTGGGTGGCTGGTCAGAATTACAAGTTGTGGCTGTATTTTATGTGATAGCTGCAATGTTAGCTGTAATTTGTTTAGCGATCGCACCTTTCTAAATTTATTTAAAAAACTGATTTAAAAAAAGAACCCTCGAAATTTCGAGGGTTCTTTTTTTATAGCGAAGGGGGACAAGGAGGACAAGGGAGACAAGGATAACAGCGTTTTTCACTCCAATAAAATACATTCATCTAGTCTCTAGTCCCTAGCCTCTATCACCTGTCACCTGTTACCTGTTACCTAACAGAAAAAGCTTCGCTAAATCGGCGAGTTACGGGTTCGATCAGGAAAGTTAAAATTGATTTTTTGCGTGTGACAATTTCTCCTGTAGCTACCATACCGGGTGTAAATACTACTTCTTTACCCCGTACATTTAGGGAATGTTTATTCATTTGAATTCTGGTGGGGAAAACCAAACCTAAGTCCTTATCAACCACGGCATTGGGACTAACTTGTACGACTGTGCCATCAATAGTGCCGAATTCCTGGAAAGGGAAAGTAGCCATTTTAACCTTTGTTTTCATTCCTGGACGAATAAAGCCAATATCACGGTTAAGGACTTTCACTTCTAGTTCTAATTCTTCGCCATCTGGCAAGATTGACAGTAATTCTTCCCCTGATTGTACGGGGCCTTTGGTCGCCTTAATTCTGTAGATTGTCCCAGCCACAGGTGCTTTAATGGTTTCTCCATCTTGTTGCTTTTTCGCCTGGGCTAATTGACCAGAGACAGTGGTTAATTCTTCTTTGCGCTTGTTCATTTGAGTCAAAATTTCGCTTTGACGCTCAGATGTGACACGTTGTGCTTGATTACGCGCCCCTTGAAAAGCTTCTTCGGCTTGACGTACTTCTTGGACTTGGGCTGCGATGTCTTTTTCGAGGGAGACAACGCGATCCTGTGCTTCTGAGACTCTGTTACTCGCGTTGGTTACTTCATCTTCTGATCTGGTGACATCTGTGGTAGCACGATTTAATCGTTCTTGCGCTTCTAAGTAATCAACTCTAGGGACAGCACCAGGAGTAATCAAGGTGCGGAGTTTGGTTTCTCGATTTTTGGCAATTGTTAATGCTTCTTTGACTGTGGCGCGGATATTTTGAGCATTAGCAAGATTAGCTTTAGAGTTAACTAATGCAGTTTTGGCAGTTTCTAAATTTTCTCGCAATCTTGTTAGGCGGACTTTTGCTTGGTCGAGGAGGGCGCGTTGGCGGTTGGCTTCGGCTTCGGCGGTGGCTTGACGTGCTTGATAATCGCGCAGACGTGCTATTAACAGTTCATCTTGCAATTTCTCACCAGTGCTTTGACCGCCGATGCGTTCTACATCCAAACGCTCTAAGTCATCTTTAATCAACTGGCTAGATTCTGTCAGGCGGTTTACGTCTGTTTTTTGGAAATCGGGGTCGCGTTGAATTAATACTTGATTTTTGGTGACGCGATCGCCTTCTTTCACCTTCACTGCTAAAATCATCCCATTCCCCAGCGATGTCAAAGGTCTGACTTGGGTTGAAGCAATTAATTCCCCTTGAGCGATGGCTACTTCATCAATTTCCGAGAAATTCGCCCAGGCGATCGTGCCGAATAACGCTAAACTAATGGTTCCGGCTAATAATCTAGTATAAAGCGGGGGCAATTCTTGAACTGCCTTACCTAACTCATAAGACAATTGATCCTCTGGCTTGGCGAATCGCTGTTTTGTTTGACGCGCTTGAGCAGCATTGGCAAATAGGGGAGAAGTCATAAGATTTTTAAATTTAATTAGGAGGGGCTAGGGGCTAGGGACTAGAGGCTAGGGGCTTGGAGTTAGGGTTTAGGAATTGAGGACTTGGGGAGGAACTAAGGATCGCATTAAACTAAGCTCTAACCTGTAACCTCTAACCTCTAACCTCTAACCTCCACCCCCTGATTCAAACTGCTAAATAGCGTCGTAAAAAATTTTCCAAAGTTTCCAATTGAAAATTGAAAATCTTCTCTAAATTAGCTATTTCATCTTTTTTACAGAAAAATTCATTAGATAGCAATGTCCGATAAGTCCCCAAGGCTGTTTGCGCTTGCGGACTGAACAAACCAATAATATGTCTTAAGCCATCCACTAAGAAAACTGGTGGGTTGATGACTATCGGTTCTTTATTAAAAATTCGACCAAAAATTTGCGGAATATCTTCCCGTTGCAAAATTTCTGGCCCCCCAACTGGCAATATTTGGTTATGCGCCTGTGTAAGTTTGACAGAATCAACTATCATTTTTGCTAAATCATCTGTACTCACAACTGAGCTACGGTTTTTGCGATCGCCAATTAGTAAATACAATCCTGTTTCTCGAAACTGTTCTGCCAGTGGCAGCAAATTAGATGCTAGTCCAGATGGACGTAAAATTGTGTAATTTAAGCCACTATCTACTAAATATTGTTCGACTGCGCGTTTAGCTTTAAATACAGGCGCATCTTCATAGCCGCGATCTACTCCCAACACAGACACAAACACAAAATGCTGAACTTGGTTAGCTTTTGCTTGGTCAATTAGTTCTATGTTGGCGCGATAGTCTAGTGAGAGAGCATCACCATCAGAACCATGAGTGCTGATAATATATGTGACACCTTGAGTTGCTTTTTCTATATCTCTAGTTTGGCGCAAGTCACCAATAAAAATTTCTGCGCCCCGATGTTCTAACTCACTATAATGTGAGGTCAGCCGCACAAACGCCCTGACTGATTGTTCTTGTTGGCGTAGCAGTCGCACAACACGACGACCAATTCCCCCCGTTGCTCCTGTTACTAAAAACATATAAATACCTAAAAATTAATATACTTAGAGGATATTGGGAAAGTATTTAGGACTTACGCATCAAAACGAAAAATCAAGGGTTGTGGCGAGGGTTCAAGGGTATAGGGGTGTACTTATTCAAAATCCTTACACCGTTCGGCTGACGCTCACGGCAAAGCCCCAAACCCTTTCACCCTTACACCCAATCTCCACAGATAATCTTTGTGCGTAAGTCCTGGTTAAATATCCTAGCTTTTTTGCCATCATTCTCCAGCGACAAAAAACCACCCTGAATGTAGCACTTCTCAATCATTCTCCTCAACTTCCAAGAAGTTGAGAATCTGAATCTCTAGATTGTTTGGCTGCTAAACTAGAGAATCTCCACCTGATTGATTAAGAGTTAACCGTAAAACTGACAGACCTAAAATTATTAAAAATAATATTAATCCAATTGTACAAGCATAGCTAATGTCTAAATTACTAAAAGCTTGTTCATATAAATAATAAACAATGGTTTTAGAACTATTGAGTGGCCCGCCTTGAGTCATGATATATACTTCTTCAAAAACTTTTGTGGCGGAAATAGCTGAAATTACTGCTACTAAAGCTAAATAAGGTCTCATTAAAGGTATCGTAATATCCCAATGTTTTTTAATACCATCTGAACCATCAATAGCGGCGGCTTCATAAACATCAGCCGGGATTGATTGTAACCCAGCTAAATAAATTACCATGTAGTAGCCCAAGCCTTTCCACATAGTTACAGCCATCACACTGGCTAGAGAAATTGGTAAAATCCCCAAAATTTTATCTGGACTAGTTAACCAAGGAATTCCTTCGGGGAAAATTCCTAAAGTTTTGAGTAACTGATTCAGTAAACCGTTTTCGGCGTATAACCATTTCCAGGCGATACCTGCAACTACCATTGAAATTACTACTGGTGTATAATATGCGGCTCTAAACCAACTAACACCCCGCAGTTTTTGATTGACTAAAATTGCTAAACCCAGGGGAGTAATTACGAGAATGGGAACTACACCCACTAGATAAAGAAAGGTGTTTTCTAAAGTTTTCCAAAACACTGCGTCTTTCCACAACCGCAGAAAATTCCCAAAACCTATCCATTGTGGTGGCTGGGAAATATCTTCGTAGCTGGTGAAACTGAGGTAAAAAGCTTGTAATGCAGGCCAGAAGACAGTTAACCCCAACAGTACTAACGCTGGTAGCAAAAACAAGTATGGTGTAAGTTTTTGTTGGATGAGAATCCAATTTTTAGATGTCAGTTGACTCATAACTGTGTGAGTTCGACAGCAAGGCTAACTCATATTACACGAACAGATGCAGTTGGAGAGCGATCGCACGATTTTCGATTTGGGAATTGCTGTCTCAATCATTTTTTAGTTTATCTCAGTATTTCTTAGCTGTTCTCTGTATCAATCACTTAAATTTATTAATTTAAAAAATAATAATATTTGTATTTATCAGAGTAACAGCATAAATTAAATTCATCAACAAAAACACAGACAGCAATCACCCAGAGAGGTAAATTATGAAGCCAGTAGTTAATCAAAAATTGGCAACACAACAAATTACAACTGAAGAATTAACTCCCGGTCAACGCCTTGCAGATAAACTCGCATCTCATGTAGGTTCTTGGAAATTTCTGATTTGTCAAAGCACAGTTTTAGCCGGATGGGTTGGTTTAAACTTAGCACCAGGAGTTCCTCACTGGGATGAGTCACCATTCATTCTGCTGAACTTGGTGTTTTCTTTCGCTTCAGCTTACACTGCACCAATTGTATTAATGAGTCAAAACCGCCAGTCTGATACTGACCGAAGAAACGCCGACATTGACCATCAGGTAAACTTACGCGCCGGACAAAATATTGAACTACTCCATGAAAAACTGGATAAATTGCATACACAACAAATTGCTGAGTTGACTGAAATCGTGAAAGAACAGCAACAAATGTTGCGGGAAATGAAAGTACATTTAAGTGTTTCCAAGGAGGTTAAAGATAATCGCGTTACTTTAGCACCAGGACTCGTTGTACAAATTAACGAAAAATTTCCGAAAACAGCACCTTTTACTCCAGTTAGTAAACAAGATAAGTTCGTTGATGATCATACCAAAGTTATTGATCAATACATTCGTCGATAACAATGAATGACCTACAATTTCATTTTTTCAACAGAGTGAGAGTCTAAATTTTAAATATCTTGAGCCAGTTCTAGACTAAAATCTTGACTCTTCCACTCTTCAGTTACAATCAGCCTTCGCAGCTTTTTTATCTTCAGTTACTTATTGAGATAAATTCATTTGGGATGCTACATCTCTACACTTACTTAAAGTAGTTAATTCCCAAAATATGCAGAAATCAATGTGCAGATCAAGGAGAGATAGACATGAATGGAATTATTAACAGTATTCCCACTGGTATCACAGCTTTTACCGCTACAAATTTGGATGATTTAGTTATCCTGACGCTGTTATTCTCGCAAGTGAATGCAAGTTTCCGTTGTCGACACATTGTGATTGGTCAATATCTAGGTTTTAGTACATTAGTAATTGCTAGTTTAGTTGGTTTTTTAGGAGGTTTAATTCTACCTTCTGAGTGGATGGGTTTTCTTGGTTTTGCACCCATTGTTATTGGCTTACATCGTCTATTGAATCCAGATCAAGATTCATCTGAAACAACCGCATCAGAACCAGAATTAACTAAATCTTCTCCCTTAACTAACTGGTTATCTCCCCAAGCTTTTAGTGTGGCTGCTATTACTATTGCGAATGGTAGTGATAATGTCAGCATTTATATGCCATTGTTTGCTAATGCAGATTTCTCTAGTTTACTAGTGATTATTGCAGTCTTTTTATCGCTTGTTGGTGTTTGGTGCTACGGCACATATAAACTTACCTGCCAACCTGCTATCTGTAATTTAATTTCGCAATATGGTAACAACATTGTTCCCTTTGTGTTGATTGGTTTAGGTGTGTTTATCGTTTTAGATAGTGCTTCATTACCTCCCATTGCGTTAGTTGTTAGCTGTTTAGTTTTAACAGGCTTAGTCAAACTATATGGCATCAATGCACAAGTAGAAACATCTAGTGATGTTGACTGGAGAATATAGTTAGCAATTATGGTTCAGCCAGCAAAGCAATTGATCATCTTTTGAAATTGAAAGAAAATCCTGCGGATTCCTAATGTAGCTTTGTTGGTAAAACCCCAGACTTCTAGTCTGAGGGGTTTATTTATAGAATTTGTTTTATTTAAAAAAATTAGGTAATAACCCAGGCGCTAACCAGACTGCATATCCCAGAAATGCAAAGAAAGAAGTAATTAAAGCAGTAATAATATAACCAATACAAATCAATAAACCATCAGCTTCGAGAGTCGCAATTGCTAATAGTAATATGCCAATAGTCGGAATCGGATTTGTTAAAGGTAATGGTAGCATTAGCAATATTGTTAACCAAGAAATACATAACCCGTTCAGTCGCCAAGTTAAGGGATTACTGGCGATACGCTTTAGGCGCGGACGGGTAATTTTTTCGACTATTTTTGTGAGACGTTGGAGATTTTTTAAGATAAGTTGGGCAAATGGACGCGGAAATTGATATCTGGCGATTTGTTTTGGTAGCCAAGGCGATCGCCTGCCAAAAACCATCTGTATAGAAACCAGCAAGCAAGCAGCACCAAAAGGCCCAGCTAACCCTGGAGGCATGGGAAACAAAAAAGGTAAAACTAATAAAGCTATTATCAGGCTAAACCCTCGTTCCGCAGTCTCTGCCAAAATATCACCTAAAGTTAAGTGGTGATTAGATAAGCGTTGTAGCAAGGATTTAATTTCTTGCGAAAATCTTAGAGGCATTTGGCGCGAGTTAGAGTGAATTGTCACAAGACCCAGCTTTTTTTAGTATATCGGATGTAAATTTAAATATCGGGGAGTGGTGAGTCAGGAATCGAAAAAACACTATTCTCTGAATTTATATTGGCGGTACTAAAACCGGTATTGCCTTGGGTATGACTTTAAAACTGGCAGGAGTATAAGTTGTGATTTCCCCATCAGTATTAATTGGGCGGGGTTTGCGAGTATAAATTTCAAATTTTTGTCCTTGCAGCGCCCGTACACTCCGCCAGTGAATATGTCTACCTTGGCGCATTGCTGGCAATAAGGGTATGATTTGCCACCAGTGTTCTATTTCTAAACTGTAGAGATCCAATCTTTGATCATCAATAGTGGCATCGTGAACTACTGCCATACCACCACCATAATAACGACCGTTACCGATCGCAATCTGCACAGTTTTAACACGAAAGGATTGATCCTTGATTTTAATTTCGGCGCTAAAGGGGCGAGACTCCCAAATTACTTGTAATGCAGTGGCAATATAAGCTAATACTCCCCAACGACGTTTTCTTTCTTTGGTGAGTTTTTGGGTAATTTTGACACTCAATCCCATACTGGCAACATTAAAAAAATGTTTCCCGTTTACCCAACCTAAATCAATGCGGCGCAATTCTCCATAGGCAATAATTTCGCAAGCTTCTGCTAAGGAATTGGGAATTGCTAATGTTCTGGCTAAATCGTTGGCAGTACCTAAAGGTAAAATTCCTAAAGGTAATTGTGTTTCTACTAAAGCTTCCACTGCGGCGTTTAAAGTTCCATCACCACCACCCACAATTACTAAATCAACTTCATGTTGATAACGGCGAATAATTTCTGAAAGATGTTTGGGGCTTTCGGTAGATTCTTCTATTAATTTAAAGCCAAGTTTATTTAGATAATGAGTTGCTTCTCGTAATCTTTGCTCTCCTTGGCGGGCATGACGATTAACTAACAGTAACGCACGGGAATTTACTGGTATTGACCTTTGTCTTGTTTGTTGCCAATTATCAGCTTCCATACAATTTAATTAATTTGGTTAAGATAAAGATATGTAAGTATATTTTTTACTTGATTGGTTTATTTCTATGTTTGTAACTTTTGATTTATTGCATAAGCTTACTTAATTATATATTAAACAGATTTAAACAAAATGTAGTCAAATTACTCTTTATTAAAGCATTTTAGGTTTAAGAGTCATCAGCAATCATTAAGAAATAATTTATAAAGTAAATCTTAAGTAGGGTGTATTATGGCTTCAGCCTAACGCCTCTACATAATTTTGGATTGTACACTTATACCTCATTTCGCTGAAATATATGTAACATTACGAATAATTATTACTAAGTATTAAGAAAAAATAAGTTTTGCAAGAATAAAAATTGTTTTCAATATTAATCAAAATTAAACCCCAATAATTTTGGTGAAATTCAATATCTAAATGATCAAACATTATATTTTTTATTAATTAGTAAACTCGGTGTAATATTATGCCCAAAAAATCATTATCGAGTTAGATTTATACTGAAATATATGGCTTGTCATATAGAAACATCTATCTTAAGAAGGAACTCATACCCAGTTTTTTAGACAGAATTAATCCTAAAACCAGCCAGATGTTAAAAAAACATAAAAGTTACAGGGAAATCCTCTATTGGGGGATTGTATTAACTAGGAGGAAAATATTTACTATTGGATGATTTCACACCCAAAAAATTACTAATATTCAAGTAATGAAAACATCTGCGTGGTTATTAATACTTAGTTTGTCACTAACAGCTTGTAATGCACCACCAAATACAACAGTGTCTCCTAACCCTGGTGGCACTGGTGCGACTGCAAAACCTGTGCAGAATCAAACTAAAAGTAAACTAACTGTTGTGACCACAGTTGCACCGATCACGAATATTGTGAGTAATATTGCAGGCGATCGCACTCAAGTCAAAGGCATTATTCCTGAAGGTGCTGACTCTCATACATTTGAACCGCGCCCTAGTGATGCTGATTTGTTATCCAAAGCTAATTTGATTATCGTCAACGGACTGCGTTTAGAAGTACCCACGGAAAAACTCGCAAAAACTTCTAAACCCAAAGAAACAAATATTTATGAACTGGGGAACAACACTATTACGGAAGCCCAATGGATTTATGATTTTAGCTTTCCCAAAGAAAAAGGAGACCCCAATCCCCATTTGTGGGTAAACCCCAAATATGCAGAAGCTTATGCTAAATTAGCCGCGCAACAATTAACAAAGTTAGACCCCGAAGGGAAAGAATACTACGAGAAAAATTTGACGAACTACTTGCAACGTCTGGACGAATTAGACAAAGTTACCCGTGAAGTGGTGGCGAGTATTCCTGCTAAAAATCGCAAACTGTTAACATACCACGACTCTTGGGCTTACTGGGCTAGAGAATATGGCTTTGAAGTTATCGGCGCAATTCAACCATCTGATTTTAAAGAACCTTCCGCCCAAGATGTTGCCAAACTCATCGACCAAATTCGCAAATCTGGAGTACCTGCAATTTTTGGTTCAGAAGTCTACCCCAGCAAAGTTGAAGAACAAATTGCCAGAGAAGCCAAAGTCAAAATAGCCAATACCTCTGATGATGAATTACCAGGAACGGGATCAGCTAATGCCATAGAAAATACTAATCCCCAGCATACTTACATTGGCATGATGGCAAACAATCTGCGAATCATGGCCGCAAATCTGGGCGGAAATCCTCAATTAGTTGACAAGCTAAATACTACCAATGTCGTCGGCCCAGCTACCACGGCTAATAAATAACAAAGTGTGGAGTGAGGAGTAGACAAGGTAGAGAGGGTAGACAAGGTAGAGGGGGTAGACAAGGTAGAAAGATTGCTTCCTTGTCTCCCTCATCCCCCACTTCACACTTCATACTTCAATTACTTAATTTGCATGGAAACAATATTAGAAATTAAAAATCTTACCTGTGGTTTTCAAACTCAACCAGTGTTGACGAATGTCAATTTGTGCTTATATCCTGGGCAACTTTCTGGTTTAGTGGGGCCTTCGGGTAGTGGGAAAACTACTCTAATTAAAGCCATATTAGGGTTAGTTAAACCTTGGGCGGGAGAAATTTGGTTTCGTGGAAAACGTTTAAAACCGGGAACCGCGCCGCCAAAGGTGGGTTATGTCCCGCAAGTAGAAACAGTAGATTGGAATTTTCCGGTAACTGCACTGGAAGTAGTGATGATGGGACGTTACCGCAAACAGCAATTTTTACCTTGGTCATCATACCGCGATCGCATTATAGCTAAAGCTTTATTAGAACGGGTAGGAATAGCGCACATTGCTAATCGTCCCATTGGTGAGTTATCTGGTGGACAACAGCAACGGGTATTTATTGCTAGGGCGTTAGTTGGTGAACCAGAAATTGTTCTGTTAGATGAACCAACAAGTAGTTCTGATTTACGAGTGCAGCATGAATTATTACATTTGTTGGCGGAACTAAATCAACAAGGGTTAACAATTCTACTTTCCACCCATGATTTAAATTCGGTAGCGACTCATTTACCTTGGGTAGTGTGTTTTAATCACAGTGTTATTGCCCAAGGTGAACCCAGCGATGTGTTTACACCTGCAATTTTAAAGCAGACCTTTGGTGCAGAAATGGTGGTATTTCATCAAAGCGATCGCATTTTGATTGCTAATGCAGGTACTTCGTTACGCCATCAAATGCAAGACAATTTACCCGATATTCTCAGAAAAATTCCCTCAAGCCACAACGGACATAATTCTAAATCTTCAAGTAGTAGCAATTAGCAAAAGCAACCCAAAAAAGTTTATTTTGTCAGCTTTCCGATGATTCATCGTCCAATTATCGATAACTGTAAAATTAAACAAAAGCAATGGTATCAAAACCCAAAACAATGACACGAATTCCATTAACAGAAGCACAACTTCGTTTAGCCGAACTGATTGCTAGTCTGCAACCTGGTGAAGAAGTAGAAATTATTACAGGCGATCGCACTGTCGCCAGACTAATTGCCGAACTTCCGCCACTGCGTAAACCACGACAGCCCGGTAGTGCGATCGGAACTTTAACTATTTTGTCTGACGATGAAACCCACTTAGAAGACTTTCAAAATTATATGCCGTGAAGTTGTTACTCGATACTCAGGCATTTCTTTGGTTTGTACTTAATGATCGCTCTCTTAGTCAAGTTGCTTGTAATTTGATTGTTGATCCTTTGAATGACATCTTACTAAGTCCTGTTTCCTATTGGGAAATTGCTATCAAAGTTAGTATTGGTAAATATCAAATTCCTGAAAGCTTTGCTACCTGGATTGAGCGTCAAATCTACGTCAACGAATTGGAAATATTACCTATTAAAGTTTCTCATACAGCCGCGATTGTTAATTTACCATTTCATCATAAAGATCCCTTTGATCGGCTTTTAGTTGCTCAAGCAATCACAGAAAAGATTCCGATCATTAGTGCAGATGCAGTTTTAGACAATTACGCAGTCACTCGTTATTGGTAAATACACAGGACTTACGTAAGTGTCACAATTGGCGGTTGGTGTGTGACGCTATAAATCTTATAACTACGTTCAAATCTTCTCGTTGCGTCACACACCCTACAGAAAAAATATGATAGTTGCGTAAGTCCTAAATACAATAACTACCAAACTTATTAAATACATGGAATTTCTACTTAAACCTTTTGCTTATGAATTTTTTAGCCGTGCTGTCATTGTGGGGATGATGGCGGGGCTATTGTGCGGTGTGATGGGTGTATATATCATTACGCGCCGGATGAGTTACATTGCTCATGGTCTTTCCCATGCTATTTTGGGCGGAGCAGTGTTGAGCTATGTTTTAGGGCTAAATTTTTATATTGGTTCGGGAATTTGGGGATTTGCTGCCGCCTTGCTTATCCAATATCTTACAGGTCGCAAAGTATATTCTGATGCTGCCATTGGAATTGTCACCACAGCGAGTTTTGCTTTGGGTGTCGCGGTAATTAGTACCTATCGCAAATTTAGCCAAAACTTTGAAGCGGCTTTATTTGGCAATGTCTTGGGCGTTTCTCCTACAGATTTGTGGTTTGTGACGGTAGTATCGATTGTGATTTTAGGCTTAGTGTTTGTATTTTATCGCCCTTTGTTGTTTTGGTGTTTTGATAGAGAAGTAGCACAGGTGCATGGTGTACCAGTGGTGGTGATGGATACATTATTTGCTTTAATGCTGGCAACTTTGTTAGTCGCCACATTAAATATTTTGGGAGTGACATTAATTATCTCTGCGGTAGTGATTCCAGCTTCCATTGCGCGACTGTTGAGCGATCGCTTTGGTTATATTATGATTATTTCTGGCATTTTAGGCGCAGCGATCGCATTTGTGGGAATTTACCTCAGCTACTACTTAGATATTGCGTCTGGCGCTAGTGTAGTTTTGCTATCCACTTTAATTTTTGCTGGTGTCTTACTGTGGAAAAGCATTCAAAGTCGGCGAAAACGCTACTTACCACCCATCTCTACACAACATTATCAAGGGTAGTGTGGGAGTCTTGTTTGAGATATGAATGAGACAGACAAGGGAGAGTGGGGAGAATATGGGACTGATAACTCAGCACTCCTCACCAATCGGCAGGTAGATGCAAAACTCGCTACCTTGACCCAACTGGGACTGTACTTCCAGTCTGCCACCATGTTTTTCTACCACAATTTGACGAGCGATCGCTAATCCCAAACCCGTACCTTTACCCACAGCTTTAGTAGTAAATAAATGCTCAAAAATTTTCTCTTGTACTTCTTGTGTCATACCTTTGCCATTATCGCGGATACCGATATATACCTGCTTTGATCTAACTTCAGTATGGATAGTAATGATTTGGGGATTGGCTTCTAGTTCTTTGAAGGATTGAGTTTGCGCCATTTCGTCAAACATATCAATGGCATTAGCCAAGAGATTCATAAATACTTGGTTTAACTGTCCAGGGAAGCATTCGATTGTGGGTAAATCGTCAAACTCTTGGATAACTTGAATCTCTGGACGGTGTTCGTTGGCTTTGAGGCGATATTTCAAAATTAACAATGTGCTATCAAGTCCCTCATGGAGATTGGCAGAGATTTTGTATTCGGTATCAGCACGGGAGAAGGTACGCAGACTTGTACTGATATTTGTGATCCGATTCGTTGCACCTTTCATCGAATGGAGTAACTTGGGTAAGTCTTCCGCCAGAAATTCCAAGTCTATTTTGTCAGCATTGTTTTGAATTACCTTGTTTGGTTCGGGATACTCCTGTTGATAAAGGGCTAAATGTCCCAGTAAATCTTGTACGTAGTCTTGGCCATTGCTGATACTGCCATTCAGGAAACCGATGGGGTTGTTGATTTCATGGGCAACCCCAGCCACCAGATTTCCCAGAGATGCCATTTTTTCGCTTTGTAGTACTTGTAATTGAGTATTTTGCAATTCTACATCTGCTTGATGGCGTTCAATGGCAATGCGGGCAAGATAGGTGGCAACTTCCATCAGTTGGCGGTCATGTAGGGTAAATTCCCCAGCTACAGGCTGATACATAGCCAGGGTAGCCAGCACCTGTCCTTCCGCACCTAAAATGGGTGTCGAAGCACAAGCCCGCAAACCAAAGTCTAAGGCGAATTGATAATTAGCCCAGAGGGGATCGGTAGCAATATCTGTCACTGTAACAGATGCTTTGCAATAGGCGGCAGTTCCACAAGAACCAACTTCTGGGCCAATTTTAGCCCCATCAACTATGGCATTGTAGCCTGCTGGCAAACTGGGTGCTGCGCCATAACATAATCGCCCTTCGGTATCAATCAGCAAAACGGAACAATAGGCTGGATGATGAACGTGGCTTTCAATGTATCGGACAGTTGCTTCTAAAATCGTGTTTAAGGAAACCCCTTGGGCAATCAACGCCAAAATTTGTTGTTGTCCATTGGAAAGTGCCAAAACTTCTGCTAAATCCTGCGACTTTTGTTGAGCATCTTGGAGTGAGTGTTCCAACTGTTGATAAAGTCGGGCATTTTCCAGGGAAATTGCCGCTTGGGTGCAGAGGAAATTGAGAATTAAAATCCGCTCTTCAGTAAATACTCCACTGGTAAGTTGATTGTTGAGATATAAGATGCCAATTAAATGCCCTTGATGGAGCAAGGGCAAACATAGTAAGCTTTGGGGCTGGTGTTGTCTGAGATATTCCCCAATCACAGGTAAGCTAGTTTCCATGTTGTCAATCACCACAACTTCTTGGGTGTTTTTGACGTAATAAATCAACTTTATTGGTACATAAGGATTATTAGTGAGTGGTTCAGCACATAGTTGTGTTTCATGAGGAGTAGCCATTGCCCGCACTTGCCATTCTCCAGTCTCACTCAGCAACATCAAGGCACAGCGATCTGCGCCTGAGTTTTGCAGAATGATTTGGGTGAGTTGATGTAAAAGTTCATCTAATTGAATTGTGCTAGAAAGTCCTTGAGAGGCTTTGAGGATAGTGGCAAAATCAACGGACTGGTTAATGTTGGTACTACTGGAACTCTTGCGATCGCTGGTATGACTAGATACAGTTAACGGGGAAATCGTTGCTAGGGTACTCAAAATGCTCGTAGATGCTTGTGTCTGTTGCAAGATGGGGCGAAGCAGATTGGGATAGCTGGTTTCTAAGTTAGCAACTTTGGCTTTAGCTCCCCAATGGGTATAACAGTAGTAGGCTTCTTGCATATAACCTGCGGCGACTTTCTCTTTCTCCCAGTTGAGATAGAATTTGGCGGCGAGTTCGTTGGCTAAGGCTTCATCTTGGATGAATCCGTTGGCTTTTGCTCCTGCAATGGCGCGATCATATAAATCTGCGGCTAGGTAATTTTCACCCCACACCCGTTGCTTTTCTGCCTCGATTAAATCTACCTTATGTTGGTGATTCATGGGTGCTTGATGTGCAAATTGAGCCAGAGTCGTTTGATGGGTTTGAGCCATTGCCAAAATTTCATCTTGATCCTGTTCTGATTGAACCGGTAAGCGTGTCAAATGAGTCAGGGCTGCATAAAAATAAAAAATAGGCACGAAAAATGTGCCTGATAAAGCTGCTATGTAAGACTGTGCTTGAGCCTCATAATGAATTGCATCTTGATAATTACCAAAATAGTAAGCCAGTAATAACTTATATATATAGACTTCTGCGATCGCTGTTCCATCCCCATCTTGCTGGTGCTTAGGCAGCATCACTGTTTCATTGTAAGAATTTCCGGTTAAACAATGTGGTTGAGTCACTATTTCAATAAAATTTTCTGCTGTTTGTTTTCCTAAATCTATATAGGCTTGAGCCGCATATTGTTTCACCTGAGCTAAAGCCAGACTATAGTGAGCCATGTCTTGCACAAAACCACTCAATTCTTCACCACTAAAAAATCGGCAATTGCTGTGGATAGCTAAGGAAAAGCCAGCGTACATAAAATTACCAGTCTCCATCCCCACATCAAAAGCTGTTTTCAAGGTTGGGATTGAGTTCTGCAATGGCTCTTTATGGAGTTGAATAAAGCTGCCAAACAGAAACATCACGATGGGCTTAATCTCTGGGGTATTATATTTTTCGAGTAAATTTAAAGCAACTTTGCCAAAATCATAGCCTGTAGCTGCATCTGCTAAAAAGGCAGACATGACTAATCCGTGTATGGCATAGCCGATAGTTGATGATACTGTATTTCCCGATTGCAAAGATAGACTGACCATCTTGGAACTTAGCAAAGGTAATAAACTGGGCATACCCTGAATCATTGGTGGAAATAAGATGCCCATAATACGCATTGCTGCTTGGGTAACACTATCATTGGTAACTGGTAAATCGACCAATGTTTCTACTGGAATATTTGCTAACTGGGTGCTGAGGGTTTGTAGTGCTGTAGCAATCTTGGTGTCGTTGGCTTCTTCAGGTAGTTCAATTCCCAATAGGGATAAAGCTGTTCTGCCCACAGCGATCGCCTCTAAGACATGACTTTGTAAAGTGTTGGCAGCAATTTGAATTTCATAAATTTTCACGCGGTCTAGAACTGTTTGCGCTTGCTGTAACACCAATGCTGCTTGCTGTTCCATACCCTCAAAGTCGCCATTCAAATAACTGACTTCAGTAGATGTAATATACAGATTTAAAGTCAATTCATATTGATGTTGCCAACAGTTGCTTTCTAATAAAGTAATTCCTGTTTGTAAATAAGTCCTGGCTGCTGGATAGGCTGTAGAATTTCTGGCCTTAACTCCAGCTTGCAAATTGAGTTGAGCTAATTCTTGGCGATCGCTTGGTTGACTAATTAGGCATTGTCCTAAATTCAAATGCTCAACAATATCAAACAATTTTTCCTGTTTTACCGTTTCCGAGGAATTTTGTAGCAGTAATTGTCCGATATGCAGGTGAGTTGAGGTTTTCTGCTCATCGTAAATCAGAGAATAAGCTGCTTGTTGGACGCGATCGTGCAGAAACCGATAATTGAGGGTTTCCTGTGGGGTGTGCTGATTCACCTCATTTTCCCCCAAATAAAATTTGTAAATATCACTTTGAGGCAGAACTAAACCTTCCTGTAAGGCTTTCCACAATGTTGCTGCTACTTCTGTTTGGGATTGCTGCGAAACAATCGCCAGTGTATTTAAATCAAACTGTGCGCCAATACAAGCCGCAAGTTTTAAAATCTCTTGGGTTGTTTCCGGCAGTTTTTGTAATTGCTGCACCATCAATTCAACAACATCATCGGTTAAAGCTGCATCTCGCACTTGCACAATATTAAACTGCCAATATCCTGCATTCGAGTCAAAGGTAATTAACTGGTCTTGATGTAATGCCTTCAAAAACTGCGTCGCAAAGAAGGGATTACCCTGAGTTTTCTGCATGACCAGTTCTGTAAGTGGTTGCACTAAAGATGCAGGAGCATAAAGGGTATCGGCAATCAGATGATTGAGACTATTGAAACTCAGGGGTTGTAGGGTGATGGTGTGGATTTTTACCCCAGCTTTTTCTATACCATTGAGAGTCAATATCAATGGGTGGGCAGCAAACACCTCATTATCCCGATAAGCACCCAGCATTAATAGACAGCCCGTTTGCGACTCAGACATTAACACTTGAATCAAATTCAAGGAAGCCGAATCTGCCCATTGCAAATCATCCACAAACATCACTAACGGGTGTTCGGGCTGGGTGAAGACTTGAATGAATTTTTGGAACAATAAATTAAACCGATTTTGGGCTGCGGTTCCTGATAGTTCCGGTGCTGGGGGTTGTATACCAATAATCCTTTCCAGTTCGGGAATCAGTTCTACAATCACTTGGGCATTTTCTCCCAATGCTGCTAAAATCCGAGTCTTCCAGTGTTGCAATTGGACATCACTTTCACTGAGCAATTGCCCGACTAAATCCCGAAAGGCTTGCATAAAAGCACCCAAGGGAATGTTGCGATTGAACTGGTCAAACTTACCTTTAATAAAATAACCACGCTGGCGGACAATGGGTTTGTGGACTTCATTGATGACGGCAGTTTTCCCAATCCCCGAAAAACCCGCCACCAGCATTAATTCTGTAGTTCCAACGGCTACCCGCTCAAAGGCATCGAGTAAGACTTGTACTTCGGTTTCCCTACCGTAGAGCTTTTCGGGGATGATGAAGCGATCGCTCAAATCTCTCTGTCCTAGTTTAAATTCCGCAATTGTGCCTGTTTCTTTGTACTGGCTCAAACAATGTTCCAGATCATATTTGAGTCCGATGGCACTCTGATAACGGTCTTCGGCATTTTTCGCCATTAGTTTAGCCACAATTGCAGCTACCATCTGCGGTACATCGGGATTCACCTGATTTACCGACATCGGTACTTGAGCAATGTGACAATGAATCAACTCCAATGGGTCTTCACTGATAAATGGCAATTGTCTAGTTAACAACTGATACAGTGTGATACCCAGAGCGTAAAAATCTGCTCGGTAATCAACCCCCCGATTCATCCGTCCTGTTTGTTCTGGCGCAAGATAAGCTAGAGTGCCTTCTAACACATTGGGATTTTGGATGGTTTGGGTTTCTTTGGGTAACAGGGAAGCAATACTGAAGTCGATGAGTTGTACTTGTTTGGAGTCTGGGTGGATGAGAATGTTGGCTGGTTTAATGTCTTTATGGATGACTCGATGTTGATGCAGGTGATGGAGAATCTCTGCTATTTGAATGGCAATAACCAGCGTCTCAGTCGGTGAGAGGGGCTGTTGTTGGAGGTACTGCTCTAAAGAAATACTGCCAAAGTCTTCCATAACCAAGGCATAACTGTTCCCCAACGATTCCAGACTCAAGGGTTGAACAATACCCGCGCTCGGCAGATTTTTGGTGACGGTATATTGATTGCGAAATTGTACAAGTTCACTAAAACTGGGATAATCTTGATGCAGTAACTTAATTACTACTGGGCGCTGTGTCTCTATTTGCACCGCACGATAAACAATTGTTTTTGTTCCTTGATAGATTTGCTCAAGGAGTTGATAACCTAAAGCCTGCAAAAGCGGTTGCGTGTGGGTGCTATTAGAGTCTGCCATAGCTTTCAGTGAAACACATATTTTTTACGACTGCCTATCTTTATAATTCCCAGAAATTTTGGCGATCGCATCACATAAAATTTACATTCAAGAAGGCAGAAGGCATTCCGACAAAGCCGCAGAAGTCAAAAGTATTCTTCATTTTTGCCTTTTGACTTACCTCAGCACTTTGCTACAGTTTAGCAACAATCGGTCGCCAATAATCAGTGACTTTTGCCACAACAGTCATAAAATCATCAGGCATGATTTGTGTCGGCACTTTCCGGCAGTAATAGCGCCAATTCCGTCGATTTTTCCCTGTATTCCACCATTGGGGTTGAGAGAGAATTGTCAGTACTTCTTGCAAATCAGCATTATGACTACTAAAAGCTATTTTGATAGCTTCTGGCAACAATGTTTTATCTAACGGTACTACTGTCGCCAGCAACATCAGGTCATACAAATCTTTACCGCGCCAGCGTTTAGCACCTTGTTCAATTAAACCGTGTAGTTTCCAACCCGCCATTAATTCTGGTCTAGCGGCTAGAAGTTTTACTGGTTCTGCTGTCACTAAGGTAGGATATTCAATCCATTGGGCGGGGGGAACGAGGGGATCGTTAAAGCCGACATCAATTTGCAGCTTTTGACGGTAATCTAGTACGGAAGCATCAAGTTGCAGGCGCACACCAGGAAATGGATCTTCCAACCAAATACCATAAGATTCTAGGGATTCTAGATGAAAAACCACAGCATCACTAAATCCTTCAGTCGCCAGCAATTCCCGAAAGCGTTTGGTTGTGGCTTCAATATCAAAGGGATATAACCCCAGAAAATCGACATCAACTGCAATACGATGCCCTGGGGGAACCCACAACCGTGTTAACATTCCGCCACGCAGCACTAAATCTGCGGTGTGAGTGGAGTTAGCAACACGACGCAAAAGACTTTCCAGGAGGTGATAATTCAGGACTTCTGCAAGTGGGCGATCGCTTGTTTGCGAAATGTCCTGTAAAATTTGCTCAAGCATGATTATTTACACCTCCCAACCAGCCAGCATCAAGCCCGATGTTGCTATCAAACACAGTATATTCTTGCTGTGGTTGCACTAAAGAAATACCCTTTGACCGTAGTGATTGCAGGAGTTTCTGAAAGCGGTCTTGTGCCGCGTTCCGTCCTATTCCATACAACCGTAAGGTAATAAATCGCTGATGTTGGCTATGAGTTTTCTGTTTAAAAGCATTGCTAGATAAATGTGCGCCTTGGACTGCACAATGTTGGCGCAAAGCTTCTAAGTCGGTATTATCTGCCAGCAAGGCTTTGATGTGAAACTCAAAATAATTGCTTGCAGGATGCTGCAAAACTTCCTGATCTGTCACCGGGATGTCTTGGTTATACACCATTGCTTCAATTTTCACCCGCGTCACCAAAAAACCTGCCTGGGAAATTGTTTGGGCAAGGTGGTAAACTTCGGTGTAAACTTCCGGCAAAGTTCCCCGATGATGGGATGCGGTCATTGGTTGCGATCGCACCACTCCCACAGGTAACTCAATCAAAATACATTTAATCTTTAACTGCCGACAAATCTGTTGAAAGTGCTGTACTGTAGCTGGTGACTCTGCACAGATTGTAATATGAGCTTCAAATGTGCCTGCGTAATTATATTTAGCAATATGATTCAACACCGCCAGCTAATGAAAGGGTGGTTCTGTAATTTGCAGTTTCGGTTGTATCATAGAAAACTTTTTCACCCGACTCTTTGTAGTATACATATTACAAACAAACCTTGTCAAGCAATAAAAGACGAAAATCCCCCTTATCTCCCTTGTCCTCCTTGTCTCCCTTCCCTTGTTCCCCTCACTCCTACCTTCTTTACAAAGTTATTGCTTTATCACAAATTGTCAAATTCTGTAGTCAATTTAACGACAGTTTAATAAAAAGTATCATATACTCGGTGGTATAAGCCTCCGAGAAAGAAAAATAGCGGAGGATTTAAACCTAATCAGCAGGTCAATCCTATGCAAAAAGTATGGGAATCAACAGAATTAGAATATGCTTTTCTGTTCACCTTAAGAAAGGTAAATTCTATTAATCCAGAAGGTTTTCAGCCATTTTTTAATAATTTGCCAGTTGATCCTTATATCAAGGGCAATTATCGTTTAAGAAGATTATCCCGGTTTACCGTTTCCGGGAATGATTTAATTAAACTACCGCATGGCTACCTCTTCCAAAGCAAAACATATAACCCCTTATTGGGAGATATTAAAAGAGAATTTGCAGAATTAGAAGATAGCATTATTGAGCTTGATATCTTTAAAAAGATGGTCTTAGCATTTAGCGACTCTTGTAAACTGCACCCAGAAGCAGAAATCGGAGTTCATCAAATCAGAACCATCTGTTCCGCCGAAAATATGGGTAATCCCGCCCCTGAGGGTATCCATCAAGATGGTACAGATTTTATTGGGATCTTCTCTGTGGCTAGAGAAAATATCCAAGGTGGAGAAACACATTTATATACAGCGAAAAAAGAAAAGCCAGTTTTTAGTAAAGTGCTGAATTCTGGTGAATTATTATTAGTTAATGACCATAAATTTTTCCATTTTACGACTCCCATTAAACCGCAAGTTGATGGGTTAGGTATTCGGGATGTGTTTGTGTTAACTTCGCCTAGTTTGCTAACTGAATAAATATAAGAATCTGATTTGATTTTTGAATAAACTTATACCAATTGAATGTAAAGTTGCACACACAGCACTTTTGAAGTAAGCGAGTTAAACCATGAGTAATAAGTAAATTTCTGACTCATTACTCATTATTCATTACTCATTACTTTTTTCCATCAGTCTTGAGAATGTTGGGTTCCGTTCCTCCACCCAACCTACCTATGGTGTACACACAAGTCTTATCAAGTTGCCTAGTAGCATTTCGATCCCCCCTAACCCCCCTTAAAAAGGGGGGAATTTTCTTCAAGTCCCCCTTAAAAAGCAGGACTGTTTCATTCTCAAAAGAAAAATGGTTGAATCAGGATGATAACAGTATTAAATCAGGGTGCTAATGACTACCAGCTTAATCACAGAACTCAAAAAAGTACCAGATT